>CANCUP010000071.1 GCA_947381325.1 Comamonadaceae bacterium
CCTGCAGCACCATCGCACGCAAAGGGTCGTAAAGTCGCCAAATTCTCCACATGGTGAATCTCCTAAATGATGTGGGACATGAAGGTGTACACCGCAGCTTTCACGCCTTGGCTCATGCTCTTGGCATCCTCTGCACCGGGCAGCAGATCACGCCATTGAACGCCTACCAGCTTGGCCAGCAAGACGACCGCAAACAGACATCCGAATCCGATGAGAAAAATAGTCCAATACGCAGGGGACTCATCCGCACGCGAATGGCCCTCAGTGAGGTGGGGTGTGTTGTGCATGACAGTGACTCCGTCAATCTATGGTTGAAAAAACAAGTTCTGAATCAGAACCAAGGACGCCACGCCCAGACCAGCACGTGAGCGAGCACAGCAACCGCTGTGAAGCCCACGGTGCCCTGCATCCAGTAGTGGTGGAACTCCTGGGCTTCCTCATCGGTGAGTCCGGAAATAGATGTCTTTGTTGACATTTGTTGCTCCTGTTAACAAGGCCTTACGACCCGGGATGCGCACAGCCCGCGCAGATGGGCATCCGCAGCCAAAGGCCACGACATCTTGAACACGGCGCTTCGCAACGAAGCACCGCGTGGTGTTTGAAGAAATGGGTGGTTCGTCATGCCGCCATCCCCAGCCCAAGTTCTCGGCTCGCCGCAATCACATGGTCCACAGTCACTTCGCTTTGACCCTGCGCCTGCGAGAGTTGTTCGGCCTGGTCACGCAAACGCTTGGCGGCAGAAATTTGCACCAGCACCGGCTGGCTTTGCACCACATCGCGCAGCCGTTGCTGCGCTGGGTCTTGCCAACTGGCGTTGGGCGGTGCGACGCCACGCGCTTGCGTGGCCTCGACCTTGTCCATGTCAGTGGCCAAGGGCAGGATGTGGAACAAGGCATCGAACAAGGCATTGCACACCTCTTGCACCACATAGGTGGCCCCGCTGTACCCCATGAAGGGCGTGCCGGTGTGGCGTCGGATGATGGCGCCCGGAAACGACGCCGGAATGAATGCTGCGCGCATGGGACTGCCCCCAGAGATCTCGCTCAGGTACATGCGCTCGTTGTAGCTGCCAAACATGATCAAGGGGGTTTGGGTCTTGACCATGTCGCGCACGTTGGCGTTGTCGGTCTTGTTGCCTGCGGTGCGCGACACGCTGAAGCGACAGGGCAAGCCCATCTCAAACTCCAGAAAGTTTTTCAGACCCCGCGCATAGGTTTCACCCGCCACCACCGCAAAGCTGGCGGTGGCAAAGAAGTCTTGGGTGACCGAACGCCACAAGTCCCACAGGGGCTTCAAGGTGGTGTGCTTTTCACGCTCGATGAAAGGCTCAGGGTCGAGGTGGAGCAACTGACCCAGCTTGCGCAAAAACTGCGTGGTGCTGTGCATGCCAATCGGGGCTTGCAGGTAAGGACGCTCGAGCGCTTCGCACAGCATGCGGCCAAATTCGCGGTACATGCAAATGTTGACGTCGGCTTCGACCAAGCGCGAGACGTCGGCCAAGTGGCTGCCCAAGGGGAAGACCATGTTGACTTCAGCGCCGATGCCTTGAACGAGGCGACGAATTTCGGCCAAGTCGCTGGCACTGTTGAAGGTGCCGTAACTGGGGCCGATGATGTTGACGCGAGGTTTTTCGCCGGCAGGTCGATCTTCAAAGGGTTTGCGGGCAGGCACTTTGCGCAAGCCGTATTCGCTCCAGAGCCAGTACATGGCGCGGTTGGCGCATTGCCATTGGTCTTCGTCGATGGTGCGTGGCAAAAAACGGGCGATGTTGGTGCCTTCGGGCGTCACACCGCCGCCGATCATCTCGGCGATGGAGCCGGTCACCACCACCGCTGGCAACTCAGGGTCGAGGGTGGCGTGGGCGCGTTTCATCGAACCTTCGGTGCCTTCTCGGCCCAACTGCTCTTCGGCCAGGCCTGTCACCACGATGGGCAGTTCATGTGGGGGCAGTGCATCGGTGTAATGCAACACCGAGGTCACCGGCAGGTTTTCGCACCCCACAGGGCCGTCGATGACCACTTGCAAACCTTTGATCGCGGTGAACACATACACCGCTCCCCAATAACCGCCCGCGCGGTCATGGTCGAGGATCAAAGGTGATTTGGGCAGATTGGGCTGACTCATGATCCCATCTCCTCGGCTTTGCGTTTTTTGAGTAACTTTTCCAACTGCCGGCGGGTTTCGGCCTTGAACTCAGGACGGTCTTTGGGCACCGACTCCCAGACACCTGCGGCGTGGCCTGCACCCACATCGCCAAAGAAACTCTTCATCGCGTCAAAGCGGCTTTGGTTGCCCATGGCTGCCTGCACCACTTGCACCAATGAGCCGGCACCTGCCACACCCATCAGAGGACGCGCAGAAATCAAGTTGGTGAAGTACAGCGAAGGCACGCTGTTTTGTTTGGCAATTTGCACCACCGGCGTGGTGCCAATGGCCAACTGCGGACGGTACTCGTACATGGCTTGCAGGTCTTGCTCGAGTGAGGCACGCATTTGCACCTGCACGCCCTTGGCCTGCAGCCAAGCGATGTCGTGCGCGTTCCAGTCGGTGGCCGGACAGGCCGAGCCCACGTAACGCAGGTCGGCACCGCACTCGATGAGCAAGCGCCCCACCAACAATTCAGAGCCTTCGTAGCCACTGAGTGTGATGCGGCCTGAAATTGGCTTTTGCATCAGCAGGCCGCGCATTTGCGCCAGAGCTTGGTTGCGCGACAGATCGATCTGAGACTGCGCCAGACCTGCGGCTTGTCCAATGTTTTGCAACCAGTCTTGCGTGCCTTCCAGGCCGACCGGTGCAGAGCCCACCACGGGGCGGCCCGCGGCCTTGAACTCGCGCACGCTGGCGGTGTAGAAAGGGTGGATGGCGGCAGCCACGCTGCAGTCCAGGGCGGCATACAGCTCGCGCCATTCGCGCGTGGGCACCACGGGGCCTGCCGCCAAACCCATGGGTTCGAGCATCTGGCCAATGATGACGGGATCAGCCGGGAACATTTCGCCCAGCAAGGCGACGGTGGGCTTGCTGCCGCGACCGGCGCGTGGGGCTGCCACCGGACCACTGATGATTTCTTCGCGGGCGTATTTCAGCATCGCACCTGCGAGCACATCTTTGGCTTCTGCATGGGTGGGCACGCCAAAGCCCGGCACATCGATGCCGATGATGCGCACACCGTTGATCTCTTTGGGCAGCAACTGCAGTGGCACGCCACTGGCGGTGGGCACGCACAGGTTGATGATGATCACCGTGTCGACCTTGGCCGGATCGGCCTCGGCGTGCACCGCTTCGCGAATGTCTTCAAACAGTTTGCCGGTGACCAGGGACTCCGAGTTAAACGGCACGTAGCCGACGCTGCGGCGCGCGCCGTAAAAATGCGAGGTGAAGGTCAGGCCATAGACACAACAGGCCGAGCCCGACAAGATGGTGGCGGTGCGCTTCATGCGCAAGCCCACCCGCAGCGAGCCAAAGGCAGGGCACATGCTTTGCGGTTGATCGTGCGGGCCCGCATCGGGTTGACGCGGGTAATCGCGTGCGTATTGGTCCAGCACCTCGGATTTGCCCGCCTCTTTGGCAGCAGCCACCATGGCCTCGGTACCCGCGTGGCAACCCATGCCGTCGCCTTGCAGACCTGCCGGGTTGGCAGCTTGCGGACTCGGATGAATTGGGATGGTGCGTGTCATGGCCTGTTCCTGTGAAGGTCTTCGGGGATTGCGTTAGGCCGCGTCGTAGACGACTTCCAGCGAAGGCTTGATGTCTTCGTCCTTGCCCACCATGTCGAACACGGTGGCAGGCTCGAGGACCACGTTGCGTCCGACCACGTCGGCGCTGAACAAGCCCAGCAACTGGTCTTGGGTTTGGGGCTTGGGGCGTTGCGGCGGCGCCTCGGCCACGTTTTTGGCCAACTCGGCAAACAGCGGACCCCATTCACCATCGGGGCGGCCAATGATTTCGTAGCTGGCGCTCTTGCGGCGGATGTCTTCGTTGGCTGGGATCGCAGCCAACACAGGAATGCCGGCGTTGGTGGCAAAGGCCTGGGCTTCGCCCGTGCCATCGTCCTTGTTGATGACCATGCCGGCAACGCCGACGTTGCCACCGAGCTTGCGGAAGTACTCGACCGCCGAGCACACGTTGTTGGCCACATACAGCGACTGCAAGTCGTTGCTGGCGACCACAATGACTTTTTGGCACATGTCGCGGGCAATTGGCAAACCGAAACCGCCGCACACCACGTCGCCCAAAAAGTCGAGCAGCACGTAGTCAAAACCCCAGTCGTGAAAACCGAGTTTCTCCAAGGTTTCAAAACCGTGGATGATGCCGCGCCCGCCACAGCCGCGGCCCACTTCGGGGCCGCCGAGTTCCATGGCAAACACGCCATCGCGCTTGAAGCACACGTCGCCAATGCTGACCGCTTGGCCCGACAGCTTGAGACGCGACGAGGTTTCGATGATGGTGGGACAGGCCTTGCCGCCAAACAACAAACTGGTGGTGTCGCTCTTGGGGTCACAACCGATGAGCAAGACTTTTTTGCCTTGCTGGGCCATCATGTAAGACAGGTTGGCCAGGGTGAAGCTTTTGCCAATGCCACCCTTGCCGTAGATGGCAATGATTTGCGTCTCTTTGGTCACTTCGCTGGTGCTCACGGCGTCGGGCTCGACATCGGCCTCGCGTCGCAGGACTTCAACAAACTTGATAGGTTGCGTGGTGGTGTCGGTGTTCATGCGGAAGCACTCCAATCCAAAATCATCTTGAGACAGTTCGCATCTCCGAACGCGGTCTCGTAGGCAGAACCAGCTTGGGTCGATGGCTGGGTGTGGGTGATCAAACCGTCAAGGGACAAGCGGCCGGTGTGGACCAACTCATTGACGGCCAATAAATCGGGACGCTTCCATTCAGCGGCGATGCGCATGCGCGCTTCGCGCATGAAGGCCGGTGCATAGGCAAATTTCAGGTCTTGCTTGTAAAAACCCGCCAACACCAGTTCGCCGCCGGGGCGCAAGCGTTGGATCAGGCCATCGAGCAGGCTGCCGTCGCCGCTCACGTCGTAAATCGTGCCGTAGTCGCGACGCGGGTCATCTTGTGGGTGGATCACGTTGTAGCCTTGGGCGCCTGCACAGCGCGCCGGGTCGGTTTCCCAGACAGTGGGCGCAGGCATTCCCGCGGCCACGGTCAAGCGCGCCAACAAGCGTCCCATGACGCCGTGACCAATGATCAACTCTGGCGCGGCGAAGGGTTCTTGCTGTCCGCCGCCCGAGACGGCGTGGTAAGCCGTGGCAGCCAAGGCCAGCAGCACGGCTTGGGCGCCCAGGTGCTCGTCCACAGGCACGACTTTTTGGGCCGTCACCACCAAGCGTGAGGCGGCACCGCCAAACAAACTTTTGACATCCGCGAAACAATTGGCGCCGGGCACGAACACCCTCTGCCCTGCTTGCACACCCGAGTCAGCGGCCGAACGCACCACACGGCCGACGGTTTCATAACCCGGTACCAAGGGGTAACCCATGCCAGGAAAGGGAGGCATGCTGCCGTCCCAGAGCATGCGCTCGGTCCCGGTGCTGATGCCACTGAACTCGACCGCCACCTCTAGCTGTCCAGCTTGCAACTCGGGCAAGTCCAAGGCCTGTAGGCTCAGTTGTTTGGGACTGTTGAAGACGACGGCTTGGGATTTCATGGGTGTATTTTTTACCTTACATTGTTTAATGTCAAAGTTAATTGACACTTTTACCGGCATTCAAGGGTAAACACTTAGATTTCCGACCCAAAAGGATCTGCGCATGAATGGGCATGGCGTTGGGCACACGCTCGACATGGGTGAAGCCTGCGGCGCGCATCATGTCCATCAACTCTTGCGGAGTGCGCAGGCGTCCATCGCCCATGGCCAACAGATAAAAATGGAAATAAGCATCCACCGAGGCTTCGTCTGAGCCTCCTTGGTGCTCGGACTGCGCCATGGGCTCTGCCAGCAACAGCGTGCCCCCAACGGGCAAGGCGTCATAGGCTTTTTGCAAAATCTGGCGCACCACCGCATCGGGGTGATCATGCGCCACACGCACCAAGGTGATGAGATCGGCGCCACGCGGCAGGGGGTCGTCCAAAAAGCTGCCCGGGTGCAGGCTGACGCGTTCACTCAAACCCTTGGCGCGAAGGTTCTCCCTGGCCAGTGCCAGCACAGGGGGCAGGTCAAACATCATGAAATTCAGATGCGGCGCATGTGCGGCCAACTCGCTCACAAAACGGCCTCGACCAGCGCCGACATCCAACACGCAGCGGTGTTCGCTGAAGAAGTACGACGACAAGATCTCTTGCACCACAAAGCCCTGCGAGGCCGCCATCAGCTCGGAATAACGGGTGAATTTGTTCACCCCGTTTGCATCCGGCAAGGCGGCGGTGTTGGCATGCGCATAGGGCCAGTAATCGGCCATGCCACCTTGCCAAGCGTTGCTCAAAAACTGCACCGGGTCCTGCATGTCTTGGTAGAGCAAATGGTTGTGCTCGATCATCTGGGCAATGCCCTCATGCTGCGCCAAGGGAACGCCCAAGGGGCCAAGCCCAAATCGACCCAGACTGCGCTGTTCGAGCAGACCCAAGGCCACGGCCGACAACAGCAAGCGCTGCAACACACTGGGTGCCAGCTTGGTGCGGCGCACCAACTCTGTCAGGTCAGCGGGGGCTTGGTGCAAGGACCGAAACAAGTCCAGACGCACACACGCCAGCAGCACTTGGCTATGCACAAAACCCGCCATGAGGTCAAACAATTTGCGCGTGCGCCGGCGTGTGAGCCAGCGCGTCAAGGGGTTGCCCAAAGACCAGCGGTAGAGGCCCGGATGCGCATACCAGCGCTCGAGCTGAGCTTGCCATTGGTCTTTGAATGTGCTCTTGGCGCTTTGGCCTGCGATGGCAGTCAGATCGAGGGGCTGAAACATAGGGGGTCTTTCGCGTGTGGAGGTGCTCAGCCTGCGCTCAATGCGGGGTGCTGATGCGACCCGATGCCCGGCTGGCATGGGCTTTGAAATAGCCCTCGCACAGGGCTTTGGGCACCAAGCGCTCGGCTTCGTGTTGCACCAATTGGCGCAACATGTCACGGTACGAGCAGGCCGGAATCGATGAAGCCGCTTGCTCAATCAAGTGGTCAAAGTGGGCGATGGCCCCCTCCAGCCCCAAGGCCTGCGCTGAACTGGGTCGCGCATGCAATGCGTCTTGGCCCACGGGCTTGCCCAAGCTGGCTGCATCGGCGATGACGTCGCGGATGTCGTCTGCCACCTGGTAGGCCTCACCCAACGACGCCCCCAAGGACGCCCAAGGCTCAGGCGCATGACCACAGCTGAGCGCGCCCGCGCAGGTGGCGGAAACAAACAGGGCACCAGTTTTGGCACGTTGGTATTGGCCCAAATCGGCGCTGGTTTCGCATTCCCATGCTTGTCCGGCCACGATGCCGTGCGGCAAGCCCACGCCTTGGGTCAAGTTGTCCATCAAGGCCAACAAGCGCTCGCTGTGCTGCGCACCGGCTTGCAACATGACGCGGTAGGCCATGACGATCAGCCCGTCCCCTGCCAACAACGCGAGAGGTTCGCTGAAAGCCTTGTGCACCGACGGGCGGCCACGGCGGGTGTCGGCATTGTCAAATGCAGGCATGTCGTCGTGCACCAACGAAGCGCAATGCATCAGTTCAAGGGCCACCGCTGCGGCATTGGTCAATGCGGGCGCGTCGTCGCCGCACGCAGCGGCCACCGCCATGCACAGCTGAGGACGAATGCGGGCTCCCCCTGAAAAAACCGCATGACGCATGGCCGCCACCAAGCGCGGTGGGGCACCCACGCCGACAGCTTGCTCAAAATGGCCGCTCAAGGCTTGTTCAGCGCGTATCAATAAACTCATAGGACCTCCGGCACGGAAGATCTGTCAACCCTGGCTGACAGGCATGAGTGTCAATATACTCTGATTCCTTGGGACGTCAACCATGGTTGACACCAAGGACGTCAGGAACAGGCGTGAGAGGTCTGGCTGAAACCCCCTGCCTGCAGGGGCTCAGGGGATGCGGCTAGCATGTCCGACCACAGGAGATCGGACATGGGCATTGGGTTGGAGCTGGGGATTTTTGGGCTGGTGTTTGTGTTTGCGTTTTGGCAAATGCACGATGTGCGCAAGGCACAAGAACAAACCCGTCAGCAAAGGGCACGCGAGCAAGCGCAGGCTGCGCAGGATCAGGCGGGTGCGCAAGACTCCGTCGATGTCAAAGCGGAGCGTTGAACTGAAGCGCCGCCAGGCTGGCGTAGAGGCCGCCTTTGGCTTGCAACTCGGCATGGGTGCCCTGCTCTACCAAACGGCCGCGCTCCAACACCCAGATCACATCGGCCCTTTGCACCGTGGCCAAACGGTGTGCGATGACCAGCGTCGTGCGCCCCACCATGGCTTTGTCCAGAGCCGCCTGAACCATTTTTTCACTCTGCGCATCGAGTGCGCTGGTGGCTTCGTCCAGCAGCAACAGCGGCGGGTTTTTCAAAATGGCACGTGCGATGGCGATGCGTTGTCGCTGCCCGCCCGACAAACGCACCCCTCGGTCGCCCAAATAGGTGTCAAAGCCCTCTGGCAGCTCGTGGATGAACTCTTGCGCGTGGGCGGCAAGCGCTGCCGCATGCACTTCTTGCAGGCTGGCTTCGGGACGGCCGTAGCGGATGTTGTCGAGCACAGTGCCAGAAAAGATCACCGGCTCCTGAGGCACGATGGCCATGCGCTCGCGCAAATCGTGAAGGCCCATCTGGGCAATCGGCACGCCATCCAACACAATGCGCCCGGACTGGGGGTCATGAAAGCGCATCAACAAATCAAATAAGGTGGTTTTGCCAGCGCCACTGGGCCCGACCACGGCCACGGTCTGGCCTGGATGGATCTGCCCACTGAGTTGATCCAGCGCCCAGGTGTCAGGTCGTGAAGGGTAGTGAAACTGCACCGCCTCGAGCTGCAAATTGGAGCCGCCTTGGGGCCAAGGCGCATGTTGCGGTTGGGCGGCAATTTTGAGGTTGGACTCGGTGTGCAGCAACTCCATCAGCCGCTCGGTCGCCCCGGCGGCTCGCAGCATGTCGCCATAGACCTCGCCCAAGACGGCAAATGCACTGGCCAACAAGATCACATAAAAGACCGTCTCTCCCAGCTGTCCGGCTGTGCTGGTGCCAGCCCGCACGGCCAAGGTGCCCATGTACAAGCCCCACAACAAGACGGCACTGGAGGCCATGATGATGAAACCCACCAAAACGGCTCGGGCACGGATGCGCCTGAGCGCCGTGCCTAAGGCACTCGTGGTCGATTGGATGAAACGGCTCGTCTCGCGATCTTCAGCGGTATAGCTTTGCACCACGGAAATGGCGTTGAGCACCTCTGAGGCGATGGCGCTGGAATCAGCCACCCGGTCTTGACTGGCACGCGAGAGGCGTCGCACCCGACGCCCCAAATACACGCTTGGAAAAATCACCGCCACCAACACCGTCACCACCTGCAGCATGAGGATGGGGTTGGTCCACACCAACATCAACAAGGCGCCTGCGCCCATGACCAAATTGCGCAGTCCCATCGAAAACGACGAGCCCACCACGGTTTGCACCAAGGTCGTGTCGTTGGTCAGGCGCGAGAGCACTTCCCCCGATTGCGTGGTCTCGAAAAAAGCCGGACTTTGCTTGAGCACATGGCCATACACCGCGTTGCGCAAGTCTCCCGTGATGCGCTCACCGAGCCAACTCACGGTGTAGTAGCGCCCCGATGAAAACACCGCCAAGGCTGCGGCCACCGCAAACAGCTGCAAAAAATTACCCGACAGTTGCTCAGGCGTTGCCCCTGACGAGAGCCCTTGGTCGATCAACTGGCGCAAGACCCAAGGAAATGCCAAGGTGGTGCCAGCTGCGAGCAACAAAAAGAGGGCCGCCACAAACAAAGTTAAGCGGTAAGGTTTCAAAAATGGGGTCAGGCCCGTGAGCGATTTGGGAGAAGCAGCCATGGGCAGTGATGTGTCCGTGCAATCAACAAGATGAGTAGCTCCATGCACCAGCAGCGATGGAGCGGCGATCTTACAACTGCCCACCCTTGGCTCCGGGTGCCGATCTAGGGTTAAGCATTTGCTGAGACAATGCACGCCTGCAGGAACAACCTCTTGCGCCAACGCACGGCCCGACGACCCAGGATCGTCCCTACTTCGCGGCAAGAACAGGCATGACAAATTTTTAGGAGATCTGAATGGCGTGGCTCGACTTTTTAAAAAACGGCAATGAATTGAGTGAACTGCTGATCGAGGGCAACAACCCCTACGGCGCGCGTCAGCTGGCAGCGTCTGATGTGGACCTGATCAAACCGCACCTCCAACCCAACGAACATGTCATCGCGTATGTGCTCGGGCGAGTGGCATTGGCTGGACGCGGACTTTGGGTGCTGACCGACCAGCATTTGTTGGTTTCAAACCACGACAACGATCCGCAGGTTCAACGTATCACATTGCGTGAGCTTTCCAATCTGGCCTGCGTCAAAGGCAAATACGGTTACACCCTGCGCGCGACCGTGGCGCAGCAGCAACTCAGTGTGTACGGGACATCAGCCCACATGGCGGCGATGTTTTACCGGGAAATAGGTCTAAAACTCCCCTGCGCACCCATGGTGAAACCGCCCGTCCTCGATGACGATGATGTGAGCCAAGCCACACACAACTTCAAGGACGCAGCCATGCGCTTGCAGCCCAGCACCCATGCTGCGCGTCAAGAAGAACCTTCAGCGATTGGGTAAAGCGGGTCTGTTGCGCTCAGCTTGGCTCGCCAGGTCTTGTGGGGCCTGGTCTGCCATGCGCACCAAACTGCCAGACACCACCCGCTGTTTGGCGGGATAAATGGCAGCAATGTTGGACGTCCAAAACGAGAGCACGCAGAAGGTGAGCGTCAGCTTCACATACATTTTGATGTCATGACGCGCACGGGTTGAGCGCGCCAGCAAGTCGTGCACACCACCTGAGGGCTGTGATGGCCTGCTGGCCATGGCTGCTGCGGTGCGGGCTGGCGTCTGCGATGTTGATGCACTTTGCACGCTGTCTGGGGCGCCCTCAGCTTTGATTCCTGTGTCCTCAACTTGCAGGTCTTGCGCCAGGGCCGCACCAGAGGCTGCACTGCCTTGTGCAGTCGCGAGCGCTTCGCCACCCAGGAGCAGGTCACGGGTCTGAGAGCCCATGCCGATGCGTTGGCGGTTGACCTTCTCGACCCCCTCCACGCCCAGCTCTTGCACGTTGCTCTGCACATGCGCTTTGGCCACCCCCAAGGTTTGTGACGATTGGCTTGGCGCAGAACCGGTCACTTGGTCAGTGAGAGGCTGTTGGGCCATCTGTGCCAGATGAGCGCCCGATGCCGGTGGGGCTTCCAGCGGTTGACGGTTGGTGGGTAAGACTTGTGCCCCTACATCTTGCAGGTTGGACTGCAGGTGCTCTTTGGGCACGCCCAGTGCCTGCGCAGACGAAGCCTGTGCCAAGGCGATGGCGTTGTCAGCCAGTTGTTGGTTGATCAAGGCTTGCTGGTTGGCCTCTTCTTGCTCGCGCGCACGACGGGCCGCATTCAGCATCACCTTGTTCTTTGACTCAAAGTCATCCAGTTGACGGCTGAGCACCTCAATGTCTTGGAACAAGTTTTTCACCCGCTCTTCGGGCGGCAAAGCTTCCAGGTGATCGGCAAGGGCAGCGGCATCTGTCACTGCACGGTTGCTGCCCGATGCCCCAGTCTCCAGCGCTTGACGGTTCAGGGCAGAACTGCCTGCATCCAAGGTTTGGACGTTGGCACTTTGGCGTTCTAGCCCAAGGCGCTGGCGTTCGGCGAATTCAGCGTCCGACGCCAAGGCCTGGCGGTTGAGCGCAGGCGAGGCAGCTGTCATCCACTGGGACGCTTTGCCATCGGCTTGCTCGCCTTGGATCTGCTGCAGGTTGGCACCCAGGGCATCGCTGTTGACCTGTTGGACGTTGGCACCTGAGGCATCGCTGTTGACCTGTTGCAGGTTGACGCCCAAGACATCTGCCGCTGCGTTGACCTGCTGCACGTTCACACCCAAGGCGTCTTGAGCCACCTGCTGCACATTCGCACCCAAGGCATCGTTGCTGACCTGCTGCAGGTTTGGCTCACCACTGCCGTCGGCTGCGACTTGCTGGATGTTGAGGTCGTCTGTGGCGTTGTGGTTGACCTGAAGGATGTTGGCTTCAGAGCCAAAGTCATGCTGCACCCGGTCGATGTTGTCGTGCATGGTGCGACGCACCTCGACGCCCAACTCAGCGGCAGCACCGGTTGCCTCAAAGACTTCCCCCTCCTGGGCATTGGCGCCAGCCATGAGGGTGTTCTTGAAGTGGCTCTTGAATTTGCTGGTGTCAAAAGGCCGGATGTTTTTGACTTCAAGCACTTGGTGGTACTTGTCAAAGTCTTTGAGCTTCAGGCCGAAGGCCGTCACCATGCTGACAAATAACTTGTCCTCCACCACCGCCACGGCACCGTCCGACATCATGGAGTCGCACACATTGGTGAGGATGCAAAGTTTTTGCTTCGCTGTGAGTGATTGACTCACCGCCTTGAAGAATTGGTCACGCTTGACCTTGCGCACATAGGCCAATGCCACCTGTTGCAAGCCCTCGAACTCACCAATCACCGCTTCAAGTTGACCGATTTCTTCAGGGCCAATCGAACCATCCGCGCTCATCATGTAGAGCAAGGAGACCGCCAAGGCCAAATGGGGCGAGACACGCACATCGCCGTCTTGGATCACCTCAAAGGGGCCAAACACCGATTTGTCGTTTTTCAGCCTGATGACGCGCATCGCGTGTTTGAAGCCGGCCTCCGCCACCCCAAATGCGCTGCGTATTTGGCCAAACAAGGCCAACTCCTCTTCGTCAGCGCGACCATCGGCCAACAAGGAGTCAAAGACATTGACCAAGATGCATTGTTTGTCTTGCTGACTCAGCACCTCAGGGGCTTTGTCAAGAAAGGTCTCAATCGACACAGCCTGCACATAGGCCAAGGCAGCACTCAACAGCGCATCGTTGTTGCCCACCACCGACTGAAGTTGACTGCTTTCGGCCTCCTCGATCTCGCCATCGGCAGCCATCATGTACAGCAAAGCCACCGCCAGCACCAAGGCGGGTGAGAGAGTGATTGAATCCGGGCTGCCGAGTCCTTCGGCTTCCATATGGCTTTTGAACTTATCCAGCAGCTCGGAACTGACTTTGACGGTGGCCATGCGCCACGGTACCCAGAGACGATCTGGGCATGGGTGACATCCCCGTCATGCTGCAGCACATGACGGAATCGTCATTCTTCAGAATGACAACATTGTCATCGAGTGCGAACTTGCAAAGAGGGGGTCAGGCCGGTTTGGGCACCAAGGGTGCCCTCAGCGTCACCGCCACGGTGTTTGAAACTGTGACCTTGAGGCTCAACACGCCATGGTGCACTTGCGCGATTTCATTGCACAAACTCAAGCCCAAGCCCATGCCATCAATGTTTCGGGTGTGCGAGGAGTCGCCGCGGTAAAAACGTTCCGCCCAGCGCTCGCTCAAGTCTTTGGGAATTTGGTCTGATGGGTTTTCGACCATCAGCACCAAGCCATCCCCCGACCGAGCCAGTTTGACAAAAATCCAGCCCCCCGGCACGTTGTATTTGAGCGCATTGCTCAGAAGGTTGTCGATCAATTGGCGGACCAACAGTGGGTCGCAATGCCACACCACATGGGGCTGGATGTCGCAGTTGACGCGGACTTTGTTTTGAAAACTGCTCAGCTCATCGGTGAGCTCAACCAGCATCTCGCTGACATCGAGCAATTGCAGGTCTTGCAGCATGCTGCTGGCATCGGCGCGCGAGAGCTGCAGCAACTTTTCAGTGATGTCGATCAAGCGTTCGACTTCGTCGCCCATCATGCGCATGCGCACTTGCGCGTCACTGCCCTTTGGCAAATCAACAATCATGCGCTCGACATTGCCACGCAAGATGGTGAGTGGTGTGCGTAACTCGTGGGAAGCATCGCCCGAAAACCGTCGGGACTTGGCAAAGCTGTCAAACAACCTGGCGCGCAGGTCATCGAACACATGCACAAAATGACGAAACTCAAAAAATGGCACTTTGACTTTTTCAAGTGTTCCTAAGTTGCTGGAGGACAACTTTGACATCGAAGCTTCAATCTCTTTGAGTGGACGCATGAACACGAAGTTCATGTAAATGGCCAGGAAACCAAGCAAGATGAAGATACTTGGGACCACACGAAACAAATTGCGGTCGCGCAAATCCCACATCTGGTAGCGCAAGCGGCTGAATTCGCTTTGGGCAAGGGCAATCTTTGGTTGGGATTCGTTGTCCTTGAAGCGAAGAACTTCCCATGACCGATCGTCGATGCGCAGTGTGGCGCCCTCCATGGGTTGCGAACCATCGTAGTTATAGGCGAGCCAAGCCGTGTTTGGATCTGTTGAAGCCGCACAGACCTGCTGCACTTGAGCGTCTGCGGTGTGAGCAGCCCCATCACACAGCACATAGTGATCAATCAGGTAGAGCGACAGATCCTGTTGATGCGACTTTTTGGCACAGCGATTGAATAACTCCCGATCTGCGGTTTGATCGGCGCATTGGGTCAAAGTCAGGCTC
>CANCUP010000072.1 GCA_947381325.1 Comamonadaceae bacterium
TCGAAGGTGTTTTGCGCATGGCCGATCTCACAGCCGGTGACGTCATGGTCGCGGCCCCGCGCATGGACCTCATCGACATGGAGGCGTCACTGGAAGACACCCTGCACCAGGTCATCGACACCGGTCACTCACGCTTTCCCGTCTTTGAGCAAGAGCGCGACAACATGGTGGGCATCTTGCTCGCCAAAGACCTGCTCAAACTTCAGCGTTCTCCCACCTTGAACGTGCGCACCCTGTTGCGCCCGCCCGTGTTTGTTCCAGAGAGTAAAAGCCTCAACGACTTGCTGCGCGAATTTCGCAACACCCGCAATCACATGGCCTTGGTTGTCGATGAATTTGGCCGCATCGCCGGTCTCATCACCATCGAAGATGTGCTCGAACAAATCGTGGGGGACATCGAAGACGAATTCGACCAAGCCGAAGACACGGGCGACATCTTTGCCTTGGCTGATCGCACCTACCGCGTCAGCGGTGACACCGCCATCGAGCGTGTCACCGAAGCCTTTGAACTCGAGCCGACACACGCAGAGGAAGCCGCGGCAGAAGACAGTAAATTCGACACCATCGGGGGCTACATCGCCCACGCCATGGGCCATGTGCCGCGGCGTGGTGAGCACTTCGACTGGAGGGGCCTGCGTTTTCAGGTCTTGCTCAGCAAAGGCGGGGCCGTGAAATGGTTCAAGGTCTACCCCGTTCCCCACGAGACTCATGGTCGCACACCTGCGCCACGCGCCAAGCCCTGAGCCAGCGTCACTGCGCATGCGCCGTTGGCAAGGCGCAGGCGTCACCATGCTCTTGCTGGTGCTTGGTGTGGCACAAGCCCTCGCCATGGCGTGGCCGTTTGCCGACGCATTTGAGGGCCAGCCCTCAGGCTTGCTGCAACTCATCAGCCTGACAGCTTTCGCCTACACGCTTCAGAACAGCCCAAGCGCACAAGCCGCATTTTGGCGCGGATGGTGCTTTGCGACCGGCTGGTTGGTGGCCAGCACCTGGTGGCTCTACATCTCCATGCACGACTACGGCGGCATGCCCGCCACCTTGGCCGCCATGGCCGTGTGTTTGCTGGGCGCAGGCTTGGCACTCATCTACGCCCTTGCCAGCTGGGTCTTCCATAAGGCAAGCCACCCGCTTCGCACAAACCTTGACAGACACGACCACAACGCGAGCCGACGCCACCGCTCAACCAAAGCATCTCTCACGGCACCAGCACAACACATCAGCGCCACCCCAAGCGCGTTTGCTTTTGCAGCCGTGTGGCTTTTGGCCGAATTAGCGCGCGGCACACTCTTCACCGGGTTTCCCTGGGCCGCAGGGGGATACGCCCATGTCGACAGCCCTTTGCGCGTATGGGCTCCTTGGTTGGGGGTGTATGGGCTGAGCGCCATCAGCGCCTGGTTGGCCATGCTCGCCGCCACCGGGTGTCAGCGCCTTCAACGCAGATACGCCAACACCAGAAACAACCGAGAAAACTCCAACAGCCCCCAACCAATCACGCCCGAAACTGCTGGCACCAGCACCAGCTCGTGGCTGAGCGTGTTGAGCCTGTGCCTCTTGGCCCTCACTTGGGTGGTTTTGCCACTGCTTCAGGGGGACATGCCAACCCAGAGCAATCCATCGGGGATGAGCGTCACCCTGCTGCAAGGCAATGTGCCGCAAGACCTCAAGTTTGGTCCGGGCGTACCCATGGCCTTGAGCGACTACCGCCAAGCCCTGATGGACAACACCTCCGACCTCATCGTCACCCCTGAAACCGCCTTGCCCCTGCTGCTCGACTACCTGCCCGACGGCTACTGGCAGCGCTTGCAGCAGCGCTACGCCACCGGTGAGCAAGCCGCCCTCATTGGTCTGCCCATGAGAGCGGACGCACAAACCACCCAGCCCAGCGCAACGACAACCAGCAACAGCAACCAAACCCCCAGCCAGCACTACACCAACTCCGTCTTGGCCCTGCTGCCCGGCGAGTCCGCGCCCAGCTACCGTTATGACAAACACCACCTGGTGCCCTTTGGTGAATTTGTGCCGCCCATGTTCCGTTGGTTTGTGCAGCGCATGAACATTCCCTTGGGCGACTTCTCGCGGGGTGTCGTGGCCCAGCCCTCCTTGCTGTGGCATGGCGAACGCATCGCTCCCAACATTTGTTTTGAAGACTTGTTTGGCGAAGAACTCGCCCAAAGCTTTGCCGATCCAGACACCGCACCCACCCTGCTGCTTAACCTGAGCAACATCGCTTGGTTTGGCAACACCGTGGCCATTGACCAGCATTTGCACATCTCGCGCATGCGTGCCTTGGAACTTGGGCGGCCCATGCTGCGTGCCACCAACACCGGCGCCACCGCCATCATCAACGCGCAGGGTGTTGTCACCCACCGTCTGCCCAGTGGCGTCCAAGCTGCGCTCACCGCCCAAGTGCACGGTGTTCATGGACCTGTCACACCCTATGCGCGCTGGGTGTCTGCCTGGGGCCTGTGGCCCCTGGTCATGTGGGCTGGTCTGGTCTTGTGTCGCGTGGCTTGGCAAACACACCGCAAGTCGCCACGCAAGTAGCAAGCAATAGCCACAGGCACAGCCAAAAAAAGCAACGCTTCGACCCGTAAAATCAAAGGTTGGCAGGCGTTTTGACCTGCACCCCTAACTTGCCGGCCCACGTTCGGCTTTTGTTGCATGCTGACTTTTCAACAGATCATCCTCAAGCTCCAGACTTACTGGGCCGACCAAGGCTGCGCCTTGCTCCAGCCCTACGACATGGAAGTTGGTGCTGGTACCTCGCACACTGCCACCTTCTTGCGGGCTTTGGGGCCAGAGCCCTGGAAAGCCGCCTACGTGCAGCCCAGCCGTCGCCCCAAAGATGGTCGCTATGGCGAGAACCCCAACCGCTTGCAGCACTACTACCAATACCAAGTGGTCTTAAAGCCCGCACCCAGCAACATCTTGGAGCTCTACCTCGGCTCACTCGAAGCCCTGGGTTTTGACCTGAAGAAAAACGACATCCGCTTCGTTGAAGACGATTGGGAAAACCCCACCCTCGGCGCCTGGGGCTTGGGCTGGGAGGTCTGGCTCAATGGCATGGAAGTCACCCAGTTCACCTACTTCCAGCAAGTCGGTGGCATTGACTGTCAACCCATCACCGGCGAAATCACCTATGGCCTCGAGCGCCTGGCCATGTACCTGCAAGGCGTGGACAACGTCTACAACCTCACCTGGACCGACGGCTTGACCTATGGTGACGTCTACAAACAAAACGAAGTCGAGCAGTCCACCTACAACTTCGAGCACAGCGACGCCGAGTTCTTGTTCACCGCCTTTGGCGCCCACGAAAAGCAAGCCCAACACCTGATGACCGAACAACTCGCCTTGCCCGCTTATGAGCAAGTGCTCAAAGCTGCCCACACCTTCAACCTGCTCGACGCCCGTGGCGCCATCAGCGTCACCGAGCGGGCGGCCTACATTGGTCGCATCCGTAACCTGGCCCGCGCTGTGGCGCAAAGCTATTACGACAGCCGCGAGCGCCTGGGCTTTCCCATGGCCCCGCGCGAATGGGTGGCCCACATGCCAAAGAAAGCCGCCTGACCATGAGCAGCCACAACCTCCTGATCGAACTCTTCGTCGAAGAGTTGCCCCCCAAAGCCTTGCAAAAGCTGGGCGATGCGTTTGCACGCGTCTTGTTCGAGCAACTCAAAGCACAAGGCCTCACCTCAGCCGTGTCCAGTGTCACGCCCTTTGCCTCGCCGCGTCGCTTGGCCGCGCACATCACCCAGGTCTTGCCCCAAGCCGCTGACCGCGCGGTGCAACAAAAGCTCATGCCTGTGGCCGTTGGCTTGGACTCCAGTGGCAACCCCACCCCCGCCTTGCTTAAAAAACTCCAAGCCATTGGCGCAGGCCCCGAGGCTGTGGCGCAACTCAAGCGTGCGCCTGACGGCAAAGCCGAGGCCTTGTTCTACGACAGCGTGGCCCACGGTGCCAGCCTGGCCCAAGGCTTGCAAAAAGCCCTGGACGACGCCATCGCCAAACTGCCCATCCCCAAAGTCATGAGCTACCAGCTCGAGTCTGACTGCGAACTGCCCGGCTGGAGCAGCGTCAAGTTTGTGCGCCCCGCCCACAGCTTGGTGGCCTTGCACGGCAGCACCGTGGTGCCCGTCAAAGCCTTGGGCTTGACCGCTGGCAACACCACCCAAGGTCACCGCTTTGAAGCCCGGGTGTCCCCCGTGGTGCTCCAAGACGCCGACCATTACGCCGACACCTTGGCGCACGACGGCGCCGTCATCGCCAGCTACACCCAACGCAGCCGCGACATGATTCGACAACTCCGCGCCAAAGCGCAGCAGTGTCACGCCATGCTCGAAGTCGAGCGTGGCCTGCACGGCTTGAGCGAAGCTGAGCTAGAAACCGCTTTGCTCCTCAACCCCTTGGTGCAAGAAGTCACCGCCTTGGTCGAGCGCCCCAACGTGCTGGTCTGCGAATTCGAAAAACAGTTCCTCGACGTGCCACAAGAGTGCCTCATCTTGACCATGAAGGCCAACCAAAAATACTTCCCCCTGCTCGACGGCTCGGGCAAGTTGACCCACCAGTTTTTGGTGGTCAGCAACATCAGCCCCGACGACGCCAGCGCGGTCATCGGTGGCAACGAACGCGTGGTGCGCCCCCGCTTGGCCGACGCCAAATTCTTCTTCGACCAAGACCGCAAAAAAACACTGGCCTCCCGCGTCGAAGGATTGGGCAAAGTCGTCTACCACAACAAACTTGGCACCCAAGGCGAGCGTGCCGAGCGCGTGCGTGCCATCGCCAAAGGCATCGCTGCCTTGATGCTGTCCGTCCAACGCGACACAGCGGCATCTGAGGCCATCCATGCACGAATGAACTTGTCGACCTTTGTGCGCGATGTCGACATCGCCGCTCAACTGGCCAAGACCGACTTGCTCACCGACATGGTCGGCGAATTCCCCGAGCTGCAAGGCATCATGGGCGGCTACTACGCCCGCCACGATGGCTTGGGCGATGACGTGGCACAAGCCATCGAAGACCACTACAAACCCCGCTTTGCTGGCGACGAGTTGCCACGCAATGTGGTGGGCCTGGTGGTGGCCTTGGCTGACAAGCTCGAAACCCTGGTGGGCATGTTTGGCATTGGCAACTTGCCCACCGGCGACAAAGACCCGTTCGCGCTGCGCCGTCATGCCCTAGGGGTGGTGCGCATGCTTCGCGAGGCCGAGGTGTCGCTGGGCTTGCAAGACGTCATCGCTCAGGCGGTGCCAGCTTTTGGCAGCCTCATCATGGACCCGACGGTGGCCTTGACCGCCTTCATCTACGACCGACTCTCTGGCAGCCTGCGCGAGCAGGGCTACAGCGCGCAAGAAGTCGAAGCTGTGTTGGCCCTGCGCCCTCAGCGCCTGAGCGATGTGGGCCAGCGCCTCACCGCTGTGCGCGCTTTCGCCGCCTTGCCCGAAGCTGCCGCCCTCGCCGCCGCCAACAAACGCATTGGCAATATCTTGAAAAAAGCGCCAGAAGTCGACGGCCATGTCAGCGAGCTCTTGCTGCAAGAGCCCGCCGAGCAAGCGCTCTACGCCGCGATGCAGCACATCGCTCCGCTGGCGCAGACCCAGTTCGAAGCGGGCGACTACACCGCCTCACTCAAAACCCTGGCTGCTTTGCGTGAACCCGTGGACGCCTTCTTTGACGGCGTCATGGTGAACGCCGAGCAAACCGACTTGCGCCTCAACCGCCAAGGCTTGCTCAAAAGTTTGCACTTGGCCATGAACCGCGTGGCTGACCTCTCGTGCTTGGCCAGCTAACGCCCGACGCGTCCACGCCTACACAGATCCGCCATGCAAACCAAACTCGTCATCTTCGACCGCGACGGCACCATCAACCAAGACCGTGACGACTACGTCAAATCGGCCGACGAGTGGATCCCCATGCCCGGCGTGCTCGACGCCATTGCCCGCCTCAACCACGCCGGCTGGCATGTGGTGGTGGCCACCAACCAATCGGGCTTGGGTCGAGGTCTGTACGACATGGCCGCCCTCAACGCCATGCACGCCAAAATGCACAAGCTCTTGGCCGCAGCCGGGGGGCGCATCGACGCCGTGTTTTACTGCCCCCACAGCCCGGACGATCACTGCAACTGCCGCAAACCCGCGCCCGGCTTGTTTGAGCAAATTGCTGAGCGCTACGGCATGGATCTCTCGCATGTGCCCACGGTGGGTGACACCTTGCGCGACCTGCAAGCTGGCGTTGCCATGGGCTGCACACCGCATTTGGTGCTCACGGGCAAAAGCGAAAAATTGCGTGGTCTGCCCCTGCCGCCTGAGTTTCCGGCGGGCACCGTGGTCCACACCGACGTGTCTGCCTTTGCCGACTGGTTGCTGCAACAGCCCCCATCTAGCAGCAAAAGCATGGGTAAAAACAGTCCCAAAACCGGAGCCTCGGCATGATGGCTTGGCTGCGCTCGGTGCTGCACATGGCCTTCATGTTTGTCACCATCATTCCCGCGGCCTCGCTCATCGTGCTGGCCTCGCTGTGTGGCGTGCGTGGCGACAGCCTGTATGTGTGGGCGGCGCGCTGGCTGCGCCTGAGCATTGACGCGGCCCGCGTCATCATGGGCATCCGTTACCAAATTCATGGCCAAGAGCATTTGCCCGATGGCGCCACCAGCCCAGCCATCTTGCTGGTCAAACACCAGTCCACCTACGAAACTTTTTTGTTGCCGGCCATCATGCCGCACCCGGTGGCTTATGTGTTCAAGAAAGAGCTCCTCTACGTGCCCTTCTTTGGCTGGGCCATTGGCCAGCTCGACATGATCCACATCGACCGCAGCCAGCGCGCCAAAGCCTTTGCCAAAGTCGTTGAGCAAGGCCAAGCCTTGCTGGCCAAAGGCGTCTGGGTGGTCATGTTCCCAGAGGGCACGCGCATCCCGCGCGGTCAGCGCGGCCAATACAAAAGCGGTGGCACCCGCTTGGCCGTGGCCACCGGCGCACCCGTCATTCCCATTGCCATCACCTCGGCCAAGTGCTGGCCGCGGCGCGCCTTCATCAAACACCCAGGCGTGGTCGATGTGTCCATTGGCCCACCGATCCCAAGCGTCGGCCGTGACGCGGACGCGCTCATGCGCGAGGTCGAGCAGTGGATCGAGGCTGAAATGCAGCGCCTCGACCCCGAGGCTTACACCACGCCATCTTGAGCACCCACGCATGAGCCGCTTCTTGCAACTCGTGCTCGACCTGTTTGACGGCCAGGCGCCGAGCGCTTCCTCTGTGCGCGCCGCACCAACCTCTCCATCCGTCCCTTCCAACGCCACCGCGCACAGCGCGGATGACGCTCAAGCTGCCAACGCGGCATCGCCCTTGATCCCCGGCGAGCCCTTGGCGCAGGTGCTGCCCCCTGCGCACCATGTCCACCCCCGCGCCACGCGTCGCATTCAACTCGGCCACACCGATGTGGCCTATGCCTTTCGTCGCAGCAAGCGGCGCACCATTGGCATGGCGGTGGGGCCCGACGGCCTCGAGGTGAGTGCGCCGCGATGGGTCACCCTGGGCGAGGTGGAATCTGCTTTGCGCGAAAAAGCCGATTGGATCGCCCGCAAGCTGGTGGAGATGGGCCAGCGCCAACAGCAACTCGGTGCTGCCCGCATCGACTGGCGCCACGGCGTGGTCTTGCCCTACATGGGCGAGCCGCTGCAAGTGCTGCTCGACTCCAGCGCTCGGCTCAAGAAAAGCAGCGCCCAGTTCGAGCCAGCGCACGCCCAACACCCCCAGCGCTCAGCGCAAGACCCCTCGGACCTCGGCCAGCCGCTGCACAAGCCGTTGCCTGTGCACACCTTGCGGCTGGGCCTGCCCCAGCAGGCCACACCTGCGCAAATACGCGACGCGGTGCAAGCCTGGCTCATGCGCCAAGCCAAGGCCTTGTTCACCGAGCGGCTCAACCACTACGCCCCGCGCTTGGGTGTGCAGTGGCAACGCCTGTCGCTCAGCAGCGCCACCACCCGCTGGGGCAGCGCCAGCGCCAATGGCGCCATTCGGCTCAACTGGCGCTTGCTGCACCACAAATTGGCGGTGATCGACTATGTCGTGGCCCACGAACTCAGCCACCTGCGCGTGATGGACCACAGCCCGCGCTTTTGGCACACCGTGGAAAGCGTCATGCCCGACTATGCGCAGCGCCGACAAGTGCTGAAAGAAGAATTGCTGCCCCCTTGGCAGTGATTGTTCAGCTGCTGGATTTCCCGTCATAATTGACGTTTACGTAAACGTCAACAGGGCAACCCGTCATGGCTACCACTTATTCCATCAGCGACTTGGCGCGTGAGTTCGACCTCACCACCCGTGCCATCCGCTTCTACGAAGACATGGGCCTGCTCGAGCCCGAGCGCTCAGGCCCCGGCGGACGCAACCGCGTCTACAGCCACCGTGACCGCACCCGCTTGAAGCTCACCTTGCGGGCCAAGCGTTTGGGCTTGTCGCTGACCGAGGCCAAAGACCTGATCGACATGTACGACAGCCCGCGCGACACCGGTCCGCAGCTGCAAAAGTTTTTGGTGGTGCTGGCCGAGCACCGGCAGCAGCTTGAAGCGCAGAAGGCCGAACTCGAGGCCAACCTTGACGAAGTCAAGGTGCACGAAAAAGAAGCCCGCAGCTTGCTGGCCAAACACGCCTCGGCCAGTGTTCAGCAAGCCAAGCCCAGCAAGCCATCTGCCAAGGCCTCGTCATGACACGCGGTTCAAACGCCACGCCTGCTGGGCCCGCCACGGTGCCTGCCACTGACACCAGCCCGGCGGCTTTGCACCAGCGCATCGAGGCCAGCTTTGTGCGCCAAGGCCTGATGCAGCACTTGGGCGCACGCATTGTGTCCGTGGCTCCTGGTGAGGTGGAGGTGGCCTTGCCTTACTCCGAGCGCGTGACCCAGCAACAAGGCGGCTACCACGGGGGTGCCATGGGCGCTTTGGCCGACATTGCGGCGGGCTATGCGGGGCTCACCTGCGCGTCCGCGGGCATGGAGGTCGCCACGGTGGAATACAAAATCAATTTTCTAGCCGCCTTCAAAGACGGCGAACTGCGCGCCCGTGGCCATGTGGTGCGGGCGGGCAAGCGGCTCATCATCACCACCGCCGAGGTGGTGCACTTGGACGCCGACGGCAGCGAATCACCCTGCGCCTTGATGCAGCAAACCCTCGCAGTGGTGAAGCAAACCTATTGATGTGATTGACGGAGATATTCCATGCACAACTTACCCGGCCTGAACTTTCAACTCGGAGACGACATCGACGCGCTGCGCGATGCCGTGCGCGACTTTGCCCAAGCCGAGATCGCGCCACGCGCCGCCGAGATCGACCGCAGCGACCAATTCCCCATGGACCTGTGGCGCAAGATGGGCGATTTGGGCGTGCTGGGCATCACCGTCGGCGAGGAATACGGCGGCGCCAACATGGGCTACCTGGCGCACATGATCGCGATGGAAGAAATCTCGCGCGCCTCCGCCAGCGTGGGCTTGAGCTATGGCGCGCACAGCAACTTGTGCGTCAACCAGATCAAGCGCAACGGCACCCAAGCGCAGCGCCAAAAGTACTTGCCCCAACTCATCAGCGGCGCGCATGTGGGGGCACTGGCCATGTCCGAGCCGGGCGCGGGCAGTGATGTGATCAGCATGAAGCTCAAAGCCGAGGACAAAGGCGGCTACTACCTGTTGAATGGCAGCAAGATGTGGATCACCAACGGCCCCGACGCCGACACCCTGGTGGTTTACGCCAAGAGTGAGCCGGAGTTGGGCGCACGTGGCGTCACCGCCTTCTTGATCGAGAAGGGCATGAAGGGGTTTTCCATCGCGCAAAAGCTCGACAAACTCGGCATGCGCGGCAGCCACACCGGCGAGCTGGTGTTTCACAACGTTGAAGTGCCTGCTGAGAACATCTTGGGCGGCTTGAACAATGGCGCCAAGGTCTTGATGAGCGGGCTCGACTACGAGCGCGCCGTGCTCACCGGCGGACCCTTGGGCATCATGCAGTCGGTCATGGACAACGTGATCCCCTACATCCACGACCGCAAGCAGTTTGGCCAAAGCATTGGCGAGTTCCAGCTCATCCAAGGCAAAGTGGCCGACATGTACACCGTGCTGCAAGCCGGACGTTCATTCGCCTACACGGTGGCCAAAAACCTCGACCTGCTGGGCACGGACCACGTGCGCCAAGTGCGCAAAGACTGCGCCTCGGTCATTTTGTGGTGTGCCGAAAAAGCCACCTGGATGGCGGGCGAGGGCGTGCAGATTTTTGGCGGCAACGGCTACATCAACGACTACCCCTTGGGCCGCTTGTGGCGCGACGCCAAGCTGTACGAAATTGGCGCCGGCACCAGTGAAATTCGCCGCATGCTGATTGGCCGTGAATTGTTTGCCGAGACCTGCTGAGCCTGCTTTTTGGCGCTCAAACACGTCAGATTAGGCATTTTTATGATCATCAAGTGATGCTAATATGAATGCCTTGAATTTGGAAATCTGAAGACAGAAAGGACGCAGATGCGCACCACCCTTGCCCTGGACGATGAGCTGTTGCAACAAGCGCAAAGCTATTTGTCTGAACTCGACAGAACCGCCTTGTTGAAAGAAGCCTTGCGCGCCCTGGTCGCGCGTGAAAGTGCCAAGCGCTTGGCGCTACTGGGCGGCAGCGAGCCGAATTTGGATGTGGCACCCAGGCGCAGTGAAAAAACCGCATGATGTGGTTGGTGGACACCTCGGTCTGGATCGATCACTTGCGTGACGACGATGCCTTGCTGCGCCAAGCCTTGCAAGCCACCCAGGTGTTGGCCCACCCTTGGGTGGTGGGCGAAATTGCCTTGGGCAGTTTGAAGAACCGGGCGCAAGTTTTGCAGGCCTTGCAAGGTTTGCCTCAGGCTGTGGTGGCGTCGCCGCATGAGGTGATGACCTTGGTCGAGGCTGAACAATTGTTCGCCAAAGGCTTGGGCTATGTCGACGTGGCTTTGCTGGCCTCCACCCGCTTGACGCCGCATGCACGGCTTTGGACGCGGGACAAGCGTTTGCACCATGTGGCGCAGACCATGGGCTTGACCGCCAACAAAGCGCATTGAGTCGCTTCTCCATCGAACAACTTTCCAAGATGACCTCCTCACTCCAACACCTCTTTGACAACAACCGCGCTTGGGCGCACAGCATGGTCCAGCAGGACCCGGCGTACTTCAGCCGCCTGGCCAACCAGCAAAACCCCAAGTACCTGTGGATCGGCTGCTCCGACAGCCGCGTGCCCGCCAACCAAATCACAGGCTTAGACCCCGGCGAGGTGTTTGTCCACCGCAACGTGGCCAATGTGGTGGTCCACTCTGACTTGAACGCGCTGTCGGTGATTCAGTACGCGGTCGACGCGCTCAAGGTCGAGCACATCATGGTGGTGGGCCACTACGGCTGCGGCGGCGTGTTGGCTGCGACCCGAGGCACCCGTGTGGGCTTGGCCGACAACTGGCTGCGCCATGTGCAAGACGTGCGCTTGCGCCATCGCCAACGCCTCAACCACCTGCCGCAAGACGAGCTTGAGCGCGTGATGTGTGAAATGAACGTGATCGAGCAAGTGGGCAATGTGGCGCTCTCCAACGTCATGCAAGACGCTTGGAGTCGCGGCCAGAAAATCACCGTGCACGGCTGGATTTATGGCTTGGACGACGGCCTGGTCAAAGACCTGGGCGTCAGCATGACCGGCGCGCACGAGGTCGTGAATGTGTTTCGCACTGCTTTCAAGCGCTACCCGCGAGGTGGTGTTGGCGCCTGACCCACGGTGGGTTGGCGTCTATTGGTTCTTTTAACTTTCAGGAGATGTTTGTATGTCAGACCCCATCGTCATCGTCGGTGCAGCGCGCACCCCCATGGGCAGTTTTCAAAGCGACTTCGCGTCGCTGGCCGCACACGACTTGGGCGGTGTGGCCATTGCCGCTGCCGTCGCGCGTGCGGGCATCAAGCCCGAGCTGGTGACCGAGGTGTTGTTTGGCAATTGTTTGATGGCCGGTCAAGGCCAGGCCCCGGCGCGTCAAGCGGCTTTCAAAGGCGGTTTGCCCAAGAGCGCGGGTGCGGTCACGCTCTCCAAGATGTGTGGCTCGGGCATGCGCGCGGCCATGTTTGCGCACGACATGTTGGTGGCAGGTTCGCACGACGTCCTGGTGGCGGGTGGCATGGAGAGCATGACCAACGCCCCTTACTTGCTGCCCAAAGCGCGCGGGGGTTACCGCATTGGCCACGACCGTATTTTTGATCACATGATGCTCGACGGTCTGGAAGACGCCTATGAACCTGGCCGCAGCATGGGCACCTTTGGCGAAGACTGCGCCGCCAAATACAGCTTCACCCGCGCCCAACAAGATGCCTTTGCCACGGCCAGCGTGGAGCGTGCCAAAGCCGCCACCGCCTCGGGCGCATTCACAGCCGAAATCGCACCCGTCACCGTCAAGGGCCGTGCGGGCGAGAGCGTGATTTCGATCGACGAAGGCCCCGGCAAAGTCAAGCTTGACAAAATTACCAGCCTCAAACCCGCTTTCAAGAAAGACGGCACCATCACCGCCGCTTCCAGCTCGTCCATCAACGACGGCGCCGCGGCGCTGGTGATGATGCGCGAGAGCACCGCGAAGAAGTTGGGCTGCACGCCGCTCGCGCGCATCGTCAGCCACGCCACCCATGCGCAAGAACCCGAGTGGTTTGCCACCGCACCTGTGGGCGCCACCCAGAAGGCCTTGGCCAAAGCCGGCTGGTCGGTGGGCGATGTGGACCTGTGGGAAGTCAACGAAGCCTTTGCCGTGGTGCCCATGGCCTTGATGGCCGACCTGAAAGTGCCGCACGACAAGGTCAACGTCAACGGCGGCGCCTGTGCCTTGGGTCATCCCATTGGCGCGTCGGGCGCACGCATCATGGTCACGCTGATCCACGCGCTCAAAGCGCGAGGGTTGACCAAAGGCTTGGCCACCTTGTGCATTGGCGGCGGCGAAGCCACTGCCGTGGCGCTGGAAGTGCTGTAAGCGCTGCACCCTATGCAAAAAACGGCGTTCATTCTGGGTGCGTCACGCGGCATTGGCCTGAACTTGGCCCAACAGTACGCGGCCGATGGCTGGCGTGTCATTGGCACCGCGCGTGACGACGCCGGTCGCGACCGCCTGTTGGCGGCCGGCGCCACCTGCTGGCGCGTGGATGTGGCCGACCCGGCCAGTGTGTCGTCCTTGGCCTGGCAGCTCGATGGCGTGTCGCTGGATGTGGCCATCTATGTGGCCGGCGTGATGGACCGCGCCAGTGCCAGCACACCACCCACCCAAGACGCGTTTGACCGTGTGATGCACGCCAACGTCATGGGCGCCATGATGAGCGTGCCGCAAGTCGCCCCTGCGGTTGAAGCCGCCGGGGGCGTGTTGGCCTTCATCAGCAGCCAAATGGGCAGCTTGCACAACACCCAGTCGAGCGACGCGGCGCTTTACCGCGTCAGCAAAGCGGCGCTCAACATGGTCGTGCGCACAGCCCAGCACGACTACCCGCGCGCCCGCATGGTGGCGCTGCACCCAGGCTGGGTGCAAACCGAGATGGGCGGCGGCAACGCCCCCTTGAGTGCCAGCGACAGTGCGCGCCACCTGCGTCACACCTTGGCGCACCTCAGCCCCGCACAGCGTGGGCAGTTTCTCAACTACGACGGCCAGCCCATCCCTTGGTGAGTCGTCCCTTTTGACCCTTAGCAGGAACCTCTATGCTGCTCAATGCCGACCAAGAAATGATCCGTGACGCCGTGCGTGACTTTGCCCAACAAGAGCTGTGGCCGCACGCCGCGCGCTGGGACAAAGAGCACCACTTTCCAACCGAGGTGCACCAGGGCTTGGCGGCACTTGGCGCCTACGGCATTTGCGTGCCCGAAGACTTAGGCGGCGCAGGTTTGGACTACCTGAGCCTGGCGGTGGTGCTGGAGGAAATTGCAGCCGGTGACGGCGGCACCAGCACGGCCATCAGCGTCACCAACTGCCCAGTCAATGCCATCCTCATGCGCTATGGCAACGAGGCCCAAAAGAAGCAATGGCTCACGCCGCTGGCGCAAGGGCACATGCTGGGCGCGTTTTGTTTGACCGAGCCGCATGTGGGCTCGGACGCCTCAGCCCTCAGAACCACCGCCACCCAAGAGGGCGATGCGTATGTGATCAACGGCGTCAAGCAGTTCATCACCAGCGGCAAAAACGGCCATGTGGCCATCGTCATTGCCGTCACCGACAAGGGCGCGGGCAAAAAAGGCATGAGCGCCTTCATCGTGCCCACCCACACATCGGGCTACCATGTGGCGCGCCTGGAAGACAAACTGGGCCAGCACAGCAGCGACACCGCGCAGATCAACTTTGACAACTGCCGCATTCCCGCCGAGAACTTGATTGGTGCCGAAGGCGAGGGCTACAAGATTGCCCTCTCGGCCCTGGAGGGCGGGCGCATTGGCATTGCGGCGCAAAGCATTGGCATGGCGCGCAGCGCCTTCGAGGTGGCCTTGCAGTACAGCAAAGACCGCGAGAGTTTTGGCACCGCCATCTTCAACCACCAGGCAGTGGGCTTTCGCTTGGCCGACTGCGCCACGCAACTGGAAGCCGCACGCCAACT
>CANCUP010000073.1 GCA_947381325.1 Comamonadaceae bacterium
TCGGCAATGCCCACATCGTGGTAGCGCCCAGGAAAGCGTTGGCTGAACCCCACCATGCCAGAGCCTTCGCGCATGGCCGGGGTGATGCCCACCAAGCGCGGGTCCTTGGCGGCCATGTCACACAGCCATTGGCCGAACACTTGGGTGAACGTCACAGGGCCGGGTGCGGTGGGCTGCAAACCGAGCACGGGGTCAAATTTGCCGGGCCCGTGGTAGCCGATGGGGTCTGCTTCCGCTTTGGCATAGCCCTGGCCTTTGCGGGTGACCACGTGTAAAAACTGCGGGCCTTTTTCTTTGGAAATTTTCTTTAAGGCTTCCACCAAGCCCAAGACATCGTGCCCATCGATGGGGCCGGTGTAGGTGAAGCCCAATTTTTCAAAAATCGTGGCGGGCTGAATCAATTGCTGCGTTTGCTGCTCCAGATGGCGCGCCAGCGCAAACAAGGGTGGCGCATTGCGCAGTAACTTCTCGCTGAGTTTTTTGGCTTGGGCATAAAAACGACCCGACATCAGCTCCGACAGGTATTGGTTCAATGCGCCCACGGGCGGGCTGATGGACATGTCGTTGTCGTTGAGCACCACCAACAGGTCGGACTCGCTGGTACCCGCGTTGTTCATGGCTTCATAGGCCATCCCCGCCGTGAGGGCCCCGTCGCCAATGATGGCCACCGCGCGTCGGTGGCTGCCGGTGAGCTTGGCCGCCATGGCCATGCCCAAAGCCGCCGAAATGCTGGTGGAGGAATGGGCGGTGCCAAAGGCGTCGTAGGCACTTTCTTCGCGGTGGGGAAAACCACTCAAACCACCCCGCTGCCGCAAGCTGGGCATGCGGTCCATGCGACCGGTCAGCATTTTGTGGGCGTAGGTTTGATGGCCCACATCCCAAATCAGGCGGTCCTCTGGGGTGTTGAACACGTAATGAAGGGCAATGGTCAACTCCACGGTGCCCAAGTTGGAGCTGAAATGCCCGCCAGTTTGTGACACCGCCCGAATCAGGCGCTGGCGCAATTCGTCCGCCAGCATGGGCAAACGCTCAGCGGGCAGCTGTCTGAGTTGAGACGGCGATTCAATCCACTCCCGCACAGCATCCATGGTGAGCCCCAAAGTTTTCTTGATGGGTCTGGAATTTACAGCCATTTGACAAGATGTCAAGTTAAATTGACACTTCAGCCATTCCAAAGTTGACATCCAACCTCAAAACCCTCGCCCTTACCGGATCCATGGACATGCACTCTCCGCTTCAAAATGACCAATTCCTGCGCGCTTGCTTGCGTCAATCGACCACCCACACCCCCGTGTGGTTGATGCGCCAAGCCGGGCGCTATTTGCCTGAATACTGCGCCACCCGAGCCAAAGCGGGCAGCTTCATGGGTCTGGCCACCAACACCGACTTCGCCACCGAAGTCACCCTGCAGCCCCTGGACAGGTACCCCTTGGACGCGGCCATCTTGTTCAGCGACATCTTGACGGTGCCCGATGCCATGGGGCTGGGCTTGCGCTTCACCCAGGGTGAAGGCCCCAAATTTGACACCGTGGTGCGTGACGAAGCGGCGGTGGCTGCGCTGCAAGTCCCCGACATGAACCGCTTGCGCTATGTCTTCGACGCGGTGGCCTCCATCCGCAAAGCCTTGAACGGCCGGGTGCCCTTGATTGGCTTTTCAGGCAGCCCCTGGACTTTGGCCTGCTACATGGTCGAAGGCGGAGGCTCTGACGACTACCGGCTGGTCAAGAGCTTGATGTACAGCCGACCCGACCTGATGCACCGCATCTTGGAGGTCAACGCCTTGTCGGTGGCGGCTTATTTGAATGAACAAATCAAAGCTGGCGCGCAAGCCGTGATGGTCTTCGACAGCTGGGGCGGCGTTTTGGCCGACGGCGCCTTTCAAGCGTTCAGCTTGGCCTACACCGAGCGGGTCTTGTCGCTGGTGAAAACCCACCACGACGGCCAACGCATTCCCCGCATTGTGTTCACCAAGGGAGGCGGACTGTGGCTGGAAGAAATGAACCGACTCGATTGCGAAGTGCTGGGCCTGGACTGGACTGTCAACCTCGGCTCAGCGCGCGCATTGGTGGGGGGCAAGGTGGGTGGCCCGGGCAAAGCCCTGCAGGGCAACATCGACCCCAACGTGCTGTTTGCGCCGCCTGAGCAAATCGCGACAGAGGTGCGCCGCGTGCTGGAGAGCTTTGGCCCACCCCACACCGACCCACACACCACAGGCCCCAGCCACATCTTCAACCTCGGGCATGGCATCAGCCAATTCACACCGCCCGAGCATGTGGCCGCCTTGGTCGAGGCCGTGCACAGCCATTCGCGCCACCTGCGAGGCGCGTGACCGACGCATGCACACCTCATCCCCTGTGTCTGCATCAGAACTCGGCATCCAAGGCGCGTCAGCTCAGGCCTGTGCCGCAAGGACGCCCCAGCTGAGCGTGCCCATCCGCAAGCTGTGCACCGATTGCGGCTTGTCGCGCACCGCAGACCCCAAGCGTTGCGGCCAAGCCTGCCAATTCATTCAGCCCGACTACCCGGCCTTAGAGACGCAGGTGCACGGTCGCCAGCGCCAGCAAACCAGCGCCGCGCAGGTCGCACAGTCCGACGAGTTGTTTTTTGGCCCCTACCAACAGATTCTGAGCGCCCGCATGAAGTCGCCCGTCGAGGGTGCGCAGTGGACCGGCATCACCACCCGACTGGCCGAAGTGCTGCTCGAACAAGGCATGGTGGATGCCGTCATTGCCATGGCCGCCGACCCCGAGGATCGTTGGCGTCCGCGCCCGGTCATGGTCACCCGCGCCCAAGACATGAAGCAGTGCCGGGGCATGCGCATGGGCTATGCGCCCTTGCTGAGCTTGGTCGAGCCGGCCCTCGCACAAGGCCACAAGCGCTTGGCCGTGATTGGCATTCCCTGCCAGATTTACGCCCTGCGCGCCATCCAAGCGCAACTCGAGCGCGAACAAGGCTTGGAACAGTTGTTTGTCATTGGCACACCCTGCTCAGACAACACCACGACGGAGAACTTCCACCAGTTTCTCGGCTTGATCTCGGACCGGCCCCAAGACATCAGCTACGTCGAGTTCCGTGCCGACTACAAGGTGGAGGTGCGCACCGACCAGGGGGACAAGCGCCTGATCCCTTTTCTGAACTTGCCCTTGTCCACCCTGCCGCCTGACTTCTTTCCCCTCACCTGCCGCACCTGCGTGGACTACACCAATGTGTTGTCGGACATCACCGTGGGCTACATGGGTGGGCACGGCCAGCAATGGTTGCTGGTGCGCAACGCCCGCGGCCAAGCCCTGCTCGACCTGCTGGGCCCGCAACTCATCACCAGCACCCCCATCAGCCAAGGCCGCCGCGAGGGGCCGGTGCGTGGCTTCATGGCCAACACCGAACGCGCCGCCGGAGGGCTGCCCCTGCGTCGCATGCCCGCCTGGATCAAGCCGCTGGTCAACTGGCTCATGCCCCGGGTGGGCCCACGCGGCTTGGAGTTTGCTCGCGCGCGGGTGGAGATGAAAGCCATTGAATCGATCTTGCACCTGCGCCGTGAGGCCCCCGCCCGCCTCAAAAACATGCTGCCCGCCCATGTCTGGGCACTGGCGGCCCGCTATGGGTTGAAACCCGAACCAGAAGCGTCCCAATCGGGCGAAACAGGCGCAAATTCACCTTCGACTGTAAATTTAACTTGACACTATGGGTCGTCTTTTGGATGATGGCCTGAGAACAGTTTTGCGGAACGCCCCATGGCACTGACCTTTCCTTTTGCAGCCATCGTCGGTCAAGACGAGATGACACTCGCCATCCAAGTGGTGGCCGTCGACCCCTCCATCGGTGGCGTGCTGGTGCTGGGTGACCGAGGCACCGGCAAATCCACGGCGGTGCGCGCGCTGGCCGACTTGCTGCCACCGATCCAGGTGGTCAAAGGCTGCCCCTACCGATGCGACCCGGGCCAACCCGCCCAAGCCTGCCCCGTGTGCCAGGCCAAAGATCCCAAAGCCAAAACGGTGGTGGAGCGCCAAGCCGTGGCCGTGGTGGACCTGCCTCTGGGCGCCACCGAAGACCGGGTGGTGGGCGCGCTGGACCTGGAAAAAGCCCTGTCCCAGGGCATCAAGCAGTTCTCGCCCGGCTTGCTGGCACAAGCACACCGGGGCTTTTTGTACATCGACGAGGTCAACCTGTTGGACGACCACTTGGTCGACCTGCTGATTGACGTGGCCGCGTCAGGCGAAAACCTGGTCGAACGCGAAGGCCTGAGCGTGCGCCACCCCGCCCGCTTTGTGTTGGTGGGCAGCGGCAACCCCGAAGAAGGCGAACTGCGCCCCCAGTTGCTGGACCGCTTTGGCCTCTCGGTGCAGGTGCGCACGCCACAAGACTTGGCGCTGCGGGTGGAGATCATCAAACGCCGCGACGCATTTGAAAGAGACCCCAGCGCGTTCAAAGCGCATTGGCACAAAGACAACCAAAAGCTGCAAAAACGCATTGTCAAAGCGCGTGAACGGCTGGCCCAAGTGACCGTCAACGACGACATGCTGATGCTGTGCGCCCGGCTGTGCCAGCAACTGGGCACCGATGGCCTGCGCGCCGAGCTCACCTTGCTGCGGGCCACCCGGGCTTTGGCGGCCTTGCAAGGACAGCTGACCGTTGAGGCGCAGCACCTGCAAAGCATGGCGCCGCTGGCCCTGCGCCACCGCCTGCGCCGCAACCCGCTGGACGACACCGACTCTGGCACCCGCGTGCAGCGCAGCTTGCAAGACGTGCTGGCGGCCTGATTCTTCGGGCTCGGGCCATGAACCGCGACCACCCCACCCAGCCTGACCGCTTGGACGCCTGGCACGATGCCTTGCTCAGTTTGCAACTCTTGCAGCTGGACCCGCAAGGCTTTGGCGGCGTCTGTCTGCGTGCGCCGCACGGCCCCGTGCGTGAGCGATGGCTCAGCGCGCTGGCCAGCCTGGGGCTGCCGCTGGTCAAAGTCCCCGGCTCGGCCGACACCGAACGGCTGCTCGGCGGCATCGACTTGGCCCACACCCTGCAAACCGGCCAGCTGCGCATGCAAGCCGGTTTGCTGCAACAAGCCGACCAAGGGCTGGTCTGCCTGCCCATGGCCGAGCGCCTGCCCGCGTCGCTGATGGCGCCCTTGGTGCAAGCGCTCGACACCGGCCAAGTGCCTGCCACGCACCACCACACCCAGGCCAACGCCAGCCGCTTTGGCGTGGTGGCGCTGGACGAGTCGATGCCCGATGAACCCGGCCTGGGCGCTGCGCTACGCGAGCGTTTGGCGCTGTGGTTGGACTTGCAAACGCTGTCCTTGTCGGACATCGCGGTGGATCTGTCAGAGGCCGCCAAGGGCGACCTCGGTGACGACGATCAGGCGCTGCACATCCAACTCAGCCCCACAGCTTTGATACAGGCCCGCGAGCGCCTGCGTCACCTCCAAGCCAGCGACGCACAGCTGCAAGCCCTGTGTGCGTCGGCCATGGCACTGGGCATTGGATCTCTGCGTGCGCCCAGCTTGGCGTTGCGCGTGGCCTGCGCCCATGCCGCCTTGAATGGGCGCAGCAGCCTAGACGACGAAGACCTCGGTTTTGCCGCCCGCTGTGTGCTGGCGCCTCGCGCCACGCAGTGGCCCAGCGAACCGTCCGACGATGCGCCCTGCGAGCCACCGCCGCCCCAAGAGCCCGACCCAGCCCCCGAATTGCCGCAAGACTCGCCCCTTGACCCGGCCCAAGAGTCGCCGCCCGATTCCGAGGCGACGCCCCCTCAACCCAGCGCCGAAGACCTGCAAGAAATGATGGTGGCCGCCGCCCTGGCCAGCTTACCGCCGCACATGCTTGACGCCCTGGCCACACAACACCGTGCGCCGCAGAGCAACACCTCAGGACGCAGCGGCCAAACCCGATCCGGCCAACAACGCGGCAGGCCCCTGCCACCGCGCCCGGGGCGGCCCGGTGGCCATGCCCGCTTGCATGTGCTGGCCACTTTGCGAGCTGCCGCGCCAAGGCAGCGTTTGCGCCAAGCCGGGCGCATCGCGCCAAGCCAAGGCGACACGGCCACCCCCAACAAGGCGGGCGTGCTCATCCGGGCCGAGGACTTTCACATCCAGCGTTACCAGCAGCGTTCGTCGAGTTGCGTGATCTTGGCGCTCGACGCCTCGGGCTCGGCGGCACTGCAGCGCTTGGCCGAAGCCAAAGGCGCGGTCGAACTGCTGTTGCAACAGTCGTACGCGCGCCGCGACAGCGTGTGCATCGTGGCTTTTCGGGGGGCACAGGCGCAACTGCTGTTGCCCGCCACCCGCTCTTTGGTGCGCGCCAAGCGCGCCATGACAGGCTTACCTGGCGGCGGTGGCACACCGCTGGCGCTGGCGCTCAAGATGGCCCATGAACAGGCCATGCAATTGCAGCGCCAAGGCGTGACGCCCATTTTGGTGGTGCTCAGCGATGGCCGCGCCAACGTCACCCTGCAAGGGCTGGGTGGACGTGCCCAGGCGCAGGCCGATGCCCAACGCTGGGCCCAGCAATGGCAACTCAGCGGCCACCGCGCTTTGTGGATCGACACCAGCATGCAGCCCGACGCGCAAGCGCAACAACTGGCTGCCACGCTGGGTGCAGGCTACCTGCCCATGCCGCATGTGCAAGCTCAGCGCATGGCACAGAGCATGGACCGTTTGCGAACACAGAGCCGCTGAACCAGCAACCTGGGTGGCCCACTTTCCGCTTGAACCGAAACGTCCATGTATGACAGCTTTTACCCCGGCATGGCATGGTCTGCCCACCGGGCGACTTGGCCCCACGCACAAGACAGCCGCTTTGTGACAGCGGGTGCCATCGACTGGCATGTGCAAATCCGGGGACAAGGCCCCTGCCTGCTGCTGTTGCACGGCACTGGCTCGGGCAACTTCAGCTGGCGCGGCCTGCTGCCCTTGCTGGCGGCGCATTTCACGGTGGTGGCGCCCGACCTGCCGGGTCACGTCTTCTCCAGCCGTGGGCCAGAGGGCGCCCTGTCATTGCCAGGCATGAGCGAGGGGCTGCGCGGCTTGTTGCACCAACTCCAGCTCACACCCCAGGTGATCGTGGGTCATTCGGCGGGCGCTGCGATCGGCGCGCAGATGGTGCTCAGCCATGCCAGCTTGGCGCACAGCACCTTGATCGGCCTCAACCCTGCCTGGTTGCCACTGCCGGGCGTGTCGTCTTGGCTGTTTGGACCAGCCGCCAAGCTCGCCCAACTCAACCCGCTGTCGGCCTGGGCCACCGCCAAGATGGCCGCCCAACCCGGTGCCGTGGCGCGCTGGATTGAGCGCACCGGCTCCACGCTGGACGCCCCAGGCCTGGCGCTCTACGCCAGCGTGCTCAAGAACTCGGGCCATGTCCACAGCGTTTTGTCGATGATGGCGGCCTGGCGCCTCAAGCCCCTGGCTGCGCGCCTGAGTGACTTGCGCAACCCGGTTTTCATGGCCATCGCAGACAAGGACCAAACCGTGCCGCCCGCACTGGCGGATGACGCATGCCTGTGCATGCCGCACGCACAAAAAATCATCCAACACGGGCTGGGGCACTTGGCCCACGAAGAAGACCCCGTCGGCACAGCAGAGCTGATTGTGCGGCTGAGTACCTCGTCATGAGGGTTTGATCCTCAGCTGACGCGGCAACTGCTGAACGTGGGGATCAGGCGCCTCGGATCAAGCGCTTGACCGCACCAACGGCTTGGCGCGCATCGGTGAAGATGGCGTCGGCGCCCAAGGTCTGGGGGCTGAATTCTTTGCGCAAAAAAATCGGGCCGCCAAGCACCACCCGAATTTTGGGATTGCCCGAACTTTCTCTGAGGTGTTGCACCAATCTCGGTAAGGTCTGCAGTTGCTCTTCCAAGGCAATCGAAATGCCGACCGCGTCAAACCACTCGTTGGCAACCGCGCGCAACAGCTCCGATTCAGTGGATGAAATCTCCAGCACCACCTCGGCACCGGCTTTTCTGAAAAAGTCGGCCACGATGGTGAGTCCCAAAAAATGCTGGGACCCGGGGGCGCACGCCAGCATGATCCGCTCGGTGTCGCCCTCTTCGCGAGACCTCGCGGTGGACTCATAACCCAGCCGGTAAATCGTCTGGTGCATGATGGCCAAGCCACAGGTCACTTGCGTGAAATCACACAGGTCTTGCTCCCACAAAACACCCAATTGCCGAGCGGCGGGGGTGATCAGCTCCAGAAAAATCTGCTCTTGCGACAAGCCCTTGGCCATCAGTGCATCGACGATGCCATTGGCTGTGGGGGAATCGCCTTTCAGGCAGGACTGGGTGAAGGTTTCGTATTCAGGCTGCTCGGCGACAAAATCCGACACCTCCACCGCTTTGGAGGTACCACGGAAGAAATGCTGAACATTCAAGAGGCGCGGAATGATCTGCTGTTCGATCACGGCCAGAAGGGAGTCCTTGCAGTTGTCCTCCAAACTTGGGGTGGATTTGTAGCCATTTGACTGACCACCCAAGCCGTTGAATTCAGACATAAACATTCCTAGCAGCGTGTGCGCATTACCCGAGGGAAGGTAAAAACCGGGGCGTCAAATTCGCCAGCAAGATAGCATTCCGATCCGCAACTGCAGCTGAGTTTATAAATTTTTACGGCGCGACCATCAAGCATGGCAAACCCTAGACAGGCTCAAACTGGGGTGTTAGGGTTGAGCTTGCGTGCAAAAAGACCGTCTGACCTAGGTCTTTTGTGGCAGTGAGGCCTTTGGATGATTGTGGTTAATTCAGATCGCGTCCATCACAGCAGGCCCGCAAATGGGCCATTGAGGCGCACGGTTTCCAGGTTCAGCAGCGATGCCACAGAGACCCACAGCCAGTAGGGAAGCAACAAGCCACTGGCCCAGCGCGAAATGCGCCACAAGCCCACGATCAGGGCCACGATCGAGAGCCACAGCACCACCACCTCACACAGCGCCCAATCGGGTCGCTGCAATTTGAAATACAGCGCACTCCACACCACGTTGCTCACCGCATTGACAGCAAACAACAGCGCCACACGGCGGCGCAGCGCCGGGGTGTTGGCCGCTTCCCAAGCCAGCCAAGCGCTGATGGCACACAAGGTGAAGATGGCGGTCCAAATCACGCCAAAAGCAGGGTCTGGCGGCTTCCAGTCGGGTTGACGCAAGGAAAAGTACCAAGGCCCCAACTCGGTCAGGGCCCCACCCAAGCCTGCGGTGGTGTAACTCAAGACCACGGCGAGGGACAGACGTTGCAAAGATGAGCGGTTCATGCGCCCCATTGTCGCCAGAATCGCTGTGACCTCGGCCCCCCTGGCCGCAGATCACACAACCACCCCTCAGGTTCGCGCCAGCCCCAGCAAATGCGCCATGTCCTTGATGAAGATGCGCACATGGGCCATCGGGTCTTTGCGGGCCAGTTCTTTGTTCATGTAGGACTCAAAAGTCAGCCGCTGCACGTCGCGGTCCTCGCAAATCTTGACGAACTTCTCACGACGGCGGTCGCTTTGGTACCAGAAGTACTGCATCACACCCAATATCCAAAACACACGCCCGTGCTGCTTCATGAAGCTTTTGCGGCCCTGCTTGAGGCAGGCGCTGTTGCCTGTTTTCAAGGCCTCGTGGGCGGCTTGGGCCACGCGTCTGGCGCAGTCCATCGCGTAGTAAATGCCTTCGCCCGAAGACGGGGCCACCACCCCCGCCGCATCGCCCACCACCACCACATCGCGACCGTTGTCCCATTGCGGCAAAGGTTTGAGCGGGATCGGCGCACCTTCACGCCGCAGCGTGGTCGCCTGGGTCAGCCCGGCAATCTCACGCAGTCGTGCTGTGGCAGAACGCAGCGAATAGCCTTTGTCCGCACTGCCCATGCCCACGCTCATGGTCTTGCCGTGCGGAAACACCCAGCCGTAAAAGTCGGGCGAGACTTCGCCTTGGTAGTACACGTCGCAACGCGCCGCGTCATAGCCGGGTTGCCCCACCGGCGAGGCGATGATCTCGTGGTAGGCGAACACGTATTTGGTTTTGTGTGCATTGGGTATGGCTTGGCGGGCCACTTCTGAGCGAGCGCCATCGGCCCCCACCACCATGCGGGTGCTGACTTTGAAGGGCTTGGCCTGTTCGCTGGTTGGATTTTCTTTGGTGGCAACGGGGGTGTAGTGCACCCACAGCTGGCCGTTTTCATCGCGCTCGATCTTGTCAAACACCGCTTGGCAGCGCACCGCGCCTGCTTGCGCGGCCCGGGCGCGCAAAAACTCGTCGAACTCATCGCGGTCCACCATGCCCACAAAACCATTGTCAATGGGGATGTCCACTTTGTTGTTGGCTGGAGAAATCATGCGGGCGCAGCGCACCTTGGCCACCAGCAGTTGATCTGGGATGTCGAAGTCTTGGATCAGGCGCGGCGGAATCGCCCCACCGCAAGGCTTGGTTCGACCTTGGCGGTCGATCAGCAATACGCGCCAGCCTTCACGCACCAAATCGTGCGCTGCCGTCGCACCCGATGGGCCGCCGCCCACCACCACAAAATCGTAGTTGGTGTAATTCATGAACGTGACCCGCCTTTCAGCCATAAAACATTGTCAAATTGCAAGGGCTCACGGGGCGCTGCAGGCTCGCGCAGGCGCGAAGCCAAGGCCGCAGAGACAGCGAACATGAGCGCTTGCATGCCAAAAACGGCGGCATAGGCCGTGCGTTGTTCCCCCAACAGGGCGTGGGCCAAGTCGCTGGCCGCGGTGCCCAACAAACCACCCAGTCCAAAAGCTGCAGCTTGCGCCGCGCCCCACAAGCCCATGCGCGTGCCCTCGCGCCCAGGCCCGCCCTCGCCCGCCAAGCGCATCATGGTGGCAATGGCGGCAATCGAGAACGCGCCGTTGGCCACCCCCAAACCCACCACATTGGCTTGCAGCGGCCAGCCTTCTGACAGCGCCGCGCTGCACAAACCCACCGTGGCCAAGGCCGACATCAGGCAGCCGCCCACCATCCAGGCGGACACCGTGCCCAGCCGTCCAGCCACCCAGCGTGAGCCTGCACCCGCCACGGCCAGCATGCCGATCAACACACCCATGTGGTGCCAGCCCGACAGCTGCGTGGTCTGCCCCGGGGTGAAGCCATGGACCGCACCCGCAAACGGTTCAAGAATCAAATCTTGGGCGCTGTAAGCCAACATGGACGTGAACACAAACACCGTGAAGGTGCGCGCCACCGGCTCGCGCCAGACCTCTTGCAAGGCTTGTTTGAAATTGTGTTGTGGGTCCTGGGGCACGCGCGCTTCAGGCGCGGGCATGTCGGTCGCTGCGGTGGCCTCTAAGCCCCACAAACACAGCGCGGTGATCACGGCGGTCAAAGCACTCAGGCCTGCTGAGACTTGCAGCAAAACCTCCGGCGTGTAAGGGTCGATCAATTTGCCCACCACGCCGGCCGTGACGGCAAAGCCCACGATCATCATCATCCAAACCGCTGTTGCCGCGGGTGCGCGCCGATCTTCGGGCACTTGCTTGGCCATCAACGCCAACAGCGAGGTGCCACAAGCGCTCACACCCAGACCAATCAGGCTGAACGACAGCATGGCCAACACAGTGCCATAGATGGGTTGTGTGGCCATCCAGACCGTGGCCGAGGCAGCCATCACGCCCCCCACGCCCAGCACCAACATGCCGCCCATCATCCACGGCGTGCAGCGACGGCCCTTGTCGGCCCCAAACCCCATGCGCGGACGCACCATTTGCACCGCGTAGTGCCAAGCCACCAAAAAGCCGGGTAACACGGCCGGCAGTGCCAACTCCACCACCATGATGCGGTTGAGCGTGGACGTGGTCACCACCACCACGGCCCCCAAGCAGGCCTGAATCAGGCCCAGGCGGACAATCTGGAACCAACCAAAACCCGATCTGCTCATGTGGACTCCAAGAGTTGTTTCAAGGGCTGGAGTTGGCGCAGCCCCCAAGCGCTGACCATCATCCCGCTGACAAACAGGGGCACGCCAAAGGCGCTGACATGCAAGGCCCGCTGCACGGGGTGTTGTAAAAATTTCAGCATCAGGGGCCATTGCGCCAAGGTCAGCACCAACACGGCTGTGGCATGCCAGGGCAATTGCCAGAAAGCCAACAGCAGCACCACCGCCAGCTGGGCCATCACCATCAGGAAGCAGGCCACGCGTGCGGCGCCCTTGGCGCCCAGCTGGACCGGCAACGAGGCGATGCCCATGCGCTGATCGCCTTCAATGGCCTTGAAATCGTTGAGCGTCATGATGCCGTGCGCGCCGATGCTGTAGAGCAAGGCCAGTGCGATGGAATGCGGCCCGGGCCATGCGCCACCCCACATCACCGCCGTGCCCGTCAACCAGGCCAGGCCTTCATAGCTCAGCCCACAAGCCGCATTGCCCCACCAGCCGTTGTGTTTCAATCGCAGAGGCGGCGCACTGTAAGCCCATGACAAAGCGATGGCCAGGCCGCAAGCCGCAAAGCCCCACGGCCCCATGAGCGTGGCCCAGAGCAGCGACAACACCGTCCAGGCCACAGCAATCCCTAAGCCCCAGCGGCCCGGCATGCGACCCGAGGGGATGGGGCGATCCGGCTCGTTGATGGCGTCGACATGCCGGTCAAACCAGTCGTTCACAGCTTGGCTGCTGGCACACACCAAGGGGCCCGTGAGCACCAAACCCAACACCAACAGGGGCCAATGGGCCCCAATGTCTTGACCCGAGGCCACCACGCCACAGGCAAAAGCCCACATGGGCGGGAACCACGTGATGGGTTTGAGGAGTTCAGCCACCGTGCCCAGCGCAGGGCGGTTGCGAGGTGCCGTCAGGGTGATGGGCGGGGTGTTCATACCCGCATTGTGATGAGTCGAACCCAAATGTCAACTAGGATTGACACCAATCATCTATCAAACATGACACTTTTCAAGCGTTGTCAGCTTCGGCCTCGGCCACCATGCCAAATCGGCGCAGTTTGACGTAGAGACTTTGACGCGACAGGCCCAGCATTTCTGCCGCCGAAGCCCGGTTGTTGTGGGTCAGCTCAAGGGCCGTTTCAATGCACATGCGCTCAATCGTGTCCACCGTCTCACCGACGATGTCTTTGATGGGACGACGCCCCACCAACTGCGACAACTCGGCAAACGGGTTGACCTGATGTTGCGACGCCGACGCGCCAGCCTGCATCCTGCGGTGCATGTCGCGCACAAAGAACACGTACAAGGGCTCGGGCCGTGCCAAGCTGATGGCCGAAACCTCCACCGGCAAGGTCATGCCTGAGAGGGTGCGCACCTCGGTGGCGAAATTGCGCACGGGCAGTTGCTGGCGCAAGCTGGTTTGGAGCACGCCCCAATCCACGGCGCCGCGCAACAGCCAGCGCTCGATGCTCTGTCCCACCACCTGCGACGTTGCGGTCAAACCGAGCAAGGCCATGCCCTCTTCATTGACGCTCTTGATCGCGCCCGCGTTGTCGGTCAGCAGCCACCCGTCAGGGAAATGCGCCATCGCCTCACTGAGCGCCACCGAAGATTGCGGGTCATGGCGCGGCTCCGCCACCGCTTCGCGGGTGACCAAGCGCAACAGAAATTGCGCCCCGCCCTCTTGCCGAAACACCGTGGCAGACACCGTCCAAGCCGCGCTCACGCCTGCCACACGGGCCGCGCACATCTCAATGCGTCCGGTGGCCAACGCCATGCGCAGCAAAGACTGCACGTCGGCCTGACTCTCGCCCTCGAAACATTCGCGCACATCACGTCCCACCAAACGCTTGCCAGCGTCCTTGAGCAACGACTGCGCCCCCAGGTTGGCCTCGAGCACCCGCTGCGTGCTGGCATCGACCACCAACACCGCTTCAGGCGAGGTGTCGAACAAGACGCGGTAACGCGCCTCGATGTGGCGCAAGCGCAGGTAGTCCCGCTCCATCGACTGCTGGGTTTCCACCAAGCGGCGCTGCAACTCAGCCAGACTCTCCAAGTCACGGCCCATGGCCAGCAATTTGCCGGCACCCAATGGCAACACCACGTATTGCAGGGCCACTTCGCTGCCCAAGGGGGTGAGGTGGTTGACATGGCGCCAGCGCATCAAGCCAGGCGCTCCCTGCGACTTGAGCATCTCTTGAATTTTGATTCGGCTTTCGCTGGTGACCGTGTCCATCCAGCGCCGCCCGATCCAGGTTTGACAACCCAGCGAAGCCAGCTTGTCTTGCCCCGTGGAGACGTCTTCGATCACCCCCTGTGCGTCCATCACCAAGGTGACATCCGACACAACCCCCAGCAACTGGGAGAAGGTGGACGGGTCCAAAGAGGGAAGCTTCATGTTGTAAACCAAGGGTGCTTAAGAATCAAAAAGTTGACACTTAATTTTGTCATGTCAGTATACGGCTCTCACAGAGGATCTCAGCAAAAAGTGTGGGGCACGTGTGCAAATACATTCACACCACCAGCGTCTCGCCTACCCCTGCAGACTTTGCGGGCATGCTTTGGGTGATCCATTGAACGGTGGCGGGCGCATCGTGCGCCACCACCTCAGCAGGCATGGCAGCCAGTCCAGAAGGCGCCAGCAGCGCCATCGGCCCACCCACAAATAGACGCACATTCAGGTTGACCGAGCTGCCCTTGAG
>CANCUP010000074.1 GCA_947381325.1 Comamonadaceae bacterium
ACGGTGGATCATGCCTGGGCCAATCTTTTGGCTGGGAAATCTGGCATTGGCACCATCACGCGTTTTGACGCGTCTGGGATCAATTGCCATTTCGCCGGAGAAGTCAAAGATTTAGATCTTGATCAGTACATCGCCCCGAAAGAGGCGCGTGCCATGGACAAGTTCATCCATTACGGCGTGGCGGCAGCGATTCAGGCGGTGCAAGACGCCGGTTTACCCACCGGCGACGCCTTGAGCGAAGAGCAGGCAACCCGCATCGGGGTTGTGATTGGTTCTGGCATCGGTGGTTTGCCGCTGATCGAAGACATGCACAACGAGTTGTTGGCCAAAGGTCCACGTCGTATTTCGCCCTTCTTTGTGCCAGCATCCATCATCAACATGATTTCAGGTCATGTGTCCATGCGGTTTGGCTTCAAGGGCCCGAATTTGGCGGTGGTCACGGCCTGTACCACAGGCTTGCACAGCATTGGTGAGGCCGGTCGCCACATTGAGTATGGGGATGCCGACGTGATGATTGCCGGAGGCTCTGAAGGCTGCATCTCGCCTTTGGGCGTTGGCGGCTTTGCCTCCATGCGTGCACTGTCAACCCGCAATGACGATCCCACGACCGCGTCGCGCCCCTGGGACCGCGATCGCGATGGTTTTGTTTTGGGTGAAGGCGCCGGCGTCTTGGTACTTGAAGAGTACGAACACGCCAAAAAACGCGGCGCCAAAATTTATGCAGAGTTGGGTGGTTACGGCTTGAGTGCCGATGCGGGGCACATGACAGCCCCCAACATGGACGGCCCTCGCCGTGCCATGCTCAGCGCCCTCAACAATGCCTGTGTGACGGTCGATCAAGTTGATTACTTGAATGCCCATGGCACCTCCACGCCACTGGGTGATGTCAACGAAACCAATGCCATCAAGGCCGCCTTGGGCGATCACGCCAAAAAGGTGGTGGTGAACTCCACCAAGTCCATGACGGGGCATCTTTTGGGTGGTGCTGGAGGTGTTGAGAGCGTGTTCACCGTGTTGGCGATCCATCATCAAAAGAGCCCGCCGACCATCAATCTCTTCAACCAAGACCCCGACTGCGATTTGGATTACTGTGCCAATGTGGCGCGTGACATGAAAATTGACGTCGCCTTGAAGAATAATTTTGGATTCGGCGGCACCAATGGTGCGCTGGTTTTCAAGCGCGTTTGATTCTTCGCCATGTACAACGCCCCATCGGTTGCTTATCCGGTGGGGCGTTGTGCTTTTGCAAAGGGTCTGCTTGGGGTGTTGGTCCTGTGGATGGTGGCTGCTTTGTCGCTATGGGCTTGGCAGCAGTCAGTCACATGGCCGTGGTGTGTGGCCCTCGCATCGGGACTCGTTTGTCTGGGCTGGGGTTGGCGTTGTGTCTTTTCTACCGGTGTTTCCTTGGTGTGGGATGGGCAGGTTTGGTGCTTGCTAGAGCGTGGGGGTGTCAATTTGCAACTTGGAACGCCTGTTTGCGTTGCTTTGGATATGCAGCACACCTTGCTTTTGCAATGGCTGCCCGCATCTGCAAGTTCTGTGGCGATGGGGCGCTGGCTATGGCTTAGCCATTCTGCTGACCCTGTCAATTGGCAAAATCTACGTCGAGCGCTTTACAGTCACGCGTTCCTCTCTTGAAAGAGAATTTCTATGACCCTGAAACCTTACTTACCTATCGCCGTGCTGATCGGCAGTTTTTTGGCCGGTGGACTGACCCTGTCTGTTCCTGGCCCGGCCATGGCGCAATCGGTGCGCACCTTGCCAGATTTCACGGATTTGGTCGAGCAAGTGGGACCTTCGGTGGTCAACATCCGAACCCTAGAAAAGGCCGCAGCGCGTGGCGCGCAAAACGGTGCGCCTGACGAGGAAATGCAAGAGTTTTTTCGACGCTTCTTTGGCGTCCCCATGCCAAGTCCTAATGCGCCGCGACAGCAGCGCCCCAACCGCCCCCAGCAGCAGGAAGAAGAGCAGCCGCGTGGCGTTGGATCGGGCTTCATATTGTCCAGCGACGGCTTTGTCATGACCAATGCCCACGTGGTGGAGGGTGCCGATCAAGTGATCGTCACCTTGCCCGACAAGCGAGAGTTCAAAGCCCGTATCGTCGGGGCAGATAAGCGAACCGACGTGGCAGTGGTCAAGATCGAAGCCACCGGATTGCCGGCTGTGAAGGTGGGGGATGTGAGTCGACTCAAAGTCGGGGAGTGGGTCATGGCCATTGGGTCTCCATTTGGCCTGGACAACACGGTGACCGCTGGCATCGTCAGTGCTAAACAGCGCGACACAGGCGACTACCTGCCCTTCATTCAAACCGATGTGGCGATCAACCCAGGCAATTCCGGTGGGCCTTTGATCAACATGCGAGGTGAGGTGGTGGGCATCAACAGCCAAATCTATTCACGTTCGGGCGGCTTCATGGGCATCTCGTTTGCAATTCCTATAGACGAAGCGGTTCGCGTCAGCGACCAACTGCGTGCCACCGGTCGCGTGCAGCGGGGCCGCTTGGGTGTACAGATTGACCAAGTCAGCAAAGAAGTGGCTGAATCTTTGGGCTTGGCCAAAGCGCAGGGTGCCTTGGTCAGGGGCGTCGAGCAAGGTTCTCCCGCCGAAAAAGCAGGTTTGGAGGCAGGCGACATCATCTTGCGTTTTGACGGCAAGGTGATTGAAAAATCTGCCGACTTGCCGCGCATCGTTGGCAGCACCAAGCCAGGAACTCGCAGCACCCTACAAATTTGGCGCCGAGGCGGCACGCGCGATGTGTCCATCACCGTGGGCGAAGTCGAGGCCGAGAAGCCTGTCAAAAAGGCGGTTGCACCGACTGAAAAACCTGCATCCTCTTTGTCTTTCAAGGTGCTGGGCTTGACCGTGAGTGACCTCAACGAGGCGCAAAAGAAAGAGCTCAAACTCCAGGGCGGCGTCCGTGTCGAGGCTGTGGCAGAAGTGGCCGCCCGTGCTGGCATTCAAGAGGGCGATGTGATTTTGGCATTGGCAAATGCTGAAACTCCTTCTGTGCAAGCCTTTGAAGGCTTGGTCGCCAAGCTCGATCGCAGCAAACCTGTCAGCCTGTTGATCCGTCGGGGTGAGTGGGCCCAGTACACAGTGATACGTCCACAGCGTTAAGTCCCTAAGTCTCAGTCGGGTTTGGGGCTGATTTCGTCTCAGCCCGAAACAAGGAAAAATATTTTTGCTGTCAAAAATCCATTTGTTTGTGTGCGCTCGCTAACTTAATTGAAATCACTCAAGCACTTTTTGTATAGAATTGAAGCCTCGAAAGTGCTTTTGCGATATATCGCAAGACTAAAAATCCACGATATGGGATCGGCCAACAAGCTCCACAGGTGCTCCACAGATCACCCACAAGTTGTTCCATCAACCCTGCTGCCAAAATGTTAATAAGTTGTGAATAAGTTGATGTTGTTAGGCTGCAACGAGCGGGTTGCAGCATCTCAGGCGCTGTACGTTTTCAGCTTTTTGCCTACAATGAAGTCCCAACTATCGCAGTTGCCATTGCTTGTTGGTTCTGGGCGCGTCAGCATCTGACGCGCCCTTTTTTCATGTCTTCTATCCTTTGAATTCAACCACTTAAGTGTCTCCCTTGATGAACCACATCAGAAACTTCTCGATCATTGCCCACATTGACCACGGCAAATCCACTTTGGCGGATCGCCTGATTCAGCGTTGCGGTGGGTTGGAAGAACGCGACATGCAAGCGCAGGTGCTCGACTCGATGGACATTGAGAAAGAGCGTGGGATAACCATCAAAGCGCAGACCGCGGCGCTGCACTACAAGGCCAAAGATGGCCAGGTCTACAACCTGAATCTGATTGACACACCGGGTCACGTCGACTTTTCTTACGAAGTGTCTCGCTCGCTGTCTGCTTGCGAAGGCGCGCTCTTGGTGGTGGACGCCAGCCAAGGCGTGGAGGCGCAAACCGTCGCCAACTGTTACACCGCTCTCGACTTGGGCGTGGAGGTGGTGCCCGTGCTCAACAAAATGGATTTGCCGCAAGCCGATCCAGACAACGCCAAAGCCGAAATTGAAGACGTCATTGGCATCGATGCCACCGACGCCATTCCATGCTCTGCCAAAACCGGCATGGGCATCGAAGAAATCCTTGAAGCCGTGGTGGCCAAGATCCCGCCACCCAAAGGCAACCCGAATGCGCCCTTGCGCGCCATGATCGTGGACAGCTGGTTCGACACCTATGTGGGCGTCGTCATGTTGGTGCGCGTGGTTGACGGCCGCCTGGGCAAGGGCGAGCGCTTCAAGATGATGGCCACCAACGCCGTCTACAACGCCGACAACTTGGGCGTGTTCACCCCGGCCAACGAGACCCGTGAGTCGCTTGAAGCCGGTCAGGTCGGCTACATCATCGCGGGCATCAAAGAACTGCAAGCCGCCAAGGTGGGCGACACCATCACCTTGGAAAAGAAGCTGCCCAACAATTTAGGGCCTGCCGAGCAAGCCTTGCCGGGTTTCAAAGAAATTCAGCCGCAAGTGTTTGCGGGCTTGTACCCCACCGAAGCCAACCAATACGACGCCCTGCGCGACGCCTTGGAAAAGCTCAAGCTCAACGACTCTTCTTTGCACTATGAGCCCGAGGTGTCTCAAGCGCTGGGATTTGGTTTCCGTTGTGGCTTCTTGGGTCTGTTGCACATGGAGATCGTGCAAGAGCGGCTCGAACGCGAGTTTGACCAAGACCTGATCACCACCGCCCCCAGCGTGGTGTACCAAGTGGTCAAGCCCGATGGCGAAGTTGTGTTGGTGGAAAACCCTGCCAAGATGCCCGACCAGGGCAAGATGCAAGAAATTCGTGAACCCATCGTCACCGTGCATCTGTATATGCCGCAAGACTATGTGGGCGCGGTCATGACGCTGGCCAATCAAAAGCGCGGTGTGCAGCTCAATATGGCTTACCACGGCCGCCAAGTGATGCTCACCTATGACATGCCGCTGGGTGAGATCGTGCTCGACTTTTTTGACAAGCTCAAATCGGTCAGCCGTGGCTATGCCTCCATGGACTATGAGTTCAAAGAGTTCCGCACCTCCGACGTGGTCAAGGTCGACATCTTGCTTAACGGTGAAAAGGTCGATGCGCTGTCCATCATCGTGCACCGAACCCAAGCCCAGTACCGTGGCCGTGCCGTGGTGGGCAAGATGCGCGAGATCATCAGCCGTCAAATGTTTGACGTGGCCATTCAAGCGGCCATCGGCGCCAACATCATTGCGCGCGAAACCATCAAGGCCTTGCGTAAAAACGTGCTGGCAAAATGCTACGGTGGTGACATCAGTCGCAAGCGCAAGCTCTTAGAGAAACAAAAAGCAGGTAAGAAACGCATGAAACAAATTGGTTCTGTTGAAGTGCCCCAAGAAGCGTTCTTGGCCATCCTGCAAGTGGAGGACTGATGGCTACTTTGACTGCTTTTGTTCTGGCTGCCTTTGTCAGCTACGCCGGGTCTTGGTACCTTGGGCTCATCGACGGCAACTTCGCGCTGCTGATGTTCATGGCCACCGTGGTCACGGGCATTTATTGGTTGGCCGAACACTTTTACTTTTTGCCTCAGCGTGAAGCAGCTGCCGCCCAATTAGAGCAAGAGGCGGACAAGCGGCGTGCCGAACTCACCAAATTGGGCATCGCCCAAACCGATGTGGATGTGTCCGAGGCCAAAGTGCGTCTGATCATGCAACCTTGGTGGCTGGATTGGACGGCAGGGTTGTTCCCAGTCATTGCCGTGGTCTTTGTGTTGCGTTCGTTCTTGTTTGAACCGTTCAAAATTCCTTCCGGCTCCATGATTCCCACCCTGTGGGTGGGCGACCTGATTTTGGTCAACAAATTTCACTACGGTGTGCGCTTGCCTGTGTTGAACCTCAAAGTGACGGATGGCAATCCGGTTCAACGTGGCGATGTGATGGTGTTTCGCTACCCGCCCAAGCCCAGCCTCGACTACATCAAGCGTGTGGTGGGCGTGCCCGGAGACGAAGTGGCTTACTTGAACAAGCAACTCACCATCAATGGCCAACCCGTCTCGAAAGACCCCCGTGCTGACTTCTTTGAAGAAGACAGCATGCGCTACATCAAACAGTTCGAAGAGAAGTTGCCGATCGGCTCCAAAGCCTCAGAAATGACAGGCTTGCGTACCCACAACCTGCTCAACGACAGCGATCGCCCAGCCTTTGTGCCGGGTGCCGATGAGTTTGTATTCAAAGAAAACTGCCAATACACCGCCGAAGGTGTGACCTGCAAAGTACCTGAAGGGCATTACTTCATGATGGGTGACAACCGCGACAACTCGCTGGACTCGCGCTACTGGGGCTTTGTGCCAGATAAAAACATCGTCGGCAAAGCCTTTTTTGTGTGGATGAACTTTGGCAATCTCAAGCGCATTGGCGCTTTTGAATGACCACACGCACGCTCATGGCCCAAGCCTCGTTGAACCAACAACAAATTCTTGAAACCCTGCAACAACGCTTGCAGCACAGCTTTCGCAATCCTGCGCTGTTGGTGCAGGCCCTGACCCACCGCAGCTTCAGCGCCGACCACAACGAGCGCCTGGAGTTTTTGGGTGACTCGGTGCTCAACTTGGGTGTGGCGCATATGCTCTATCAGCGCCTCAATACCCTGCCAGAGGGCGACCTCTCGCGGGTGCGCGCCAACCTGGTCAAGCAAGACACCTTGCACCACTTGGCTGTGGAGCTGGGCTTGTCAGGCATCTTGCGCTTGGGCGAAGGCGAGATGCGCTCTGGCGGTCAAAAACGTGCCTCTATCTTGGCCGATGCACTCGAAGCGGTGCTCGGCGCGGTCTACCTCGACGCGGGCTATGACGCTGCCCACGCCCTGGTGCAGCGCATCTTCTCGGCTGTTGAAATCAACCCTGACATGCAAGCCGTTGGCAAAGACCCCAAAACCGAATTGCAAGAATGGTTGCAAGCGCGCAAGCTCAAGTTACCCATCTACCGTGTGGTCGGCACCTTGGGTGCCGCGCACCGCCAGACCTTTGACGTCGAGTGCGAAATCCCCGAACTGGCCCGCTGCGAGCGTGGCATTGGCGCTTCGCGCCGCGCAGGAGAGCAGGCCGCCGCAGCAGCCATGCTTGATGTTTTAAAGGAGTCGACATGACTTCACCCCAACCCCCCCAAGACGACACCACAGGCCAAAGCCTGCAAGACATTGACGCCATGCTCGCCGCCAGCAAAGGCAACCGCGTGGTGGCCAGCCCTGTCGCTGTGCCACCTGCTGAGCAGCGCTGTGGCCTGATCGCCATCGTGGGCAAACCCAACGTGGGCAAGTCCACCTTGCTCAACGCCTTGGTGGGCCAAAAAATCAGCATCACTTCGCGCAAGGCGCAAACCACGCGCCATCGCATCACGGGCATGCGCACCGAAGGTGCTGCGCAGTTCGTGTTTGTCGATACCCCCGGCTTTCAAACCATCCACGGCAACGCCCTGAACAAGTCGCTCAACAAAACCGTGCAAGGCGCGGTGGGTGATGTGGACCTGGTCTTGTTGGTGGTCGAGGCGGGCAGCTTCACGCCGGCCGACGCCCGTGTGTTGGCCTTGCTGGCGCCTGGCATTCCAACACTTTTGGTGGCCAACAAGCTCGACTCGGTCAAGAGCCGAGCCGATGTGGCCCCTTGGTTGCAGGAGATGCAAACCCGTCACCCCTTTGCCGAGTTCGTGCCCATGTCGGCCAAGAACGCCAAAGACGTGGAGCGCTTGATGGGCATTTGTGAAAAATACCTGCCCCAACAAGGCTGGATGTATGCCGCCGATGAGTTGACCGACCGCAGCGAGAAATTCATGGCTGCCGAGATGGTGCGCGAAAAACTGTTTCGCCTGACGGGTGACGAGCTGCCCTACACCTCGACCGTGATCATCGACAAGTTCGAGGAAGAGCCCGGCAAGACCAAAGCCGTCAAACGCATGGTGCGCATTGCCGCCACCATCGTGGTCGAGCGCGATGGCCACAAAGCCATGGTCATTGGCGACAAAGGCGAGCGCCTCAAGCGCATGGGCACCGAGGCCCGTACCGAGTTGGAAAGACTCTTTGACGCCAAAGTGTTCTTGGAGTTGTGGGTCAAAGTGCGCTCTGGCTGGGCTGATGACGAAGCGCGGGTGCGCAGCTTTGGCTACGAGTAAGTCCAGCACTTCCATTTCTGCGCGGGGCATCACTCGCATTCAAGATGAACCTGCGTTTGTCTTGCACCGCTACGACTGGAGTGAGTCCAGTCTGATTCTGGAAACCTTCACCCGCCACCATGGCCGGGTGGCTTTGGTGGCCAAGGGTGCCAAGCGCCCCACCTCGAATTTCCGTCCGGTGTTGCTGCCTTTGCAGCCTCTGCACATCACCTACACCGGCGACGCAGAAATTCGCACGCTCAAAGGTGCGGAATGGGTGGGTGGGCACATCATGCCCCAGGGCGAGTCTTTGTTGTCGGGCTACTACCTCAACGAATTGCTGTTGCGTTTGCTCGCGCGTGACGACCCCCATCCCCGCCTCTTCGATCTGTATGCCCAAGTGGTGCAGGTCTTGGCCTCGGGCCATGAAGGCACCATGGCGCCCGCTTTGCGGGCCTTCGAGTTGCTGCTGTTGCGCGACATCGGCCTGTTGCCCCAGCTCAACGCCCAAACCCTCACCTTGGCGCCCTTGCAAGACCACGCGGCCTACAGCTTGGTTGCCGAAGGCGGCTTGCGCAGCCACAGCCCACAAGACCGTGTGGGCTTGGTGGGTTCGGTGTGGCAACAACTCGATGCCAGCCTGGATGCCGACAGCCCCATGAGCGCCACCTTGCGCGTGTGTGCCGAGCTGCCCGCCGATCAGCGCAACGCGTTGCAAGGCCAGCTGCGCGCCTTGCTGCACTACCATTGCGGGGTCCACACCCTGCGCACCCGGCAGATGATGGTGGACCTTCAAGGTTTCTGATTTCATGTCCCAGCCCCACACCCGCACCGCCTTGTCGGTCAACCTCAACAAAGTCGCCTTGGTGCGCAACACGCGCCACCTGGGCATTCCCAGCGTCACCCGCGCCGCCACCCTGTGCTTGCAAGCGGGTGCCGCGGGCATCACCGTGCATCCGCGACCTGACGCGCGACACATCCGAGCCGACGACGTGAACGCCTTGGCCGACCTGCTCAAGGCTTGGCCGGATCGCGAGTTCAACATCGAGGGCAACCCGTTTCACAACCTGATGGACTTTGTGCAACTCGTGCGCCCGCATCAGGTGACCTTTGTGCCCGACAGCGAAGGCCAATTCACCAGCGACCACGGTTGGAGTTTTCCGCAAGACGCACAGCGTTTGAAACCCTTGATCGCCCAAGCCAAAGCCTGGGGCGCGCGCGTGAGCCTGTTCATGGACCCTGTGCCTGAGGCCATGGCCGCCGCCAAAGCGGTGGGGGCCGACCGTGTGGAGCTCTACACCGAAAGCTATGCCCGTGCCTTTGGCACGCCCAGCGAGTCGAATGTCTTGGCCGCTTTTGAAGCCACCGCGCAAGCGGCCTTGGCCGTGGGCTTGGGGCTCAATGCAGGGCACGACTTGAACCGCGACAACCTGGGCACTTTTCTGCGCGCCGTGCCCGGCGTGCTGGAGGTCTCGATTGGCCATGCCTTGGTGGCCGATGCCTTGGAGATGGGTTACACCGACACCGTGCGCGCTTACCTCGCGTGCATGCCCGCATGATCTACGGCATTGGCACCGACATCTGTGACATCCGGCGCATTCGCTCGTCCTTGGACAAGCACGGTGAACGGTTCGCCCAAAAAATACTGAGCGACAACGAGTTGGCCACCTGGCGCAGCCGCAGCGCGCGCTGGCCCGAGCGCGGTGTGCGCTATGTGGCCACCCGCTTTTCGGCCAAAGAGGCCTTCAGCAAAGCCATCGGTTTGGGCATGCGCATGCCCATGACTTGGCGCTTGTGCGAAGTCGCTAAATTGCCCACTGGCCAACCCGTGATCGTGCTGCACGGTGTGCTCAAAGAATGGTGTGACGCCCGTGGCCTGAAAGCCCAGGTCAGTGTGAGCGACGAGTCCGACTACGCCACCAGCTTCGTCATTGTTGAAAAAGAATAAGTTGCCCATGTCCCACCACGCCCCCCTCATCCTTGACATCGCGGGTACCGAGCTCACAGCGGTCGATCGCCAGCGCCTGGCGCATCCGCTCACTGGCGGCATCATCTTGTTTGGCCGCAACTGGCACAGCCGCTCTCAGCTCACGGCCTTGTGTGCTGACATCAAGGCCGTGCGGCAAGATTTGCTGATTTGTGTGGACCACGAAGGCGGACGGGTGCAGCGCTTTCGCACCGATGGCTTCACCCACCTTCCACCCATGCGGGCGTTGGGCGAACTCTGGATGAAAGACGCCAAAAGCGTCAGTGGTGAATTCCATCGCGGCAGTGGGGCCTTGGCCGCCATGGACGCGGCCACGGCTTGCGGCTATGTGCTGGCCAGCGAACTGCGCGCCTGTGGGGTCGACTTCAGCTTCACCCCCGTGCTCGACCTTGACCACGGCGAGAGCGGCGTCATTGGCGACCGCGCTTTCCACCGTGACCCACGCGTGGTCACTGCCTTGGCCAAAAGCCTGATGCATGGCCTGTTACTGGCCGGTATGGCCAATTGCGGCAAACACTTTCCCGGCCATGGCTTTGTCAAAGCCGACTCACATGTGGACATTCCGGTCGACAAGCGCAGCCTCAAAGCGGTGTTGAACGACTGCACCTTGCCCTACAGCTGGCTCAGCACCACCCTCAGCAGTGTGATGCCGGCCCATGTCATCTACCCCAAGGTGGACGCCTTGCCTGCAGGCTTCTCGCCGCGTTGGCTGCAAGACATCTTGCGCGGCCAACTGCATTTCAACGGGGCCATCTTCAGCGACGACTTGTCGATGGCTGGCGCGCGTCGCATTCAAGGTCGTGAGGTCAGCTTTGCCCAAGCCGCCATCGCTGCGCTCAATGCCGGCTGTGACCTGGTGCTGCTCTGCAACCAAAGCCTGGCGCAAGCGCCAGACCAAGGACGGGCTTTGGACGACATGCTCGATGAGCTGACCGAAGGTTTGTTGAAAAACCGCTGGCAGGCCAGCGATGCCAGCGAACAGCGTCGACAATCGCTCCTACCCACCCATTCGCCGCTAGCTTGGGACGCGCTGATGACCCACCCCGCCTATGTGCGGGCATTGGACTTGCTGCCTTGAACCGCAGCCAGTTCCTCCCCAACCCCAAGGAAGCAGATGGCGACCAAAAATGGAAAAAACCAAGTCGACGACAGCGGTTTGCGCTTCACCAGTCGGGAGAACGGCTCGCCCTTCGTCGGCATGGGCAAGGTGGGTGAAACCATGTCTTGCATGAAGTGCGGTGTGCACAAGCCGCGTCGCCTGGGCAGTCAACGCCGTTTTGCGGGCACACTGGCCTTCTTTTGTTTTGACTGCAAACCGCCTCTGGAGAAAAAATAACCATGGCCACCCCCAACTACAACTACGAAAAACGTCAACGCGAATTGGCTAAGAAAAAGAAGAAAGAAGAAAAGCTCAAAGAGCGTGAGGCGCGTAAAAACTCGCCTGAAGGCGAGTTCGGCCAAGACCCTGACCACGCGCAAAGCCCGGATGGCCCCACGGCCCAAGAGCCGCCCACCGTGTAATCTGGCCTTTCGCGAGCCTCATTTCTCACTCACTGTCATTGCTTCTAAGGAGTCGTCACATGTTTGCGTCACGTCGATCGGTTGTTTTCCAATTTTTGCGCCCCTTGGCTGCGCTCACACTTGCGCTGTCATGTGGCCTGGCCGCTTCACAGGCGAGCAAACCCATCAAACTGATGGTGGGTTTTCCGCCGGGCGGTGGCACCGATGCCGTGGCGCGTACTTTGGCAGAAAAACTCAAAGACGAATTGGGTGTGGCCGTGGTGGTCGAGAACAAACCCGGTGCGGGCGGACAACTGGCGGCCCAAGCGCTCAAAGCCTCGCCAGCCGATGGCACGGTGCTGTTTTTGTCGCACGACCACACCATTTCCATCTTGCCCTTGGTGGTCAAAAATCCTGGCTTTGACTCAGCCCAAGACTTCGTGCCGGTGGCGGGCTTTGCCACCTTCGTCAACGCATTCGCGGTTTCGGGTGGCACACCCGCCAAGTCGTTCAACGACTATGTGGCGTGGGTCAAGGCGCAAGCTGGCGGCAAAGGCGCAGTGGGTATCCCCGCACCTGCATCTACCCCTGAGTTCTTGGTCAAAGTGGTGGGCGAGAAATACAAACTCGACTTGGTGTCTGCCCCCTACCGCGGCAGCGCGCCCATGATGGCCGACATGCTCGGCAACCAAATTGCGGCGGGTGTGGGCTCCGTGCCCGACTTCATGGAGAACCACAAGGCCGGCAAAGTTCGCATCGTGGCGGTTCTAGGCGGTAAGCGCCAAGCGTCCTTGCCCGATGTGCCCACCTTCACCGAGTTGGGGCTGGCAGGCCTGGAAGACTTGCCGTACTACGGCATCTTCGCGCCGGCTGGCACACCCAAGGCCACCATCGACCACGTCGGCCAAGCGCTGGCCAAAGTGCTGGCCATGCCCGATGTGAACGACCACCTCACCAAAATGGGCTTGACCGTGGGCTACATGAACGCGCAGCAGTTGGCGCAGCGTGAGCGTGCTTACACCCAGGTGTGGGCCAAGATGATCAAAGACAGCGGGTTTCAGCCGCAGTAAATCTTGATGGGCCCATGAAAAAAGCGAGGCCGTGGCCTCGCTTTTTCATGACGCTGCGGGCAGCGTTCACACTTCGCGTCGCAAGGCCGGAAACAAAATCACATCGCGGATGCTCGGACTGTCGGTGAGCAACATCATCAAGCGGTCAATGCCAATGCCGCAGCCGCCTGTGGGCGGCATGCCGTACTCGAGCGCGCGGACAAAGTCGTGGTCAAAGAACATGGCTTCGTCGTCGCCGCTGTCTTTGGCGGCCACTTGGGCTTGAAAGCGGGCGGCCTGGTCTTCGGCATCGTTCAACTCGCTGAAGCCGTTGCCGAACTCGCGACCCGTGATGTAGAGCTCAAAGCGCTCGGTCACTTCGGGGCGCACATCGCTGGCGCGTGCCAAGGGCGAAATTTCCACCGGGTGCTCGCAGATGAAGGTGGGTTGCCAGAGCTTTTCTTCCACCGTCTCTTCAAAGTACATCACTTGCAGGCTGGCCAGGCTGCGTGTGCTGAGCTTGTCTTTGTCTTCTTTGAAACCCAGCTTCTTCAGAGCTTCGATCAGCCATGCCGCGTTGCCCACGTTGTCGCCCGCATCGGTGTGCTTCAGAATCGCTTCAGGAATGGTCAAGCGCTCAAACGGCTGGCTCAAATCCACCGACTTGCCACCATAGGTCAGCAGCAGTGTGCCGGCAGCCTTCATGGCGGCATCGCGCACCAACGCTTCGGTGAAGCTCATCAGGTCTTGGTAATTCCAATACGCCGCATAGAACTCCATCATGGTGAACTCGGGGTTGTGGCGTACCGAGATGCCTTCGTTGCGGAAGTTGCGGTTGATCTCAAACACGCGCTCAAAGCCACCCACGATCAAGCGCTTGAGGTAGAGCTCAGGCGCAATGCGCAAAAACATTTCTTGGTCCAAGGCGTTGTGGTGCGTGGTGAACGGCTTGGCGTTGGCGCCCCCTGGAATCGGGTGCAGCATGGGCGTCTCCACTTCGAGGAAGTTGTGGTGCACCATGAATTCGCGAATGCCGCTGACTGCCTTGCTGCGCGCCACAAAACGCTTGCGCGCTGTCTCGTCGGTCATCAAATCGACGTAGCGTTGGCGGTACTTGATCTCTTGGTCGTGTACACCATGAAACTTGTCAGGCATCGGACGCAAGCTCTTGGTGAGCATGCGGATGCTGCTGGCATGGATCGACAACTCGCCTGTGCGGGTTTTGAACAACTTACCTTCGCAGGCCACGATGTCACCCAAGTCCCAGTGCTTGAAGTCGGCGTAGGTGTCTTCGCCCACATCGTCACGCGTGACATAAATCTGAATGCGTCCGGTGCTGTCTTGCAAGGTGGCAAAGCTGGCTTTGCCCATCACGCGCTTGAGCATCATGCGCCCGGCCACCTTGGCGAATTGGCCTTCCTCGGTCAACACCTCGGCGGTTTTTTCGCCGTGCAGTTCGTGCAAGGTGGCGGCGTGGTGCGCGGGTTTGAAGTCGTTGGGAAAGGCCACGCCTTGACCCTGAGCTTGGCGTGCACGAATGGCCTTGAGTTTTTCACGGCGCTCAGCGATCAATTGGTTTTCGTCGACGGGAGCGGCTTCGGGCGTGGCGGGGGTGTTGTTGTTGGACATCGAGGGGACAGAGGGTAGAGGAAAAGGGCTGAGTGGCTTCAGCCAAATGCGGCAGAGTTAGCTGACCGCATCCGCGGGTTGGCGCTGCAACATGGCCAAGGTGTTGGCAACGGTTTTGCGCAGTTCACGGCGGTCGCAAATGAAGTCAATCGCGCCCTTGGTTTGCAAGAACTCGGCACGCTGAAAACCTTCAGGCAAGGTCACGCGCACGGTGCTTTCAATCACACGAGGGCCCGCAAAGCCAATCAAGGCCTTGGGTTCGGCAAT
>CANCUP010000075.1 GCA_947381325.1 Comamonadaceae bacterium
CACGGCATTGCTGCCACCTACGTGGGGCATCCACTGGCACAAACGATTCCCGAACATGTTGACCGTGCTGGGGCACGTGTTGCACTGGGCTTGCCACAAGACGCGACCGTGGTCGCGTTATTGCCTGGCAGTCGACATTCTGAAATTGAATATTTGGCACGTCGTTTTTTACAAGCGGCGCAGCGCATGGCCCAGCAACAGCCTGGGCTGATCTTTGTCTTGCCCGCCATGTCTGCGTTACGTGCCCGCATCGATGCGCTGGTTCGCGAGGTAGGTGGCGTGCCTGGGCTGACGGTGTTGACCGGACAATCGCACACTGCTCTGGCCGCTTGCGATGTGACACTGATTGCCAGTGGCACCGCAACTTTGGAAGCCGCGCTGTTCAAGCGTCCGATGGTCATTGCTTACAACATGAACTGGATCAGCTGGCAAATCATGCGTCGTAAGAAACTGCAGCCCTGGGTAGGGCTGCCCAATATCTTGTGCCAGGAGTTTGTGGTGCCTGAGTTGTTGCAAGAGGATGCCACCCCGGACGCCATGGCGCATGAGGTATTGCAGTGGCTGGCACAACCCGCCGCCATGACCGCCGTTCAACAACGTTTTGCCGCACTGCATGACAGTTTGCGCTGTGACACCCCTGCATTGGCTGCCCATGCGATCCAAAAAATTCTTGCGCGCTGAACAGGCTTCGCTGGTCTGGGATGCCCCGGGTCTGATGGCCGGCGTGGATGAGGCTGGGCGAGGGCCGTTGGCTGGGCCCGTCGTGGCCGCTGCCGTCATCTTGGATGACTTGAACCCGATCGTGGGCTTGGCGGACTCCAAAAAACTCACGGCCTTGAAGCGCGAGCGTTTGTATGACGAGATCCGTGCCAAAGCTCTGTGCTGTTCGATCGCTGAGGCCTCCGTGGAGGAAATCGACAGTCTGAATATACTGAATGCCACCCTGCTCGCGATGTCTCGTGCGGTCGAGGGCTTGCGCCTTAAGCCGCACAAAGTGTTGGTGGATGGCAACCGTCTACCTGTGCTCGATGTGTTGGCCGAAGCCATTGTCAAAGGCGACAGCAAGGTACCCGCCATTTCTGCGGCATCTATCTTGGCCAAGGTACACCGTGACCGCTGGTGTCTGCAATTGCATGCTCAATACCCAGAGTACGGCTTTGACCGTCACAAGGGATACGGCACCGAAGCACATTTGAAGGCTTTGCGTACCCACGGGGCTACGCCCTGGCATCGTCACAGTTTTGCACCCGTTGCCGAGGTACTGCGATGAACGTGATCACTTCGCGTGACAACCCCTTGGTCAAAGAGCTGCGTCGGCTGTCGCAAGACAGCACGGCCTATCGCAAGCTCGGTCGTGTTTGGTTGGAAGGCGACCACCTGTGTCGAGCGGCCTTGGCACGTGGCGTTCGGCCTGAGCATGCCGTGTTTGCACAATCGCAATGGGGCATCGCTCCGCGCGAATGGATCGAGGCAGCCCCTCGCAACACGGTGTTGCCCGACGCCCTGTTTGCCGAGGTGAGTGGACTCGAATCGCCTGCGCGAATGGGGTTTGTCATAACGGTGCCAGTAGCCCCCGACATCTTGCGTCACACCCCCACCGTGGTGCTGGATCGGGTGCAAGACGCGGGCAATGTTGGCTCAATTTTGCGCAGCGCGTCCGCCTTTGGTTTTGGCCAAGTCTTGGCCATCAAAGGTGCTGCTGCCCTGTGGTCTCCCAAAGTCTTGCGTGCAGGCATGGGCGCGCATTTTGGTTTGCATTTGGTGGAGGGCCTCGAGCCTTCGGCGTTGGAGGCACTGGAGATGCCTTGGGTGGCTACCAGTTCGCACCAAGGCCCATTCCTGCACCAGTTGCTCGCTCAGCAGGCCCTGCCCATGCCTTGCGCCTGGCTCATGGGACATGAGGGGCAGGGCGTTTCCTCCCAGTTGGCCGACCAAGCGGCCTTGTCGGTGCGTATCGCGCAACCCGGCGGGGAAGAGTCATTGAATGTGGCCGCTGCCGCCGCGATTTGTTTGCACGCCAGCGCCACCTGTCGAGTGACGTGACGCAAGGGTAAACGAGTGCCTCGGATATAATGAGAGGCTTTCCCGCATCAACCTGTACGCCCCAGCTCAACCAAGGCCCATTCCTCGAACAAGCAGCCAAAAAGAGACCCGTTCTCTTGTGAGCGCTGAGGCGTACCCGAACTACTCCGGAGAACCCAGTGCTTTTGTCTCTTCAGGGAACTTTCCCGCCCGCCATCTTGGCGCTTGCAGACGGCACGGTCTTTATCGGCAATTCGATTGGAGCCTCTGGCTCCACCGTAGGCGAGGTGGTGTTCAATACATCGCTCACCGGCTACCAAGAAATTCTGACCGACCCCAGCTACTGCCAGCAGATCGTCACCCTGACGTATCCACACATTGGCAACTATGGTGTCAACGTGGAAGACATCGAAGCTGACAAAGTCCATGCTGCTGGCTTGATCATCAAAGACCTGCCTTTGGTGGCCAGCAACTTTCGATCACACCAAACCTTGTCAGCTTATCTGAACGACAGCGGCACGGTGGCGATTGCCAACATTGACACCCGTCAATTGACGCGCATCTTGCGTACCAAAGGGACGCAAAACGGTGCGATCTTGGCCCTGGCGCCAGGTCAGCAAGTCAGCCAAGCGCTGAAAGCACAAGCCATTGCCGCTGCCCAAGGGGCACCCAGCATGGCCGGTCTCGATTTGGCACAACAAGTTACCGTGGCCGAGCCCTATGTCTGGACGCAAACCGAGTGGGCGCTGGGCAAGGGTTATGGCGAACAATCTGCGCCTAAGTTTCACGTCGTGGCGTACGACTTTGGCGTGAAGAAAAATATTTTGCGCATGTTGGCCGAGCGCGGTTGCAAAGTGACCGTGGTGCCCGCCAGAACTTCAGCGGCTGAGGTGCTCAAACATCAGCCAGATGGCATCTTTTTGTCCAACGGTCCCGGCGACCCGCAACCGTGCGACTACGCCATTGCCGCTGCGGCCGAGTTGATTGAAACAGGCATCCCGACTTTTGGTATCTGTTTGGGTCATCAAATCATGGCCTTGGCCAGCGGTGCCAAAACCTTCAAGATGAAATTTGGGCACCACGGTGCCAACCACCCGGTCAAAGACCTTGACAGTGGCCGAGTGTCGATCACCAGCCAAAACCACGGTTTTGCGGTGGATGAAAAAACATTGCCTGCCAATTTGCGAGCCACCCACGTGTCTTTGTTTGACGGCACTTTGCAGGGCTTGGCTCGCACCGACAAACCCGCGTTTTGTTTTCAGGGACACCCCGAGGCATCGCCTGGTCCTCATGACATCACCTATCTTTTCGACCGCTTCATCAACTTGATGGAGAAAAAATAAATGCCTAAGCGCACCGACTTAAAAAGCATCCTCATCATTGGCGCTGGCCCCATCATCATTGGGCAGGCGTGTGAATTTGACTACTCTGGTGTGCAGGCTTGCAAAGCCTTGCGTGAAGAGGGATACAAAGTCATTTTGATCAACAGCAATCCCGCCACGATCATGACCGACCCCGCCACGGCAGACGTCACGTACATCGAGCCCATCACCTGGCAAACGGTTGAAAAAATCATTGCCAAAGAGCGTCCAGACGCTATCTTGCCCACCATGGGCGGGCAGACTGCTTTGAACTGCGCTTTGGATTTGTGGCACCACGGTGTGCTTGATAAATACAAAGTCGAATTGATCGGTGCCACACCCGAGGCGATTGACAAAGCGGAAGACCGCTTGAAGTTCAAAGATGCCATGACCAAAATTGGTCTGGGCTCAGCACGTTCTGGCATTGCCCACAGCATGGACGAGGCTTGGGAAGTTCAGCGACAAGTGAACTTTCCAACAGTGATTCGCCCAAGTTTCACCCTAGGAGGCACCGGTGGTGGCATTGCCTACAACCCGGAAGAGTTCGAGGTCATCTGCAAGCGGGGCTTGGAAGCCTCACCCACCAATGAATTATTGATTGAAGAGTCGCTGCTGGGGTGGAAAGAGTACGAGATGGAAGTGGTGCGCGACAAAGCGGACAACTGCATCATCATTTGCTCGATCGAGAACTTGGATCCCATGGGGGTGCACACCGGTGACTCGATCACCGTGGCACCAGCCCAAACCTTGACCGACAAGGAATACCAAATCATGCGCAACGCCTCGTTGGCCGTGTTGCGTGAAATTGGTGTGGACACGGGGGGCTCGAATGTGCAGTTCTCCATCAATCCCAAAGACGGTCGCATGGTGGTGATTGAAATGAACCCGCGTGTGTCGCGTTCTTCTGCTTTGGCGTCCAAGGCCACGGGCTTTCCAATTGCCAAGGTAGCGGCCAAGTTGGCCGTGGGTTACACGCTCGATGAGTTGCGCAACGAAATCACCGGTGGCGCTACGCCCGCGAGCTTTGAGCCCAGCATTGACTACGTGGTTACCAAAATTCCACGTTTTGCCTTTGAAAAATTTCCCACAGCCGACAGCCGCTTGACCACCCAGATGAAATCGGTGGGCGAAGTCATGGCCATGGGCCGTACCTTCCAAGAGTCGTTCCAAAAAGCCCTGCGCGGCTTGGAGGTTGGCGTGGACGGGATGAACGAGAAGACCCAAGACCGCGAAGTGCTTGAAAAAGAGCTGGGTGAGCCCGGCCCTGAGCGCATTTGGTATGTGGGCGATGCGTTCGCCCAAGGCCTGAGCGTCGATGAGGTGTTTGAGCTGACCAAAATTGACCGCTGGTTCTTGGTGCAAATCGAAGAGATCGTGAAAATTGAGTTGGAACTCGAAACCACGACGCTGGATGCCATCACAGCTGAAGAGTTGCGCGCCTTGAAGAAAAAAGGCTTTTCCGACCGTCGTTTGGCTAAGCTGCTCAAAACCACCGAGCATGTGGTGCGCGCTAAGCGCCACGCTTTGAATGTACGCCCTGTTTACAAACGTGTGGATACCTGTGCCGCAGAGTTCTCTACCGACACCGCCTACATGTACTCCAGCTACGAAGGCAATGGAGACGGCGAGTGCGAGGCCGAACCGACACAGAACAAGAAGATCATGGTGTTGGGCGGAGGCCCTAACCGCATTGGTCAAGGCATTGAGTTTGACTACTGCTGCGTCCATGCCGCACTCGCCATGCGCGAAGACGGCTACGAAACCATCATGGTCAACTGCAACCCCGAAACGGTGTCGACAGACTACGACACATCAGACCGTTTGTATTTCGAACCTTTGACGCTTGAAGATGTGTTGGAGATCGTGGACAAAGAAAAGCCAACCGGCGTGATTGTTCAGTACGGTGGCCAAACCCCCTTGAAACTGGCCTTGGGCCTTGAGGCGGCAGGCGTACCTATCATTGGCACCAGTCCCGACATGATCGACGCGGCTGAAGACCGTGAACGTTTTCAGAAGTTGTTGCAAGAACTTGGCTTGCGTCAGCCGCCCAACGCCACAGCACGCACCGAACCAGAAGCTTTGGAAAAAGCGGCTGCCTTGGGCTATCCCCTGGTGGTGCGTCCCAGTTATGTGCTGGGTGGACGCGCCATGGAAATCGTGCACGAGCAACGCGACTTGGAGCGCTACATGCGCGAAGCCGTTAAGGTCAGCCACGATTCACCGGTGTTGTTAGATCGCTTTTTGAACGATGCCATCGAGTGTGATGTGGACTGTTTACGTGATCCAGAAGGCAAAACATTCATCGGTGGCGTGATGGAGCACATCGAACAAGCTGGCGTGCACAGTGGTGACTCGGCTTGCTCGTTGCCACCGTACTCGCTGTCTGCAGAGACCGTGAACGAACTCAAGCGTCAATCTGCCGCCATGGCCGGTGCCTTGAACGTGGTGGGCTTGATGAACGTTCAGTTCGCTATTCAGCACGTCGATGGCAACGACGTCATCTATGTGTTGGAAGTCAATCCACGTGCTTCACGCACCGTGCCCTACGTGTCCAAGGCCACAGGTATTCAATTGGCCAAGGTGGCTGCGCGTTGCATGGCCGGCCAGACTCTTGCTTCGCAAGGCATTCTTCACGAAGTGACGCCACCTTATTTCAGCGTCAAAGAGGCGGTGTTCCCCTTCGTCAAGTTCCCTGGCGTCGACACCATCCTGGGCCCTGAGATGAAGTCGACGGGTGAAGTGATGGGGGTTGGCAAGACCTTTGGCGAAGCTTTTGTCAAAAGTCAGTTGGGCGCTGGTACCAAACTGCCACGCCCGCACAAGGCTGATGGCTCGTCTTCGGGCAAAGTGTTCATCTCGGTCAAAAACAACGACAAGGTGCGAGCCATTGAGGTCGCGCGTCAACTCGTCGCCCAAGGCTTTGAGTTGATCGCCACCAAAGGTACTGCCTTGGCCATCACCACGGCGGGTGTGGCCTGTGCCACCGTGAATAAGGTGACCGAAGGTCGCCCTCACATTGTGGACATGATCAAGAACAATGAGATCGCCTTGGTCATCAACACTGTCGAAGAGCGCCGCAACGCGATTGCGGACTCGCGTCACATTCGCACCTCTGCCTTACTCAACCGAGTCACCACGTTCACCACGATCGCAGGTGCAGAAGCTGCGGTGGAAGGCATGAAGTACATGGACCAACTGGACGTGATTTCTGTGCAAGAGATGCATGCCCAATTGACTGCTTAAAGAACACAAGCTTATGACCACCATTCCTATTACCAAACGCGGTGCTGAAAAGCTCAAAGAAGAGCTGCACAAACTCAAAACTGTGGAGCGTCCTTCGGTCATCAATGCGATTGCCGAGGCTCGGGCACAAGGTGACTTGAGCGAAAACGCCGAGTACGACGCGGCCAAGGACCGTCAAGGTTTCATCGAAGGACGTATTCAAGAGATTGAAGGCAAGTTATCTGCAGCGCAAATCATCGATCCTTCGGAGGTCGACGCCGGAGGTCGCGTCGTATTCGGTGCGACCGTTGAGTTGGAAGATGAAGAAACGGGCGATGCAGTGACCTATCAAATTGTTGGTGAAGACGAAGCTGACTTGAAGCTTGGTCTGATCAATATCAGCAGCCCGATTGCCCGCGCCTTGATAGGCAAGGAAGAGGGCGACGTGGCTGAAGTACAGGCACCTGGCGGTATCAAACACTACGAAATCGTGGCCGTGGCTTACCGCTGATCACGCCATGGTGCGTTTGCAAGCTTATTTGGCGGCGCTTTGGTGGGGCAGCATGACGACCATTGGTTTGCTGGTGGTGCCCTTGTTGTTTGTGTATTTGGAAACCCCGGCCATGGCAGGGCAGATGGCCGCCAAGCTGTTTGCAACGCAAACCTGGGTTAGTTTTTCGTGTGGTTTGCTGCTGGTGTTGGCTGCGCAGCGTCAAGCCCGTGCGCGAGGGCTGACGCATTCACCCTCACCTTGGGTGTTGGCTGGCGTTTTGATGGCCTTGTTACTGGAATTTGTTGTTGCACCCCACATCGTGGCTCGTGACAATTTAAAGCTTTGGCACAACTTGGGGAGTGCTTTGTATCTGGCGCAGAGTTTATGTGCTGCGAAAGTGCTCTGGGACACTCAAACGCCAGCTGCTTGAGCTGGCTTGAGTGAGGGTCGATCAGCCCAGCGTGCGTTTTTTGATCGATGTTTTCTTCGGCTTGGCGCGTTTGACTTGACCGCCTGAGGTCAGTCTTTGGTTTCCCAATACCCGAAGCATCTTGACTTCGGGGCGTTGTCCACCACGCTTGCTGTATTTGAGCACTTTGACATCGCGTGGCCCGGGCAAACGATCTTCGGCCAGTTCACGAACTTTTTCCGGTTGCGGGCGCCACAGCACCAGTAATTTGCCTATGTGTTGAATCGGTGCCGCATGGAGTTGGTCTGCCAATGCAGCAAACATCTCTTCGCGCACGGAGCGGTCATCGCCCAAGACGCGAATTTTGATCAGGCCGTGCGCGTTGAGCGCCATCTCGGCTTCTTTGAGGACAGCGGGCGTCAAACCATCGTTGCCGATCATCACGACGGGGTCGAGATGGTGGGCTTCTGAACGGTGGATTTTGCGTTGTGCAGGGGTGAGTTGAATTGCGGGCATGGGGGTATTATCCCCGCTCGTTCAAAGGTATGAATTGAAAGTTAAAACTAAAAGCAAAAAGGTCAACAAGTCATGGCTCAACGACCATGTCAACGACCCTTACGTCAAGATGGCGAAGAAGGACGGCTATCGCGCGCGTGCCGCGTTCAAGTTGAAAGAAATTGACGAACAACTGGGCTTGATCAAGCCGAGCCATCTGGTGGTTGACTTGGGCTCGGCACCTGGCGCTTGGAGCCAGTATGTCCGACGTCGCTTGTCCCCAGAAGGGGCTGCGGTTGGCACCTTGAATGGCACCATCATCGCTTTGGATATTTTGCCGATGGAGCCTGTCGAAGGCGTTCAATTTTTGAACGGTGACTTTCGTGAGCCTGAGATGTTGGTTCAGTTAGAAGCCGCTTTGCAAGGACGCCTTGCAGATGTGGTGGTGTCTGACATGGCCCCAAATTTGTCGGGCATTGAGTCTGCAGACGCGGCCCGTATCACACATCTGGTGGAGTTGGCAGTCGATTTCGCACAACACCATATGAAAGAAGAAGGCGCCTTGGTGGTCAAACTCTTTCATGGCAGCAGCTACGGCCCGTTGACCAAGTTATTCAAAGACACCTTTCACGTGGTCAAACCGATCAAACCTAAGGCCAGTCGGGACAAATCGAGCGAAACCTTTTTAGTGGGTATGGGGCTTAAACGACGTAACGTTGTAAATCCATAACGACACAAGGCTGAATCTAAAGAATAAAGCTAGAACTTGTCTTGAAAGGCCTAAAATGGGTCGCATCTAGGTACGACCCGTACCCTTTTTCTATTCGGAGCCCACATTGAACAATCAATGGTTCTCAAAAATTGCTGTTTGGTTGGTGATTGCCTTGGTGCTATTCACCGTGTTCAAACAGTTCGAAACACGTCCCGGCGCTGGTTCCGGATACATGGGCTATTCGGACTTCCTTGAAGAGGTTCGGGCCAAGCGCATCAAGACCGCCACAATCCAAGAGGGACAAGGTGGCACCGAAATTGTTGCTGTCACGAACGACGATAGAAAAATTCGCACAACGGCCACATACTTAGACCGTGGCTTGGTGGGGGATCTGATTGCCAATGGGGTGAAGTTTGACGTCAAACCACGCGAAGAGGGTTCTTTGCTCATGACTTTGTTGGTCAGCTGGGGGCCCATGTTGCTGCTGATTGGCGTTTGGGTTTACTTCATGCGCCAAATGCAAGGCGGTGGCAAAGGTGGAGCGTTCAGCTTTGGTAAAAGTAAAGCGCGCATGCTGGACGAGAACAACAACACAGTGACCTTTGCCGATGTGGCGGGGTGTGACGAAGCCAAAGAAGAAGTCAAAGAAGTGGTTGACTTCCTCAAAGACCCGCAAAAATTCCAAAAACTTGGGGGGCGTATTCCACGAGGTTTGTTGTTGGTTGGACCTCCCGGAACAGGCAAAACCTTGCTGGCTAAGGGCATTGCTGGCGAAGCCAAAGTGCCGTTCTTCAGTATTTCAGGCTCTGACTTCGTGGAGATGTTTGTAGGCGTTGGTGCTGCCCGTGTGCGGGACATGTTTGAGAACGCTAAGAAAAATGCCCCCTGCATCATCTTCATCGATGAAATCGATGCTGTGGGGCGCCAGCGTGGTGCTGGTTTGGGTGGCGGTAACGATGAACGCGAACAAACCCTGAACCAAATGCTCGTGGAGATGGATGGTTTTGAAACCAACCTTGGCGTGATCGTGGTGGCCGCCACCAACCGTCCAGACATTTTGGACGCCGCCTTGCTGCGTCCGGGACGCTTTGACCGCCAAGTCTACGTGACGCTGCCTGACATTCGTGGGCGCGAGCAAATCTTGAACGTACACATGCGCAAAGTTCCCTTGGGCCAAGATGTGAATGCCAGCGTGATCGCGCGCGGCACGCCCGGGATGAGTGGTGCCGACTTGGCCAACCTGTGCAACGAGGCCGCGTTGATGGCAGCCCGTCGCAACGCTCGTGTGGTTGAGATGGTCGACTTTGAAAAGGCCAAAGACAAAATCCTAATGGGACCAGAGCGCAAGAGCATGGTCATGCCTGAAGAAGAGCGTCGCAACACGGCTTATCACGAGTCTGGACACGCGCTGATTGGAAAGCTCTTGCCCAAGTGCGACCCTGTGCACAAAGTCACCATCATTCCCCGTGGCCGTGCCTTGGGTGTGACCATGAGCTTGCCGGCACAAGACCGCTACAGCTATGACCGTGAATACATGTTGAACCAAATCAGCATGTTGTTTGGTGGACGCATTGCTGAAGAGGTGTTCATGCACCAAATGACCACAGGCGCTAGCAACGACTTCGAACGTGCCACCACCATTGCACGTGACATGGTCATGCGGTATGGCATGACACAAGCCTTGGGACCTATGGTCTATGCCGAAAACGAAGGTGAAGTTTTCTTAGGTCGCTCGGTCACTAAGACCACCAACATGTCCGAGGCGACCATGCAAAAAGTGGACATGGAAGTCCGCAGCATCATCGACGCCCAGTACGCCTTGGCGCGTGGTTTGATCGAAGAGAATGCCGACAAAATGCATGCCATGGCCAAGGCTTTGTTGGAATGGGAAACCATTGACACGGAGCAGTTGGATGACATCATGGCTGGACGTGAGCCTCGTCCACCAAAAGATTGGACGCCTCGCACACCCTCATCCGGTGGTGGCAGTGGGGGCACACCAGCTGTTCAGGCTGATCCGGCGCCATCTGCGGCCTGATGCACAACTGGCGGATCAAAGACATCAACCAACGGGGCGTCAGCCCCGTTTTTCATGGACGCTTATGTTCTGGCAAACCACGCGCTTTTTAATTGACATAAGTCGTCCGAAGGTGATGGGCATTGTCAATGTCACACCAGATTCTTTTTCAGATGCTGGGCATCACCAGACCACGCACGCTGCATTGCTGCACGCTGAACAACTCCTAAGAGACGGCGCACACATGCTGGATATAGGGGGTGAGTCGACACGACCAGGCGCACCGCCCGTATCTTTAGAGGACGAGTTGGCAAGGGTGCTCCCCGTGTTGCGCGAAGCCTTGAAGTGGCAGATCCCTGTTTCTGTTGACACCTACAAGCCACAGGTCATGCAAGCAGTTTTGGATGCTGGGGCTGATATCGTCAATGACATTTGGGCACTGCGCCAGCCTGGCGCTCAGTCTGTTGTCGCTGCCCATCCGAGCTGTGGTTTGTGTTTGATGCATATGGCGGGCGAGCCTCGAACCATGCAATTGAATCCTATGCAAGGGCAAGCCTTGCCTGTTGTAGTTGAGTTTCTCAAACAACAAGCTCAGAGCTTGCTTTCAATTGGCGTGGCCCCTGAACGCATCCTGCTTGATCCTGGAATCGGTTTCGGTAAGACAGTGTCACAAAACTTTGAAATGCTGTCTGGCCAAGCTGAGTTATTGTCTTTGGGTTATCCCTTGTTGGTGGGATGGTCGCGCAAGTCTTCACTCGGTGCCGTCACAGGCTGTGAGGTGAATGCACGCCTCGTGCCTAGCGTGGCTGCAGCTTTGCTGGCGGTTGAACGTGGCGCAAGAGTCGTGCGGGTTCATGACGTCGCTGATACCGTTCAAGCGCTGAAAGTTTGGCAGATCGCTACTCTTTGAGACAATCCCCCCATCACTCCTCAAAACTAAAAAATATGACTCGTCGATACTTTGGCACCGATGGCATTCGTGGCACCGTGGGACAGGTCCCTATCACGCCAGACTTTGTTTTGCGTTTAGCCCATGCAGTCGGTCGGGTGCTAAAAAAAACAGAGCCTAATCCCACTGTATTGATTGGGAAAGACACCCGTATTTCAGGTTATATGCTCGAATCCGCCTTGGAATCGGGGTTTAACTCAGCGGGTGTTCATGTCGTGCTCCTTGGACCTTTGCCTACACCGGGTGTGGCCTATCTGACGCGTGCACAGCGTGCGAGCCTTGGCGTTGTCATCAGTGCTAGCCATAATCCCTTTTCTGACAATGGCATCAAGTTTTTCAGCGCCCGAGGAAGCAAACTCAGCGATGCGTGGGAATCTGCGGTTGAGTCTGCGCTTGATGAGTCACCTGTATGGGTAGATTCAGCCAGTTTGGGTAAAACCCGTCGACTGGATGATGCAGCTGGACGTTATATCGAGTTCTGTAAAAGCACATTTGCCAATGACTTGACACTCAAAGGAGTCAAGATCGTGGTCGATGCCGCGCATGGTGCTGCTTACCACATTGCGCCAAAAGTATTTCATGAACTTGGCGCTGAGGTGATCGCAATTGGTTGCACCCCAGATGGATTGAACATCAACCATGAGGTGGGTGCGACGCATCCAGACGCATTGGTCCGTGCAGTCAAAGCCAACCATGCCGACTTTGGCGTTGCCCTTGATGGCGATGCAGACCGGCTTCAAATGGTGGATGACCAAGGGCGCTTGTACAACGGCGATGAATTACTGTATTTGATGGTGGACGATCGATTGGGCAACGATGAAGTCGTGCCAGGTGTCGTAGGCACACTGATGACCAATATGGCCGTTGAATTAGCGCTGATCCGCCGGGGCGTTCAGTTCGTGCGAGCCAAAGTTGGGGACCGATATGTACTGGAAGAGCTTGAAAAACACCACTGGATCTTGGGCGGCGAGGGCTCGGGCCACTTGTTGGCGCTGGACAAGCACACCACGGGCGATGGCTTGGTCAGCGCTTTGCAGGTGTTGCAAACTTGCGTGCGCAGTGGTCGCACCATGGTTGATTTGCTCAAGGATGTCACTATGTTCCCGCAAACGCTTGTCAATGTGCGATTGCGCCCAGGTCAGGACTGGCAAACAAACAGGCGCATGCACGAGGAAACCGAGAAGGTTCGCGCCGAGTTGGGTCTCAGCGGTCGTGTATTGATACGTGCCAGTGGCACCGAACCTTTGTTACGAGTGATGGTAGAAGCGCAAGATGCCAGTCAGGCCCAAAGTTGCGCACAACGCATTGCTGACACACTCCTTGCCTGAGCATGTACATTCGCTGTGCTGGCTTGGGATTTTTGTTCGCGTTGGCGGGCAGCAGCACCCAAGCTGAGGAGCTCTCTTACAAGTTCACCACTGGTATCTATGCTTTATCGGGTGGTGGCTTGTCCAACAGCCATGGACTTGATGTCAATATCCGCCAAACATCCACCCTAGGCAACATATGGGGCGCCTGGTATCGCTCACCAGAGCAACAAGTGTCTCAGCCCCGTGTGGGATGGGACAGAAGCTTTGATGTCTCGCACTGGCGCGTGATGCCCTCGGTACAAACCGCTTCCGGTGGTTTTTGGGGGGGTAGTTTGTCGGTAGAAACCGGTGATACATTTTTTGCAGGTATGGGTTTAGGGCGTACGAACCTTCATCCCTATGTCAACCTTAATTTTGATCCCAATGATGCATGGATGGCATCCGTCGGGTACCGTTGGTCGTCCTTGCAATCGGTCTCATTGCAGGTCGTGCGAGACAACCGCCAAAACCCGGACCAGCAACATCTTCATCTCGTTTATCGAACACCCATGCCTGACGGGGAGCGGATGTCGGTGGACCTGCTGGTCAAAAGAGGGCTGGTCGAGGATCGAATGGTGCACCGCACGGGTCTGACTGTGTCGTATGAATTTACATCCTTTTTTATTCGTCTCGCCTATGACCCGGTCATCAACTTCACGCCACAAACCATGTGGCGTTTCTCGGTCGGTCATCGATATTGAAGACACGGTTGTTATTTTTGGAATTGATTAACTTTCGTTCATTCAAGATGCTGCAAGGCCTTCCTATTGTCACGGTTTCGTCATAATTAATGGATAAATTCTCGTTGTTCTCACCAATTGAAAGAATGACATGAACACGAAACGTACATTTTTGAAATCTGTGGCAGTTGCAGCAATGTCGACCTTGGCCATGGGTTCAGCCTTTGCTGCTGACATCACCGGCGCAGGCGCGACTTTTCCGTTCCCTATCTACGCCAAATGGGCCGAGGGCTATAAAGCTGCAACGGGCAACGGGTTGAATTACCAATCGATCGGGTCTTCAGGTGGCATTCGCCAAATCAAAGCCAAGACGGTGACCTTCGGTGCGACCGATGCCCCGCTCTCAGGTGAAGATCTCGATAAGGACGGATTGGTGCAATTCCCTGCCATCATTGGTGGAACCGTACCTGTCTTAAACCTAGATGGTTTCAAGCCAGGCGAACTGCGCATCACAGGCACTGTCTTGGCGGACATGTTCATGGGGAAAATTGCCAATTGGAACGACCCCAAAATTGCAGCATTGAATCCAGGTAAGAAATTACCAGACCAAGCCATCACAGTTGTGCACCGCGCTGATGGTTCAGGCACAACTTTTAACTTCACAGACTATTTGAGTGCAGTAAAGATTAGCTCAAGCATCAGGAGATTTCCTAAAAGCATCATTACTTCAACAACAAAAAGCTGCAAATACTGTTAGTTTTGTAAGTCAGGGCAAAACAAATGAAATGCAAAATGCATATGATTCAGCAG
>CANCUP010000076.1 GCA_947381325.1 Comamonadaceae bacterium
TGCGCCGCCACTTCTGGCAATGCGTTCAGACGACCGTTGTCGATCACCGCATGCAAAAAGTTTTGAGCCGATGCGTTGAGCTTGGTTTTGACAATTCCAGAAATCACCTCGAACACCTGTTCAGACGTGATCCGGGGGTTGTCTGCAAACTGCAACAGCTGGGGGTTGGCGCCAATGGCTGCCAGCTCATCGAGCCAAGCTGCCGTAGCACTCAGGTCAGACAAGGAAGCTTTGTACAAGGCTTCGGCGTAAGGGCGGGCAATGGTGGCGAGTTCGGCCATGTCTTCCTCTTACAGCTCAGTCTTGAGACGATTCAACAAATCGGCATGGACGCTGGCATTGACTTCTTTACGAAGGATTTGCTCAGCACCTTTGACTGCCAGCACAGCCACTTGCTCACGCAGGGCTTCACGGGCTTTGACGACTTGCTGCTCGGCTTCCACATGGGCAGCCGCCACAATCTTTTTCGCTTCTTCCGCGGCATGCGCCTTGGCTTCGTCGATCAAGTGTTGTGCGCGACGCTCAGCGTCGGCCAACAAGGTGGTGGACTCATTGCGGGTTTCAGCCAGCTTGAGTTCCACTTCTTTGTGGGCATTGGAGAGTTCAATCTTGGCATGTTCGGCCGCGGCCAATCCATGGGCGATTTTTTCTGAACGTTCGTCTAGAGCGTTTGCGATGGGTGGCCACACGAATTTCATCGTGAACCACACCAGGATCGCAAAAACGATCATCTGGACGAACAGGGTTGCATTGATGCTCACGGCAACACCTTTCTTATGGTTGTTGCAGGATTACTTCAGAACGAAGGGGTTCGCAAATGCGAACATCATGGCGATACCCACGCCAATCAAGAAAGCCGCGTCGATCAAACCTGCCAACAAGAACATTTTGGTTTGCAGTTCGTTCATCAGCTCTGGCTGACGAGCTGCTGCTTCCAGGTACTTGCTGCCCATGATGCCGATACCGATACAAGCGCCAATAGCGCCCAGGCCAATGATGAGACCAGCTGCCAGTGCGACATAACCGAGGACGTGTTCCATTTTTGTTGCTCCTATGAATGGATGAGTGAGAAAAGTTGAGAAAAGAAAATCAGTGGGCGTCGTGCGCCTGCCCCACATACACCAGCGTCAACATCATGAAGATGAAGGCTTGCAATGTGATGATCATGATGTGGAAGATGGCCCAGATAGACCCAGCGATGACGTGACCGATAGGCAACAACACACCGGGCAGGGTGGCCGCAGCAGCGCCCCCCATCAAGGCGATCAACATGAACACCAACTCGCCGGCGTACATGTTGCCAAACAGTCGCATGCCGTGCGACACAGTCTTGGCCGCAAACTCAATCATTTGCATCAAAAAGTTGACGGGCCACAGCAGAGGGTGGGCTCCAAATGGGGCGCAAAACAACTCGTGCACCCAGCCCCCAATGCCCTTGATCTTGATGTTGTAGAACACACACACCAACAGCACCGAAGTGGACAAACCCAAGGTTGTCGACAAATCCGCCGACGGGACCACACGCATGTAGGCATGGTGCGCATCGTGGCCGGCCGCACCATACATCAGCTCCCAAATCTTGGGGAACAGATCCACGGGGAACAAGTCCATGGCGTTCATCAGAAAAATCCAAACAAACACCGTCAGCGCCAATGGAGCCACTACTTTGCGGCTTTGCGCGCTATGGATGATTCCCTTGGCTTGGCTGTCAACCATCTCTACCAAAATTTCTACAGCCGCCTGGAACCGACCTGGCGCATGCGCCGTCGCGCCGCGGGCAGCACGCCACAGAAAGAAGCTGGCGACCACACCCAGCAGGATCGACCAAAAAATAGAGTCGAGGTTGTAGACAGAAAAGTCAATGACCCCTGCCATCGGCTTGTTTTGCAGATGGGTCAAGTGGTGAACAATGTATTCACCAGCGGTTGGACCATGTTCAACTGACATTCGTTCGCTCTTTGTTAAGTTGGCTTTTTGGATAGAACACTTGGCGCACGCCCAGAGCCACCCAATACACCTTCATCGTCACGACCAGACCCACCAACATGGCAGGCCAACTCAAACCATTCACCCAACGGGGGGCCGCAATCAGCATCGCGACCGTCAGGCCAATCTTGACCATCTCCCAAAGGAAAAAACCAAACACTGCAGCACCGGCATTGGCAGAAGAGACCCGACTCGTCAGACCCCTCGCAAACAACGCAGCAGGAAGAATGACGGCAAATGCGCCGTACGCGGCTGAATAAGCCACCGCTTCACGACCAGTTACCCACCAAGTTAAGGCTGCCAGCAGCAGCCCAACCAGCACCTGGGTTCCGACCACTCGCCATACAGAGAGTAGGGGTTGACGTTCTCGCAGTTGAGCCACTTGCTCAGCGCTTAACGGCTCAAAAACCTCGTCGCTTATCTTTTCTTGATCTTCTGGAAGTATTCTGGTCATGTTTGTTTACGCCCAGGTTACATCCATGCGACCCTGCAAAGCCAGCTATTGTACGTGATAACCCATATGTTTGGATGCTGCACGGCCCAAAAGGGGATAATTGCCCTATGCCAACCCAGCCCAAACCCTCTGAAAGCAAGCGCCAAGACTCCCTGATCGAGTACCCCAGCAGTTTTCCCATCAAAGTGATGGGCGCCAAGGCCGAGGGGTTTGTTCATGCGATGACCCAAATTGCGGAACACTTTGACCCCAGCTTTGACGCCAGCACGGTCGAATTGCGTGACAGCAAGCAAGGCAACTACCTGGGAATCACCCTCACCATCACAGCCACCAGCCGCGAGCAGCTCGACGAGATTTACCGCACGCTGTCGACGCACCCCATGGTCAAAATCGTTTTGTGAGCCTCCGTGTCTGCCAACATGCGCGTTGAGATGAAGGGCTGTGTGCCCTATGTGTCGACCTACCAAGCGATGCAAGACTTCACCGCTGCACGCACCCACGAAACCCCAGATGCCCTTTGGGTCTGTGAGCACCCCAGCACATTCACGCAAGGCCTGGCTGGACAAGCCAGCCATCTGCTGTCGCCAGGTGACATACCTGTCATTGCCACCAACCGCGGGGGCCAAGTCACCTTCCATGGGCCAGGCCAAGTGGTGGCCTACCCGCTGATGGACTTGCAACGCGCAGGCTACTTTGTCAAAGAATATGTGCACCGGGTGGAAGAAGCCGTCATCCGCAGCTTGCTGCACTTTGGCATCACCGGCCATCGCGTGGCCGGGGCACCGGGTATTTATGTTCGCCTGCAAGATCCGAGCAGCCACGCCCTGCTGCCGCAGCGTCCGCAACACAACGCCAGCGCCAATCCCGACTTCTCAGGCTTGGGGAAAATTGCGGCGCTGGGCATCAAAGTCAGTCGACACTGCACGTACCACGGCGTTGCCCTGAATGTGGCGATGGACCTGTCTCCCTTTGAACGCATCAACCCCTGCGGCTACCCAGGCCTACAAACCGTCGATCTTTCTACAATCGGCGTATCGGTCAGTTGGCAAGAAGCCGCTGATGTTTTGAGTCACAAACTCGTCACCTATCTGGCCCCTTGAGTTGGGCCCCCAAACAGGTTTACCGCCATGTCCACCCCCGACCCACGTGTGGTGCGCGACGTTCAAAGCGTCGACACGTACAACGCACTCGACAAACAAAAAGCTGCGGCAAAACTCTCGCGCATCCCCATCAAAGTGGAAGCCGGTGAGGTTCTGAAAAAGCCCGACTGGATTCGCGTCAAAGCCGGTTCACCCTCGACCCGCTTTTACGAAATCAAAGACATCTTGCGCAGCAACAAACTGGTGACGGTGTGCGAAGAAGCCTCTTGCCCCAACATTGGCGAATGCTTTGGCAAAGGCACGGCCACCTTCATGATCATGGGCGACAAATGCACACGCCGCTGTCCGTTTTGTGATGTCGGTCACGGACGTCCGGATCCGCTCGATGCCAACGAGCCTGAGAACCTCGCCAACACCATTGCAGCACTCAAGCTGCAATACGTGGTGATCACCAGTGTCGACCGCGACGACCTGCGAGATGGCGGCAGCCAACACTTTGTCGACTGCATTCGTCGCACCCGCGAGTTATCACCCCAAACGCAAATTGAAATTTTGGTGCCTGACTTCCGAGGTCGCGATGACCGCGCATTAGAAATCCTCAAAGCAGCTCCGCCCGATGTGATGAACCACAACATGGAGACTGTGCCACGCTTGTACAAAGAAGCGCGCCCAGGTAGTGACTACGCGTTCAGCCTGAATTTACTCAAAAAATTCAAAGCCCTGTTTCCTCATGTCCCCACCAAGAGTGGCCTGATGGTGGGCTTGGGTGAAACCGATGAGGAAATTCTGCAAGTCATGCAAGACATGCGCGCGCATCAGATCGACATGCTCACCATTGGCCAGTATTTGGCCCCTAGCACCAGCCACATTCCCGTTCGACGCTATGTGCACCCTGACACCTTCAAGATGTTCGAGGCCAAGGCCTACGAGATGGGATTCAGCCACGCTGCCGTGGGCGCCATGGTGCGATCAAGTTACCACGCCGACCAGCAAGCACACGCAGCAGGCGTCTGAGCCTTCGATGAGGCCAGGCCAGCCTCCTCACACGCCTCACACGACACGGCAACGCCTCACAAACCCAGCAGCTCCGCTGGTTCATCGCTGGCCAACACCTGCTGCGCCCAGGCCTCTAATCGGCCAATGTCTGCACGCAACACTTCTTGCTTGACGGCCAAGATTTGGGTTGGGTGCATTGAAAAACTACGCAGCCCCAGCCCCAACAACAAGCGCGTGAGCATGGGATCGCCCGCCATCTCACCGCAGACACTCACGCCCTTGCCTTGAGCCAGGCACTCGGCGATGGTGTCTGCCACCAACCGCAATACGGCCGGATGCAAGGGGTCGTACAGGTGTGCCACGGACTCATCGGCACGGTCGATGGCCAAGGTGTACTGAATCAAATCGTTGGTGCCGATGGACAGAAAGTCAAAGTGCCGCAAAAACATTTTGACGCTCAAAGCAGCTGCGGGCACTTCAATCATGGCGCCTACTTTGAGAGGGCCAAACGTTTCGCCACGCGCATCCAATTGCGCGCGCGCTTGATCGAGCAAGGCCAAGGTTTGTTTGATCTCGCGGGCATGCGCCAGCATCGGAATGAGCAAATGCACTTGCCCATGTGCCGCAGCTCGCAAAATGGCACGCAACTGCGTCAAAAACATAGCGGGGTCGGCCAAACTCCAGCGGATGGCGCGCAAGCCCAAAGCGGGGTTGAGGTGGGCCTCGTCTTTGGGCGATCGATCCAAGGGCTTGTCGGCGCCAATGTCCACGGTGCGAATGGTCACCGGCAGCCCTTTCATTCCTTCCACTGCACGACAGTAAGCCAAGTATTGTTCTTGTTCGTCAGGCAGGGGGCCAATGCGACCCATGAACAAAAACTCGCTGCGAAACAAACCCACGCCCACCGCGCCCACCGACAAAGCCGCCACAGCATCGTCCGGCATTTCAATGTTGGCCAAGAGTTCAACCCTTTGCCCGTCGAGTGACATCGCTGGGGTATGGCGCAAGCGGGAGAGCCGCTCGCGCTCGAGCTCTGCTTGCCGTTGCTTGAACCCGTATTCGGCCAAGATGATGGGCGAAGGATTGACGATCACCACACCGGCGTCGCCGTCAATGATGATCCAATCGTCTTGTCGCACCAATTGGCTGGCCGTGCGTGCGCCAACCACGGCGGGTATGTCCAAACTGCGCGCCACGATGGCCGTGTGCGATGTTTTGCCGCCCACGTCCGTGACAAAGCCGGTGAAAACACTTTGCTTGAACTGCAACATGTCTGCGGGCGACAAATCATGGGCTACCAAGACCAATGGCACATCCATGCTGTCTTCGAGTTGCAAGTCTTGTTGACGTGACGTGCTTGAACGCTTGCTGGGTGCAGGCGGCATCATCTGGTGGGGGACGCCTTTGATGTGCCGCAGCAGACGCTCGACGACTTGCTCTAGGTCGCCTTTGCGCTCGCGCAGGTAAGGGTCGTCCATCTCGTCAAACTGACGCGCCACCACATCGAGCTGCGAGGTCAAAGCCCACTCTGCGTTGTAGAGCCGATCTTTGACCCAGTGCGTCACACCTTCCGCCAGCATGCTGTCTTGCAGCAGCATCAGGTGCACCTCCAAAATGGCCGCCAGCTCAGGCGGGGCATCTTTGGGCAAGGTGTCATGCAAGGTTTGCAGTTCGTTTTGGACGGCTGTGCGGGCCTTGGCCAGACGCCTTAACTCGGCATCCACTTGCGAAGTCTCAATGAAGTAGTGCGCCACGTCGACACGGCTCGATGCCACCAACACAGCACGCCCAATGGCGATGCCTCGGGCGACAGCAAGTCCGTGGATGGCAAATGTCATGGCTTCGCCTTACTCGCCTTCGCCAAACTTGTCGCTGATGAGCGCCAACAAGGCGTCCATGGCCTCTTGCGCTTGATCACCCTCGGTCTCAAGCTCAACCTCACTGCCAATGCCTGCGGCCAGCATCATCACACCCATGATGCTTTTGGCATTGACCCGTCGCTCGCCTTTGCTGAGCCATACGTCGCAGGGAAAGCCACTGGCCAATTTGGTGAGCTTGGCAGAGGCACGTGCGTGCAAGCCCAATTTATTGATGATGGTCGTGGTGGTTTTGATCATTTTTTGGACGGGTTTGATTTTGTGGGGCGGTGATCGTGACTTGCATCACGCCTTGGGTACCGCCTGTCAAAGCGCGCGCCACCAGGGCATCCACAGGTTCATGGCGGTAACAGACGGTACGAAACAACATGGGTAAATTGACGCCGGCGATGAGTTTGGCATGACTGCCAGAGACCAATTTTTGGGCCACATTGGCGGGTGTGGCGCCGAATATATCGGTCAACACCACCAAGCCGTCGTCAGGCGATTGCGCCAAGGCTGCACGTGCTTGCTCCAACGTGTCCTCAGGCGAAGCATGGGGCAGAACGTCCAGCGCGATCACAGACTTTGCACACTCGGGATAGACGTGCAACGCACAGTCGCGCAAAGCTTGCGCCAAGGGTGCGTGGGCGATGATGAAAATGCTGTTGCTCATGAGTGAATTGGCCTTGGAGGCGCATTATCCGCCGTCTGACTTGTGTCTTAAAAAGTGCGCATAGGCCAGCACGCAGCAAACCAAGTAGACCGTGATGGCCGCCCGAAATGCCTCTGGTTCCGCAAGGCCCTGCGTGGTGAAACCATCCACCATCAGCCCAACGCCCCACTGCACCACGAACACACCCAAAAACACCACCAAGTTGTAGGCTGACAAGCCGCGTCCTGCCAGTGCAGGCGGAAATGCCATGCCAACCGCCGGTTGAGACAGCGCAACGACACTGGTGCTCATGCAGAACAAAGCCCACGCCAGTGCGCCAGCATCCGCCCCAGACGTGATGATGTAGATCTGCACCATGAAGTTCAGGGGCACGCCATAGGTCATGAGGCGGTTGGCGTCTAGCCCACGCGCATACAAATGCGGCGTCACCAAGCCCCACAACCAAAAGGTCACCATCATCGACACGTTGACCCAAAAAAGACCCGTGGCTGCTTCAAGGGGCGTGTAGCCACACACCTTGACCATCCAAGGTCCCGCCCACAAGGTCTGCATGGCCACCAAGCCGCCGTAGCTGAAAAAACCCATCGGCGCCAAGCTCTTGAAGTACGGGTTTCGCCAAACTGGCGCATAGTTGGCCAAGATGCCGCCTGTGGTCTTTGGGCTGCTGGATGTGTCCGCAGACGGGACTGGCTCAGGCAATCGCCACACAGGCACTTGCCAGCGCATCAGCCACATAGAGAGCAACAACAAGACCGCCAAAATCACAAACATCCAGCGCCAACCCATCCAAGGAAGCAACCATTGCACGGGCAGTGTGGAAGACAACATGCCCAAGGAGCCTGTCATCAGCATCCAAGAGTTGGCACGCTGCTGTTTGTCGGCATTCAACCACCGTCGATAGCCCGTCATGGGCGCCATCAAACAGGCGCTGACACCCACGCCAATCAACACCCGGGCGAACAAAAGGCCAGTAAAACTGGTGGCCCACGCAAAGACCAAGCAACCCACGACCGCCACACCTAAAAACGACAACACCACTTTTTTCGGACCTTTTTGGTCCAACCAATGACCCATGGGCAACTGCGTCGCTGAGAAACCCAAGAAATACCCCCCCGCGAGAAGCCCCAAATCTTGCGCATGCAAGCCAAACTCAACCGTCAGGCCAGGCGACAAAGTGGCGGTGATCGCACGCAACAAGGCCGACAAAAAATAGGCGCTGGCAAAGGCCAGAAATACCCACACAGCTGTTCGGCGCGGCAAAACATCATCGATCATGGCAATTTAATTCCCGAAAAATAAACCTCTGCGGTGTCGTCAAACGCCTTGGCTTTGGCACTGCCATACACAGCGACTTGGTACACCATGTCACCTCTGGCCCACCACAACCATTGAACATGGTGCTGATGGGTGTGAAGACGTCGCCGCATCGGCTGGGGTGAAGGCCATGCACCCTTCACCGCAAAAGCATCCGTGACGGCCTCGCTGGATGCCACATTCAGAGGCGCCAAGCTGGCTTGCTGCCAAGCGTTTATCGCATCTGAAGCAGACACACCCGGCGGCACACTGATTTGACCAAAGGTGAATTGCATATCGCTGGCCTCGCACCCGAACAACTGCAAGCTGGCAGGCACGCCTTGTCCATGGGCTTGGAGGGTGATGGAACGGCTGGCTTGGTCTGGTTTGCACGGCATCAAGACACTCGCGTCCGACGATTCAAACCGAACCTCGCGCCAATTCAATGCGGGCGTGCATGCCACGCCAAGCGTCAGCATCGCAAAGGCCAGCCAAGGTATCCAACGGTGTGTCATGCCTGCCATTATCTGGTGCGTGAGCGCTGGCGTCATCGCACCGCATGAGAAGCAAGGTCTCAGTTGTCGCACGGCAGACAAATTGCCCGACAATTTGCCCATGAACTCTCTTCAAGGCATTCGCATCCTAGACTTGTCACGTGTGCTCGCAGGTCCTTGGTGTACCCAAACGCTCGCCGACTTAGGCGCTGACGTGATCAAGATTGAGCGCCCAGGTGCTGGCGACGACACGCGGGGCTGGGGCCCCCCTTTCCTCAAAGACCCGGCCGGCGAAGACACCCGCGATGCAGCCTATTATTTGGGCACCAACCGCAACAAGCGCTCTGTGACCTGCGACATTGCAAGTCCTGAAGGCCAAGCCTTGATTCTTGAGTTGGTGAAGTCTTGCGATGTGTTCATCGAAAACTTCAAAGTAGGTGACATGGCTCGTTACGGACTCGACTTTGCGTCCTTGTCCAAGCTGCACCCGCGTTTGGTCTATTGCAGCGTGACTGGCTTTGGACAAACCGGCCCTTACCGTGAACGGGCGGGCTATGACTACGCCGTGCAAGGCATGGGTGGCCTCATGAGCATCACCGGCGAACGGGATGACCTGGGTGGCGGACCGCAAAAGGTGGGCGTGGCGGTGGCTGATTTGTTCACGGGCATGTATGCGACGGTAGGCATTTTGGCTGCGCTGCGTCACGCAGAAAAAACGGGGGAAGGGCAACACCTTGACATGGCCTTGCTCGATACACAAGTGGCCATGCTGGCCAATTTGGGCGCGAACTACTTGGTGTCTGGTCAGCGCGATGGCAAGGTGCCTGGACGCTCGGGCAATGCCCATCAAAATATCGTCCCCTACCAAGTGTTCGAAGTCGCACCGGCGGTCGACGGCCTGAAAGATCATTTGATTTTGGCCGTGGGCAACGATGGGCAATTTGCCAAGTTTTGTGCGGTGGCTGGCCATCCTGAGTTGGCCACTGACCCTCGATTTGCAAAAAACGCTGACCGTGTGCGCCACCGAGATATCTTGGTGCCTCAACTGGAGGCGATATTCATGACACGCCGCAAGGCCGATTGGCTGAGCGCCTTAGAAGCCGCCAAAGTGCCTTGTGGCGCCATCAACAATTTGGCGGAGGTGTTCGCTGACCCCCATGTGCGCTCGCGCGACATGGTGACCACTTGGCAGCACCCGGCCAGCGGCCCGGTCGAGTTGGTGTCAAGCCCCATCAAATTGAGCGCCACTCCTGTGCGCAAAGATTTGCCTCCGCCTTTGCTGGGCCAGCATACCGACGAAGTCTTGCAAGAGGTGTTGCATTTAGACGCCAAGGCTTTGGCAGCACTTCGCGCCAAACACGTGATTTGAGGAAACAAGCCATGGCAAATTTTGTGTTGGTCCACGGTGCATGGCATGGTGCCTGGTGTTGGCGACGGGTCACAGACCGTCTCACAGCACAGGGGCATCGTGTGCATGCCGTCACACTCACGGGCGTGGGTGAGCGCGCGCATCTGTTGACACCCGAGATTCACCTGAGCACACACATCCAAGATGTGGTGGCCACCATCGACACAGAAGAACTCCAGGATGTGATTCTGGCCGTGCACTCTTATGCAGGCATGGTGGGCACAGGCGTTGCCGACTTGATGCCTGAGCGCCTGCGCCACTTGGTGTACGTCGATGCCATGGTTCCCAAGCCTGGCGAAGCCTGGAACGCCACCCACACGCGCGCTGTTCGGGAAGGCAGGTTGGCGGCAGCACAGTCCAGCCCGTCCTACAGCTTTCCAGCGCCCGGCCCTGAGCTGTTTGGATTGAGCGGTGAGGACGCCGCATGGGTTGGCCGTCGTCAAACCCCACATCCGGGTCATCCTTACAACGACCTCTTGAATTTTTCACCGGCAAGAGTTGCTGCTGTGCCTCGCACCTACATACGCTGCACCCAACCCACACTGGCCACCATGGACGCCATCTGGCCACGCGTGACCGATCCTTCGTTCTGGGATGGGTTGTGGCTACCCGGCTCACGCGCCATAGAAATGGCAACGGGGCACGACCCCATGGTCAGTGCCCCGCAAGAGTTGACGCAGATATTGCTGAACTGCGCCGCTTGAATCACCCTGGAAGGGTCTTACTTCGCCCTGAAATCGTCGTGACACGACTTGCAGGTACCTGCCGTGGCTGTGAAGGCAGCTTTGAATGCATCCTCTTTCCCTGAATGCGCAGCAGCGGCCAATTTGATGGACTCTGCTTGCAATTTGTCAGCCGCTTCTTTGAACTTGGCTGACTGTTTCCAAATTTCTGGTTTCGCTTTGGTATCTCCAGAATCAGTGCCTTCCACAAAAGCCGCCCATGGCAATTTGGCCATGTTGGCCACGATGTCTGCGTTATCCGCGGCGGCCTTGGCATCAAATGGCACCCGGCCTTGGGCCATGGCCCCCAGTCGGCCGAAATGTGTGCCCATCACGGTCAATGCGGATTTGCGGTATTTGATGGCATCTTCTGGTTTGGCAAACTGGGCAGATGCAGACAAACTACAGGCAGCGATGCTGACCAACAACATAACGCGACATAACTGATTCATGGCTGAGATCCTTTGAGGTCAAAATGGTGGGAAAGAACCTGCGAGTTTACGGACTTTGCGACCCCCTGTCTTCCATTTTCAATTGTGCACACCATGAATACTTCTTTAGATCTAGTCCGTGTTTGGGATCTGCCCACACGCGTGTTCCATGTCGTGCTGGGTTTGTGCGTGTTGGGCTTGTTCGTCACCGGCGAACTAGGTGGCTCACTCATGCCCATTCATTATTGGCTTGGTTACGCCGTGCTCAGCTTGGTTTTTTTTCGCATCGCCTGGGGCTTGCTGGGCGGGCATTGGTCACGCTTCGTTAATTTTGTGCCCTCTCCGTCTGCTGTGCGTCACTACATAGCGGCCTTGCGTCGCGGCGAACATCGTGCCAGCGTAGGCCACAACCCGCTGGGCGCCTTGTCAGTGCTGACCATGTTGTGCTTGCTGGCACTTCAGGTGGCGAGTGGCTTTTTGAGTGACGATGAGATTTCTATGGCCGGGCCTTGGGCTGCATGGGCTCCAGCAAGTTGGGTGGCACGCGCGACGTTCTACCACACTGAAATTGGCAAGGTGCTGCTGATTGCCTTGCTTGTGCTGCATGTGGCGAGTGTTTTTTATCATCGGCTCGTTCAGCATGACGACTTGATCAGCCCCATGATCCATGGGGACAAACAGCTCAACCACGAAGTCCCTCATTCCCGCGACTCACGCACCCCGCGTGTTTATGCGTTGAGCATCTGGATCGCTTGCTCCTATGCGGTTTACCGATTGGTGTTGTGGGTTCCCTGAATATTTGTCGCAAAAAAACCGCGCCTTGCGCGGTTTTTTCTTTTGGGACAGTTGTCTCAGGCTTTGACCAAAGTCAGCATGGTGTCTGCATCACTCACTTCGAATTTCCCAGAAGCTTCGACATTCAAGGCCGCGACTTTGCCATCTTTGATCAGCATCGAATAACGGTTGCTGCGCACGCCCATTCCGCGTGCAGTCAAGTCCAGCGTCAAACCTGTTGCCTGGGTGAAGTCTGCGCTGCCATCGGCCAACATCCGAACTTTGCCATTGGACTTTTGTTCCCGCGCCCATGCGCCCATGACAAATGCGTCGTTCACACTGACACACCAAATTTCATCCACACCTGCTGCCTTGAGCTCAGCAAATTTCTCAACGTAACCCGGCACATGCTTGGCCGAGCAAGTTGGAGTGAAGGCACCAGGCAATGCAAACAAAGCAATGGTTTTGCCCGCCGTGGCTTTGGCCACATCGACTGCATTGGGGCCAATGCTGCAACCTTCACCCTCTACTTCTGAATATTCCATCAGCGTGGTGTGGGGGATGGTGTCTCCGACTTTGATCATGGCTTGCTCCTGTGAATTGACATGTGATGAGAAAAAAGAAAAGCGACCCAGATTGTGGGTCGCTTTTTGGGGTCTTGCAGAACCGAAGTCCTAAAGACTTAAACCGCAGCCGCTTTTTGAACCAAACGGGTCGCCACCCAGTTTTTGGTTTTGGAGATGGGCTTGCTTTCGGTGATTTCAATCAGGTCGCCCAGATGGAATTCACCGGTCTCGTCGTGCGCGTGGTACTTGCTCGACTTGGCAACGATCTTGCCGTAGAGCGCGTGCTTGACGCGGCGCTCGACCAGCACAGTCACTGTCTTTGTACGTTTGTCGCTGACCACCTTGCCAATCAAGGTGCGCTTGAGGGATTTCTTAGCTTCCGTCATGTGGGCTCCTTTACTTGGCGGCTTGCTTTTCAGCAAGAATGGTTTTGGCACGTGCAATGCTGCGACGGGTAGAACGCAGTTGTGATGTGTTGTTGAGTTGTTGCGTGCCTTTTTGCATGCGCAAGCCGAAATGGGCTTTTTGCAGCTCTTTGACTTCGGCTTCGAGGCCTGCAACGTCTTTTTGGCGCAGTTCAGCAGCTTTCATTTCTTATTTCTCCTGAATTTACTGGCCGATCATGCGAGCCACGAACGTGGTACGCAAGGGCAACTTTGCAGCGGCCAAACGGAAGGCTTCACGGGCCAACTCTTCAGGCACGCCTACGATTTCGTAGAGCACCTTGCCGGGTTGGATCTCTGCCACGTAGTACTCGGGGTTACCTTTGCCGTTACCCATCCGCACTTCAGCAGGCTTTTGGGAGATCGGCTTGTCAGGGAACACACGAATCCAGATGCGGCCGCCACGTTTGACGTGACGTGAGATCGCACGGCGTGCGGACTCGATCTGGCGGGCCGTCAAGCGGCCGCGATCGGTGGACTTCAGACCGAAATCACCAAATGCCACCGTGTTGCCACGGGTAGCGATGCCGGTGTTGCGGCCCTTTTGTTCTTTGCGGTATTTACGGCGTGCTGGTTGCAGCATGCTTATTCTCCTGTTCCGTCCGCAGCCGTGCCAGTGGATGCGGGCGCGGCAACCTTGCGGACGCGCTTGACGGCAGTTGTAGGGGCACCGGCGGCTTCAGCGGGTTTATCGCTGCCATCCGTTGGTGCGGCATTGGTCCCTGCAGGACGACGCGCGCCGCTGCGTGCTGGACGATCGCCTGTGGGGCGAGCATCACGGCGAGGACCGCGAGGACGACGCTCTTCTTCAGCACGGGGTTCCACGGCGGCCGGCAGGTCATTACGACCCAGGGTATCGCCCTTGTAAACCCACACCTTGACACCAATGATGCCGTAGGTGGTTTTAGCTTCAGAAGTTGCGTAATCGATGTCTGCACGCAGGGTATGAAGTGGCACGCGACCTTCACGGTACCACTCGGTACGTGCGATCTCGATGCCGTTCAAACGACCTGCCGACATGATCTTGATGCCTTGAGCACCCAGACGCATGGCGTTTT
>CANCUP010000077.1 GCA_947381325.1 Comamonadaceae bacterium
CCCAATACCGTGATGAAGGCTACTTGCCCGACGCCATGGTCAACTACTTGGCTCGTTTGGGGTGGAGCCATGGCGACGATGAAATTTTCAGCCGCGCCCAATTCTTGGAATGGTTCAATCTTGACCACCTCGGACGCAGTGCTGCCCAGTTTGACGAAGCCAAGCTGCGTTGGGTCAACGCCCAACACCTCAAGGCCATGGCCGACGATGCGCTGGCGCCATTGGTGCAAACACAATTGGCCAAACGCAACATCAACACCGATGAGCGATTGCCGGCCTTGTGTGGTTTGCTCAAAGACCGTTGTGACACCACGGTGGCATTGGCCGATTGGGTCATGGCTTTTTATGGTGATGTATCACCCACAGCCGACGAACTGGCTCAGCACATCCCCCCCACTGTTTTGCCTGCGCTGACCATGTTGCGTGACAAGTTGACGGTCTGCGCTTGGAGCAAAGAGGCGATCAGCACTGCCATCAAAGAAGTGTTGGCAGCCACTGGGCTGAAGATGCCGCAGTTGGCCATGCCTGTGCGTGTGTTGGTGATGGGAACCCCACAAACCCCCTCGCTAGACGCAGTGCTTGCACTGTGCACCCGCGAAAAAGTTTTGCAGCGTTTGCTGGCGCCTTGAAAAATTGGTTATACTCACGGACTCGACACCCGATGGGGGTATAGCTCAGCTGGGAGAGCGCTTGCATGGCATGCAAGAGGTCAGCGGTTCGATCCCGCTTACCTCCACCAAACAGGACGTCGAGTTGGTTTAGTCCACAGGTTATGACCCTATCGTCTAGAGGCCTAGGACATCACCCTTTCACGGTGAGTACCGGGGTTCGAATCCCCGTAGGGTCGCCAAGTTTTGCAACACTTGGCTTGGTGCCACAAGCACCTAAGCAAACGTTGCAACCACGTGGAGTGGTAGTTCAGTTGGTTAGAATACCGGCCTGTCACGCCGGGGGTCGCGGGTTCGAGTCCCGTCCACTCCGCCAAGATACAACCCTAAGTGATTGATTCACTTAGGGTTTTTTCTTTGCTCGGGGTAACTCAGAGATGGGGGGCATCCAATGTTGGTCAAATATCTCATCAATCAAGAATGGCGACTCGTAAAACCCGAGTACAGAAAATACTTGTACGAAAAATACAAAGTCACGTTTTCAATGAAAACGCTCTGCTTTTATTTTCGAGGTCAAGAATTTCAGCTTGAGCCGCTGATGACCCATCTCCACCGCATCGAGCAAGACAAAATCAATTTGGATTACTGCGTCTCAGCCATGTTCATTCTTTCTCTCACGGCCGGGTATTGGGGGGTCTCGTTTTTAGATGCCTTTTTGTTGGCTGGGTAGGTTCAGGCCATTGTCCGTGGGGCGCTACTCCAGTGTATCTGTTGGATCACAGATCAGGGTTTTATCCAGTCGACGCGCCCGATGATCCACGTAATACCCACCAAACTCGGTGTAGCGCAACACATGCTGATGGCAGCGGCTACAGGCAAACACATCACAGCGGTTGTAGGGAAAGTGTTTGATAGCCACGGGGGCGTCAGGGGAGTCGTAGCGCGTGCCGTTGGGGTGGTGTTCTTTAAAAGTGGGTTCATGCACCTCTGGGTCGCGCAGCGTGCCGACCGCTTGCATCTGATCACTGGGCCATTCGGTTTCAGTCACACTCTCCCATCCAGCACAAGCCTTCAGGGAGCACTGGCAACTCGAGCAAGATACAGGATCTAAAGCTTGTAGGGATGAGTGGACATGCAAAACAGTATTCAGTGGCATGGCGCCAAGTGTAGTTTGCGTCTCGCCACTTTTGATTTGTAATAAGTTTATGAACAAGTAATCGTTGTTTGACCTTGGTAGGTATTTCCTGCTGCGAATTGATAAGAAGCTCCTGAAGGTACAAAGTGCATTGCAAAGTAGTAAGTGGTGGTCCCAACCACCGCTGTTATGTCTGTTGCACTTGCAGCTCCTAGGTAACCAACGCTGTTGCCTTTTAAGTTGCCTGCCGTTAACGCGTCAAAAGCCGCGACGTATGTCGAGTTAAGGTTCAATGTTGGAGCTGCAGCTTGTCCCGATGTCACGCTTATTGTGGGTTGACTCATGCTTATTTTGAATGAGGTTGCTGTGCCATCCGCACCTGCTGCTTGCACTACGAATGGTATTGCTGCTCTAGCTCCCCCTGAACCTGTTTGTTCTGTGGTGAGTGTTGTCCAATTCTGGTTGTTTCCAAAAGCGGGTGTGTTGGAAACCGGATTGATCGTGCAAGTACTTGTCATACTCTTTGAAATTGTCAAAGTTACAGCAGATGCGTGCAGTGAATTGACGACAAGCAATAAAAATAACAAGTATTTGTAGAGGGATTTCATGGCCTTACTCCTAGTGATTTTGAAAGTTGACATACAGAAAGTGGTTTGTTTATTGACTTGGGTTCTTCATAGGGACCTCCTGTGTAGATGGGTTACAAAGTCACTTGCCGTTGTAGACAGAAGCTTTGCTTCTGAGTTGAACTTCCTCAAGCTCTTTTCTCAAGCGAAGGATTTCAATTTCATAGAGATGACTGCAGTCAATTTGTGGCTGCTGTTTGTCCAAATTCACCACCAACTTGGCATACACGCCTACCGTGGCTCTTCTGTAGTCGGGGGTGGTGATAGACAAACCTGTCACACCTGAGTAGACGGTGTCTGAACCTTGGCCTGTGCCTTGTGTGATAAAAGTGCCTACTTCCATCCACTTTTCTCTAGGGCCGACTTGACGATTGCACTCGACCCCGTCGGCTGAGCGAATGCGGTCTTGGCCATTCATGGGGCTTGTGTACGGCAGGTTGATGCCAACGTTGCTGGTCTGTGCCCAAGCCAATTGACTGACCGCGACAAGTGTGTAGATCAAAGGGCGAAATTGCATGCGACGTCCTTTTACATATGGAATTTTTGGCCACTCACTCAGGCTTAATCCCGACGCCAACCCTTGCGCAGATGCGTGATGTCACGTTGAGTTGATTTGCGTCTCCCCATGGTTTGGCTGTTTGTCGAGTGCATACAAAGTACAGACCTTTTTGTTCGGCCATGAACTTGACTTTGAATTTGCGAGAACTGTTGGCGGCTAAATGGAATTTCAGAGGCAGTGCTGCAAAATCAATGGGGCTGTCTAAGTCTTGGTAGAAAACTTCGATGTCAAAAAATTCGGCGGTGTTGTACATGTTGATCGCCAGAAAGACGAAGAGGATCTCGCCTGGTTCGCTGGCGTAAACCCGCTGGGGTGATAAGCCATGGCCTTGGGCCAGCTGCCAAGGTGAAACAGCAAGCCATGCTGCAAGCCATAGGGCGGCAGCACTGCGGTTGATTCGGAAAAAACCACGGTTTGTCATCACACACCTCTTGAAATGAGTATTTTGTAGTTCAATCAATGAATTAACTATATCACAAAATTCACTAAAAAGTACTATTAAAGAAGATTTTGTATATTTTATAGTTATTCTTATATTTTTATTAAAATTCTCAAATTCGATCGGCGTGGAGGGCGCATGGAAGCTCTACACATGCCCCATCACGGGCACCGTTCACACAAGTGCCCGATTTACGGCGTGCAGGCATAAAAAAGCCCCCCATCCGAAGATGGGGGGCTGTATCAGGTTCGTGCAGAGTGTTGGTTTGTGGATGCTTACTTGCGCTGAGCCAAAGGCAAAGCTTGGCGCACGGGTGAGCCGGTGAATAACTGACGGGGGCGGCCGATTTTGTACTCAGGGTCGCTGATCATTTCGTTCAGTTGGGCAATCCAGCCCACGGTACGGGCCAGGGCGAAGATGCCAGTGAAAAGGTTCACAGGAATGCCAATGGCGCGTTGCACGATGCCAGAGTAGAAGTCGACGTTGGGGTAGAGCTTGCGGCTGACAAAGTATTCGTCTTCCAAGGCAATTTTCTCGAGTGCCTTGGCCAATTTGAACAGGGGGTCGTTTTCCAGGCCCAGTTCTTTGAGCACTTCATCGCAAGTCTCTTGCATGAGCTTGGCGCGGGGATCGTAATTTTTGTAGACGCGGTGGCCAAAACCCATGAGCTTGACGCCAGAGTTTTTGTCTTTGACTTTCTCCATGAACTCGCCCACTTTGGCCACGCCGCCCATGGCTTGAATTTCTTCCAGCATGTTCAAGCAGGCCTCATTGGCACCGCCGTGTGCGGGGCCCCACAAGCAGGCCACACCTGCAGCAATGGCTGCAAAGGGGTTGGTGCCTGATGATCCGCACAAGCGCACGGTGGAGGTGGAGGCGTTTTGTTCGTGGTCAGCGTGCAAGATGAAGATGCGGTCCAGGGCACGCTCCAGCACGGGGTTGACCACGTACTCTTCGCAGGGTGTGCCAAACATCATGCGCAAGAAGTTGCCTGAGTAGCTCAGGTCGTTCTTGGGGTACATGTAGGGCTGGCCGATGGTGTATTTGTAGGCCATGGCCACCAAGGTTGGCATTTTGGCGATCAAACGGATGGCCGAGATTTCGCGGTGTTCTGGGTTGTTGATGTCGGTGCTGTCGTGGTAGAAGGCCGACAAAGCGCCCACCAAGCCGGTCATCACGGCCATGGGGTGTGCGTCACGGCGGAAACCGCGCAAAAAGAATTGCATTTGCTCGTTGACCATGGTGTGGTTGGTCACAAGCTTGGTGAAATCATGTTTTTGCGCTGCGTTGGGCAACTCCCCCTTGAGCAACAGATAGCAGGTCTCTAGGTAGTCGCACTGGGTCGCCAACTGTTCAATGGGGTAACCGCGATACAGCAGCTCGCCTTTGTCGCCGTCGATGTAGGTGATGCCCGACTGGCACGACGCGGTTGATAAAAAGCCGGGGTCGTAGGTGAACATGCCTGTTTGACCATAGAGCTTGCGGATGTCGATCACATCGGGGCCAATGCTGCCGTTGTAGTCGGGCATGTCGATGCTGGGGCTGCCGTTGCTGAACGACAGAGTGGCTTTGTTGTCAGAAAGTTTCATGGTCTTTTTCCTAATAATCTTGTGGAGTCAATGTCTCAGCATCGTCAGCACCTGGTGTGCTTCTTGTTGTGTCTTTGGGTCTGGCAATTCTTTGCGTTGTAAGAGCAGATCGAGCAAATCGTTGTCGGACAAATCCATCAGGGCGTACAAGCCACGGGCGTGGCTCACGGTCAAGCGAGTTTCATGCCGCTCAAAAAAACGCTGGATGAACAAGTCGTTTTCTAGCAGGCCACGGCGGCAACGCCAGCGCAGTTTGCTCAGTGCGCGCTCGTTGAGCACCTCTTGTCCGTCCAAACCGTCGAGCAAAGGGTCACCCACTGAGGTGTCGCGAAATGGTGCGTCCACATCCATGTTGGTGCTCCTGTGCTCGGGGTGAGGCGCCTTAGATGGCGCGACGCACCATCAACTCTTTGATCTTGCCGATGGCCTTGGTGGGGTTCAAACCCTTGGGGCACACGTCGACGCAGTTCATGATGGTGTGGCAGCGGAACAAGCGGTAGGGGTCTTCGAGGTTGTCCAGACGGCCCGCTGTGTCTTGGTCGCGGCTGTCGGCAATGAAACGATAGGCTTGCAGCAAACCGGCGGGGCCGACAAACTTGTCGGGGTTCCACCAAAACGAGGGGCAGCTGGTCGAGCAGCTCGCGCACAAGATGCACTCGTACAAACCGTTCAACTCGTCACGCTCTTCGGGTGACTGCAGGCGCTCTTTTTCAGGCGGCTGGGTGTCGTTGACCAAGTAGGGCTTGATGGAGTGGTATTGCTTGAAGAACTGCGTCATGTCCACGATCATGTCGCGAATGACAGGCAGGCCAGGCAGAGGCTTCAACACGATGGTGCCGGGCAAGGTGTTCATGTTGGTCAAACAAGCCAAGCCGTTTTTGCCATTGATGTTCATGGCGTCCGAACCGCACACGCCTTCGCGGCATGAGCGGCGGAAGGAGATGGTGGGATCGACGGCCTTGAGTTTCATCAAGGCGTCCAGCAGCATGCGCTCGCTGCCGTCCAATTCAACCTCAAGGGTTTGCATGTAGGGCTTGGCGTCGGTGTCTGGGTCGTAGCGGTAGATTTGAAACGTGCGTTTTGTCATGGTGCTTGCCTGATCAGAAAGTACGGGTCTTGAGCTCAATGCTCTCAACGGTGAGTGGTTTCATTTGAACCGGCTTGTAAGACAGCTTGTTGCCTTCTTTGTGCCACAAGGTGTGCTTGTGCCACTCGGTGTCGTTGCGGCCATTGGGGTGCTCAGGTGTGTCGCCGTAGTCGTCCACGGTGTGCGCGCCACGGCTTTCGTGACGGGCGGCTGCCGACACGATGGTGGCTTGCGCGGCTTCGATCAAGTTCTCGACTTCGAGTGCTTCGATGCGCGCGGTGTTGAACACCTTGGACTTGTCTTTGAGGCCGATGTTTTGCACACGCTCACGCAACTCAGCCATCTTGGTGACGCCTTCGTCCATCAATGCCTGAGTGCGGAACACACTGGCGTGCGACTGCATGGCGTTGCGGATGTCGTTGGCCACATCTTGGGCGTATTCGCCTGTGGTGTTGCTGTCCAAGCGCGCCAACCGTGCCAACGAGATGTCAGCAGCGTTTTCTGGGAGGTGCTTGTGGTGTTTGTTTTGCTGGTTGAACTCCACAATGTGATTGCCCGCAGCGCGGCCAAAGACCAGCAAGTCGAGCAGCGAGTTGGTGCCCAGACGGTTAGCACCGTGCACGCTCACGCAAGAGCATTCGCCCACAGCGTACAAGCCATTGACCACCACGCTTTGGTTGTTGGCGTCTTGTGTGACGACTTGACCGTGGATGTTGGTGGGGATGCCGCCCATTTGGTAATGGATGGTGGGCACCACAGGGATCGGCTCTTTGGTGATGTCAACGTTGGCAAAGTTATGGCCAATTTCAAACACCGAAGGCAGACGCTTCATGATGGTCTCGACACCCAAGTGGGTCATGTCGAGGTTGATGTAGTCCTTGTTGGGGCCGCAGCCACGGCCTTCTTTGATTTCTTGGTCCATGCAGCGTGACACGTAGTCGCGTGGGGCCAAGTCTTTGTAGGCGGGGGCATAGCGTTCCATGAAGCGCTCGCCATTGCTGTTGCGCAAGATCGCGCCTTCGCCACGGCAACCTTCGGTCAACAACACGCCCGCACCGGCCACGCCCGTGGGGTGGAATTGCCAGAACTCCATGTCTTCGAGCGGAATGCCTGCGCGTGCCGCCATGCCCAAGCCGTCGCCGGTGTTGATGAAGGCGTTGGTCGATGCGGCAAAGATGCGGCCTGCACCACCGGTCGCCAGCAGTGTGGTTTTGGCTTCCAAGATGTACAACTCGCCGGTTTCCATCTCCAACGCGGTCACACCGACCACGTCGCCGGCGTCGTCACGAATCAGGTCCAGCGCCATCCACTCCACAAAGAAGGTGGTTTTGGCAGCTACGTTTTGCTGGTACAGCGTGTGCAGCATGGCATGACCGGTGCGGTCTGCTGCGGCGCAAGCGCGCTCAACGGCTTTTTCGCCATAGTTGGCGGTGTGGCCACCGAAGGGGCGTTGGTAAATGGTGCCGTCAGGGTTGCGGTCGAACGGCATGCCCATGTGCTCCAACTCGTACACCACTTTGGGGGCTTCGCGGCACATGTATTCGATGGCGTCTTGGTCGCCGAGCCAGTCAGAGCCTTTGACGGTGTCGTAGAAGTGATAGTGCCAGTTGTCTTCGTTCATGTTGCCCAAGGACGCGCCAATGCCGCCTTGCGCTGCCACGGTGTGTGAGCGGGTGGGAAACACTTTGGACAACACCGCCACGTTCAAACCAGCGCGTGCCAGTTGCAGCGAGGCGCGCATGCCAGAACCACCGGCACCGACGATGACCACATCAAATTTGCGACGTGGGATAGAGCTTTTAACAGTCATGAATCAGAGCCTCCAGAGAACCTGAATGGCCCAGCCGAGACACGACACCAGCCAAACCAAAGTGAAAACTTGCAGAACCAAACGTAGGCCAACCGGCTTGATGTAGTCCATCCAAATGTCGCGCATGCCCACCCAAACGTGGTAAGCCAAGGCAATGAAGATGGTGAAGGTCAGCGCCTTCATCCACTGAGGGCTGAAAATACCAGCCCATTTGTCGTAACCGATGCTGCCGCTGGTGAGCAGCACTTGTGCCAGCACGACGGCAGTGAACAGCACCATCAGAGCGGCAGTGACACGTTGAGCCAGCCAGTCGCGCAAGCCATAGTGCGCGCCTACGACGACACGCTTGGAACCGTAATTCACGGACATTTTGTTGCTCCTAGGTAATCAGTAAAGGCCAAACAGCTTGGCACCGAGCACAGCCGTCAGGCCAAGGCTCAAAGCCAGGGTGATGACGGCAGATGACTTGCCAAATTCTTTGGTCACCGCATGGCACATGTCCATGTAGAGGTGACGCAAGCCGGCAATGATGTGGTGTAGGTAAGACCAGATGATGGCTAGCGCGACCAGCTTGATCAACCAACCGGGCACAAAGCCAAGGCCGATGTTGAATGCTGCGCTGAATTTGGCAAACGAGATTTCGGACGAGACCGATGTGTCAAACATCCAGACGATGAAGGGCAGCAACAAAAACATGATGGCGCCGCTGATGCGGTGCAAGATGGACACAATGCCTGCCGCCGGGAGGCGGTAGGTCGGCAGATCCGTCAAGGCGTTGATGTTGCGGAACTCAGGCCGCTTTTTGGCAAGCTCGGTCATGGGTAAAGGTCTTTCTTCGGGTTTGTCTGCATATGAAAACAACTTTTCATTCTATTGCACCGTAACAAACTGACGTGAGGGTTTCATGTCTCAACTGAGGGCATTACGGTAGTGATGGGTGTCGGTGCGGTATAAGCCACGGCGCAGTTCCATGGGTGTGTCGTTGTAGGTGTAGGCCACGCGTTCCACGCTGAGCAATGGAGTCGTGGTGGTGACAGACAGCAACGCAGCTTGTTCAGCGTCAGGCGTGATGGCACGAATACTTTCGTCAGCGCGAACCATCCGCACGCCAAATTCGGTCTCAAACATGGCGTACATGGCGCCTTGGTGGCTGCTCAGTCGTTCAGCGGTCAATCCTTTGAAAGGCGTGCCGGGGAGCCAAAGGTCTTCCAAGATGGTGGGCACACCTGAAAATGACAGCACGCGGCGCACTTGAAGCACCGAGTCACCGGTGCGCAAACTCAGGGCGCGCGCCACGTCGGCGCTGGCGCGCAGACGTTTGCAATCGATGATGGTGCGAGCTGCTGGGCCCTCGCTTTGAACATTGCCGTTGTCTGGTTGGAGCTTCAAAAAACGATATTGCACTTGCCTTTCGGCATGGGTGGCAACAAATGTCCCTTTGCCTTGACGGCGTACCACCAAGTTGTCGGCCGACAACTCGTCAATGGCTTTGCGCACCGTGCCTTGGCTGACGCGAAAGCGCGCTGCCAAGTCCATTTCACTGGGAATGGCCTCGCCGGGCTTCCATTCACCAGACTGCAAGCTTTGAAGAATCAGGCCCTTGATTTGCTGATAAAGAGGGCTGAACGCTGGCGTCAAAGAGCCTTGCAAGCTTGCAGCGTTCAGGGTGTCCGACATGCCTGAGGAAATTGGGGCATCAACAAAAGGGGCGTGTGTGGCCATGTGGGCTAAAAACAGGTGTGTCAGGTCTTTGTCAAGCCCGCATCATATCTTCTATAAGACATAAGACAGGTCGCCCGAGGGTTTTTCGCGGGTAAACTTGTCAGGATATTTTTTTCATCCCTCATCTACTTTTGGAGTTTTCATCATGAGCAAAAAGCCTGTTCGCGTTGCCGTCACTGGCGCAGCTGGCCAAATCGGTTATGCCTTGTTGTTTCGCATCGCCTCTGGCGAGATGCTGGGCAAAGACCAACCCGTGATCTTGCAATTGTTGGAAATTCCTGACGAGAAAGCCCAAAAAGCGCTCAAGGGCGTGATGATGGAGTTGGACGACTGTGCCTTCCCCCTGTTGGTGGGCATGGAAGCGCATTCCGACCCGATGACGGCTTTCAAAGACACCGACTACGCGTTGTTGGTGGGTTCGCGTCCTCGCGGCCCAGGCATGGAACGCGCCGAGTTGTTGGCCATCAATGGCGCCATCTTCACGACCCAAGGCAAGGCTTTGAATGCTGTGGCGTCGCGTGACGTCAAAGTGCTGGTGGTGGGTAACCCCGCCAACACCAACGCCTACATCGCCATGAAGGCCGCACCTGACTTGAAGCCAGGCAACTTCACCGCCATGCTGCGTCTGGACCACAACCGTGCGGCCAGCCAAATTGCAGCCAAGACCGGCAAAGCCGTGGCTGACATCGAAAAACTCACGGTCTGGGGCAACCACTCGCCCACGATGTACGCCGATTACCGGTTTGCCACCATCCAGGGTGAGTCGGTCAAGGACATGATCAACGACCAAGAGTGGAACGCCAACGTGTTCTTGCCCACCGTGGGCAAGCGCGGCGCGGCCATCATCGAAGCCCGTGGCTTGTCGTCGGCTGCATCGGCTGCCAACGCTGCGATCGACCACATGCGGGATTGGGTCCTGGGCACCCACGGCAAGTGGGTCACCATGGGTATTCCTTCACAAGGCTGGTATGGCATTCCCAAAGACGTCATGTTCGGCTTCCCCGTGACCTGCGCCAACGGCGAATACAAAGTGGTCGAGGGCTTGGCCATCGACGCCTTCAGCCAAAGTTGCATCGACAAGACGCTCAAAGAGCTGACCGAAGAGCAAGCTGGCGTGGCTCACCTGATCAAGTAAGCCCCCGCAGGACGTCGCCCGCATGAGCCTCGCTGCCCCTACCGCCCTTAAGGTTGGAGGGGGTGCGCATCCGCGTGATGTGTTGTTGGGCGCACAAGCCTCGGCCATTCACTTGCCCGTGTGCGACCACTACAGCGGTGTAGAGCCGCGCATGCGCAAAAGCTTGCAGCTGCAAGCCGAGATGATGCAAGAGTTTGGCACCTGCGTGTTTGACGCCACGCTCGATTGCGAAGACGGTGCGCCGGTGGGCGGCGAAGCCGAGCATGCAGCCTTGGTGACCGAGCTCGCACTCGGCGCAGCCCAAGGAGCGCGTGTGGCGGTGCGTGTCCATCCTGTCGATCACCCTTCGTTTGATGCAGACATCGCTCAGATTGCGGGCAAGGCGGGTCACCGCTTGCGCCACATCATGGTGCCCAAGGTGGAGTCGGTGGCTGACGTTGAGCGTGCCGAGCGTGCCTTGGTGCAAGCTGGGGCCGCACATCTGACCTTGCAGGTGTTGATTGAGTCGCCTGCTGCCGTGCATCGTGCGTTTGAGATTGCCGCACATCCTCGGGTGCAGTCGCTGAGTTTTGGACTGATGGACTTTGTGTCAGCCCACGGTGGCGCCATTCCTGCCCATGGCATGACGTCTGTCGGCCAGTTCACCCACCCATTGGTGGTGCGTGCCAAACTGGACATTGCCAGTGCTTGCCATGCCCACGGCAAAGTGCCTTCGCATTGCGTGGTGACCGAGTTCAGCGATGCCAATGCCATGCGTGCCGCAGCAAAGCGCGCAGCCGATGAGTTTGGCTTCACCCGCATGTGGAGCATTCACCCCGCGCAAATTCGTCCGATTCTGGAGGCCATGGCCCCGAATGCGGCCGACATTGACCAAGCGTGTGAGATTGTGTTGGCCGCCCGAGCCGCTGATTGGGCGCCGATCAGTCACTTAGGCCATTTGCATGACCGTGCGAGTTATCGTTTCTTCTGGCATCTGCTTGAGCGTGCGCACAGCACAGGCCGACGTTTGCCTGACGAAGTGCGGCTATTCTTCAGTGATTCACAAGGAGAAGGTCATGCGTAAAGCGTTGATGGGTGGTGTGTTGTGTTTGACGCTTGCGCCCGCCGTGCTGCCAGCGGCAACACCTGAAGAAGCCAAGGCAGTCAACCCCGTGGCGAAAGCCAAAGTAGAGCCCAAGCACAAAGACAAGACGCAAGCCAAGGCAAAAACACCAACCAAAACGGTGGCTGCCTACAAACGACCTGCTGTGCCAGTGCCCATGCCATTGTCAGAACCGCCGATGGTGCAAGACCCAAAAGTTGTGGTGGAGCAAGTGCATACGGGGCGCATGGTGTGCGAGTTGGGTAATTCTGTGCACGTGAGTGTTGACGTACAAAACCCGGGTCACTTCCATGTGCAAATGAACAAGTTCACCTTCCACATGAGTCCTGTGGTGTCGGCGACTGGCGCGATACGCCTAGAAGACCCACATGCAGGTGCCATGTGGTTGCAGCTGTCGAACAAGTCGATGCTGATGAACAGCAAACTGGGTCAACGCATGGCCGACGAATGCCAAAGCCCAGACCAAATGGCTGTGGCAGAAGCCATGAAATTGGCGCCACCTGTGAGCTTGCTGGAAGGCTTGAACACGGGTGCGAGCCTGGCAAAAAAATAACCCTCACTTTTTTGATTTGATAGACCGGAGAGAAAACCATGTTGAAAGCCTACCGTGACCATGTGGCCGAGCGTAAAGCGCTGGGCATCCCCCCGCTGCCCCTGACGGCGCAGCAAACCGGCGAGCTGATTGAGCTGCTGAAGAACCCACCCCAAGGTGAAGAAGCCACCTTGGTTGAGCTCATCACCCACCGCGTGCCTGCCGGTGTGGACGATGCTGCCAAAGTCAAAGCCAGCTACCTGGCTGCTGTGGCCCATGGCACTGAAAAATGTGCGCTGATCAGCCGCGAAAAAGCCACGGAGCTGTTGGGCACGATGCTGGGTGGTTACAACCTGACCCCGTTGATCGACTTGCTCGACGACGCGGCCGTGGGTGGTGTGGCAGCCGAAGCGCTGAAGAAAACACTGCTGATGTTTGACCAGTTCCACGACGTCAAAGACAAGGCCGACAAGGGCAACGCCAACGCCAAAGCCGTGCTGCAAAGCTGGGCCGACGCCGAGTGGTTCACCAGCCGTCCCGAAGTGCCCCAAAGCATCACCTTGACGGTGCTCAAAGTCACGGGCGAAACCAACACCGACGACTTGTCGCCCGCCCCCGATGCCTGGAGCCGCCCTGATATTCCCTTGCACGCCTTGGCCATGTTGAAGAACAAGCGCGATGGCATCACGCCCGAAGAAGATGGCAAGCGCGGTCCCGTCAAGTTCATCGAAGACCTGCGCGCCAAGGGCAACCTGGTGGCCTACGTGGGCGATGTGGTGGGTACCGGTTCAAGCCGCAAATCGGCCACCAACAGCGTGTTGTGGTTCACCGGCGAAGACATTCCGTTTGTGCCCAACAAGCGTTTCGGTGGCGTGTGCTTGGGCAACAAGATTGCCCCTATCTTCTACAACACCATGGAAGATGCTGGCGCCTTGCCGATTGAGCTCGATGTGTCGCAAATGAACATGGGGGACGTGATTGAGCTGCGCCCCTACGAAGGCAAGGCTTTCAAAGACGGCAAAGAAATCGCCAGCTTCACCGTCAAGAGCGAGGTGTTGTTTGACGAAGTGCGTGCCGGTGGCCGCATTCCCTTGATCGTGGGCCGTGGCTTGACCACCAAAGCACGCGAAGCGCTGGGCTTGCCTGCTTCCACCTTGTTCCGTCTGCCCCAAGTGCCGACCAACAAGGTGAAGGGCTTCACTTTGGCGCAAAAAATGGTGGGCCGTGCTTGCGGTTTGCCAGAAGGCCAAGGCGTGTTGCCCGGTACCTATTGCGAACCCAAGATGACCTCGGTGGGTTCACAAGACACCACGGGTCCCATGACCCGTGACGAGTTGAAAGACTTGGCCTGCTTGGGCTTTAGCTCTGACTTGGTGATGCAGTCGTTCTGCCACACCGCTGCATATCCGAAGCCTGTGGACGTGAAGATGCACCACGAGTTGCCTGAGTTCATCAGCAACCGCGGTGGTATCAGCTTGAAGCCCGGTGACGGCATCATCCACAGCTGGCTCAACCGCATGTTGTTGCCCGACACCGTGGGTACCGGTGGCGACAGCCACACACGTTTCCCCATTGGCATCAGCTTTCCTGCGGGTTCTGGTTTGGTGGCGTTTGCCGCTGCCACGGGCGTGATGCCTCTGGACATGCCGGAGTCGGTGTTGGTGCGCTTCAAAGGCAAGATGCAGCCCGGTGTGACCCTGCGCGACTTGGTGCACGCCATTCCGCTGTACGCCATCAAGCAAGGCTTGTTGACGGTGGAAAAGAAAGGCAAGAAGAACATCTTCTC
>CANCUP010000078.1 GCA_947381325.1 Comamonadaceae bacterium
ATTTGAGTGCAGTAAGCAAAGATTGGTCCACTTCTGTTGGTAAGGGAGCAGCCGTCAAGTGGCCCGCAGCCTCTTCGGTGGGGGGTAAGGGTAACGAAGGTGTAGCTGCTAACGTGAACCGCGTAAAGGGTTCTTTGGGTTACGTGGAATACGCATACGTGAAGAAGAACAATATGACTTTCATGCAGTTGCAAAACGCAGATGGCAAATACGTAGCACCTGACGACCTGACTTTCTCAGCTGCTGCTGCCGGTGCTGATTGGATGAGTGTTCCTGGAATGGGTGTTTCAATGGTCAATGCAAAGGGTGCCAACAGCTGGCCCATCAGCACAGCCTCCTTTATTTTGATGTACAAACAGCCAGCTGACAAAGTGGCATCTGCCGAAGCCATCAAGTTCTTCGATTGGGCCTTTGCCAATGGTAAAAAAATGGCAGAAGACTTGGATTACGTGCCCCTGCCAGATACCTTAACCTCGCAAATTCGTGCGAAGGTGTGGGCACAAATTCAAAAGTGATTTGAACCGAGCTAAAAAATTCGTCGGCCTTTTTTCAAGTGCCGACGTTTTTTTTGGTTGTAAGCAATTGAGGTTTTTATGAGTCTAGGGTCTGTCATGAGCTCACATCAATTATTGAAAGAAGAAGCGGTTCAGGTTGTCAGCGCTGAAATGGTGACGGTTGCAAATAGGCAGCGAACACAAGACTTCTTTTTTCACCGCATCACTCAGGCGTTCTCTTTACTCGTTTTGGCAGCGTTATTGGGCATCATCATTTCGTTGTTTGTGAATGCTTGGCCAACTTTCCAAAAATTTGGTTTTGAGTTTCTGTGGCATGTTGAATGGGACATCATCAATCAAGATTTTGGTGCAGCCATCGCGATCGTTGGGACTCTGGCAAGTGCTGGCATTGCGCTCTTATTGGCAGTGCCTCTGGCCTTTGGTGTGGCGGTATTTTTGACAGAAACATGTCCTGTTTGGTTGCGCCGTCCTCTTGGCACTTCAATTGAACTATTGGCTGCAGTTCCCTCCATCATTTACGGTATGTTTGGTTTGTTTGTCTTTGCACCTTTGTTTGCAGATTACTGCCAGGTTCCCCTGCAAAAGATTTTGGGCGGGATGCCATTGGTCGGTTTCTTGTTTGGGGGTGCAACCAACGGGATGGGCATATTGGCCGCTGGCATTGTTTTAGCTTTTATGGTTTTGCCTTTTGTAGCAGCTGTGATGCGAGATGTTTTTGAAATCACGCCACCCATCCTGCGGGAATCTGCATATGGTTTAGGGTGTACGACTTGGGAGGTGGTGCGTCAAGTGGTATTGCCTTACACCCAAAAAGGTGTGATCGGTGGAATCATGTTGGGATTGGGACGCGCGTTGGGAGAAACCATGGCCGTGACATTTGTGATCGGGAATGCGAACCGTATGCCTACTTCTTTGTTTTCTCCTGGTACTTCGATTGCATCTGTTTTAGCCAATGAGTTTGGCGAGGCTGAAGCTTTGCATTTCTCCACTTTGTTTGCTCTGGGATTTTTGCTTTTTGTCATTACCTTTGTGGTCTTGGCCATGGCGAAGATGATGATCATGCGTGCTGAAAAAGCCAAAGGTAATTAAGAGGTTGTTATGGAAATGAATGCTCAACTCTATACAAAGCGTCGCATCACCAGCATTCTGGGCTTGGCGTTTTCCATGACAGCTATGGCTATAGGTTTGGCCGTACTGCTTTGGATTCTTTATGTCTTGTTTGCCAATGGGCTGTCGGCATTGGACGGTCACTTGTTATTCAGTGATACACCTGCGCCAGGCACCGAGGGTGGTGGTTTAAGAAATGCGATTGTTGGTAGCTTGATGATTGTCGGTTTGACAGTCTTGGTTTCAACGCCTGTCGGCATCTTGGCAGGTATTTACCTGACTGAATATGGAGATGAAAGTAAAACCGCTGAGTTAACCCGTTTTGTGACCGACATCATGCTGTCTGCTCCGTCCATTGTTCTTGGCTTGTTTGTCTATGCAATCGCAGTGGCCACGGTTGGTAATTTTTCTGGCTATGCAGGAAGCTTGGCTCTGTCACTCATCGCTGTTCCTGTCATCATGCGTACCACCGAGAACATGTTGCGATTAGTTCCTGGAAGCTTGCGCGAGGCTGCATTTGCCCTGGGAGCTCCGCGCTGGAAGGTGTCTACCTTCATCACCTTACGCGCAGCAAAAAGCGGCGTGATGACAGGTTTACTGTTGGCTGTGGCACGCATCAGCGGAGAAACTGCCCCTTTACTATTTACCGCCTTGAACAACCAATTCTTCAGCACCAATATGGGTGCCCCCATGGCCAACTTGCCTGTGGTCATTTTTCAGTTCGCCATGAGTCCTTACGACAACTGGGTGCGTTTGGCTTGGGCTGGTGCCTTGCTAATCACATTGACTGTGCTTGTTCTGAACGTGCTGGCACGTGTCTTTTTCCGAGAAAAAGTCAGCGCTTAATTTCAATTGGGAACCTAAAAAATGTCTGAAATAAAAACTCCAGCAAACAACGCCATTGAAGTGCGTGACTTGAATTTCTTTTATGGCAAGTTTCAAGGCCTGCGCAATGTCACCATGGATATCGCTGAACGCAAAGTCACTGCGTTTATCGGTCCATCAGGTTGTGGTAAGTCGACCCTGTTGCGCACATTGAACCGCATGTACAGCCTGTACCCAGGACAGCGTGCGGAGGGACAAATCAACTTTTATGGCCAAAATATCTTGGAACCAAAGCAAGACTTGAATTTGTTGCGTGCCCGAATTGGCATGGTGTTTCAAAAGCCGACCCCGTTCCCCATGACGATTTACGACAACATCGCTTTTGGTGTGCGCTTGTATGAAAGCCTCAGCAAAACTGAGATGGATGAGCGTGTTGAATGGGCCTTGACCAAGGCTGCCTTATGGACAGAAGTCAAGGACAAACTGGGACAAAACGGCCTGTCTCTATCGGGTGGCCAGCAGCAGCGTTTGTGCATTGCCCGCAGCGTTGCAGTCAAGCCTTCGGTGTTATTGCTCGATGAACCCACCTCTGCACTCGACCCTATTTCTACAGGCAAAGTTGAAGAGTTGGTACATGAGTTAAAAACAGATTACACCATTGCCATCGTGACTCACAACATGCAGCAAGCTGCGCGCTGTAGCGATTACACAGCTTATATGTACTTAGGCGAATTGGTCGAGTTTGGTGAGACAGAGCAAATTTTCTTCAAACCCAATAAAACCGCTACAGAAGACTACATCACAGGCCGCTTCGGCTAATTGGAGAACAACATGCCAGATAAACACCTATCCTCACAGTTTGACACCGACCTCAACAACATTTCTTCTCATGTGATGGCGTTGGGTGGATTGGTCGAGTCGCAAATTCGTCAAGCAATTCATGCCCTGTCCCAATTTAGTCCTGAAGCGGCTGATGATGTTTTAGCCACCGAAAATAAAGTCAACAGCCTGGAGGTCGAAATAGACCGAGAGATCGCCTCTGTGATTGGCCGTCGCCAACCGACAGCAAGAGATTTGCGATTGTTGATGGCGATGTCAAAAACAACTGCCAATCTTGAGCGCGTGGGTGATGAGGCCGCGAAAATTGCGCGCATGGTGAAGTCCATCATCGACGGCGCGGCACCGCGTTCACTGCCCTCGTCGGAGCTTCGTGTTTCTGCAGAAATGGCCTCTGGTCTTTTGCGCAAAGCATTGGATGCATTTGCCCGCTTAGACATTCCTATGGCTGTGAGCATTTTGCGTGAGGACAATGAAATCGACAAAGAGTTCGATGGCTTTGTGAGAAAACTCATCACTTACATGATGGAAGACCCCCGCACGATTTCAGCCAGTTTGGACTTGTTGTTCATCGCTAAAGCAATCGAGCGTATTGGTGACCACGCTAAGAACATTGCTGAATTCATCATCTACATCGTCAAAGGTGAAGATGTCCGCCACACACCGCTGGCCGATGTTGAATCCTCCATGGGCTGATCAGGTGGGTGCAGTATGAAAATGGCCAGAGTTTTGGTGGTTGAAGATGAGTCGGCTATTGCCGAGCTGATTGCTGTGAATTTGCGCCACAACGGCATGCTGGCTGTTCTGGCATCTGACGGTGAGGCAGCTCAACATGCCATTGATGATGTGCTGCCAGACGTCATCCTGCTCGATTGGATGTTGCCCGGGCAAAGCGGACTTGTATTAGCTAGGCGCTGGCGTGCGGACCCAAGGACCAAGACCACACCCATCTTGATGCTAACGGCTCGCGGTGATGAGCCTGACAAGGTGGCTGGTCTTGATGCTGGGGCTGACGACTACATCACCAAACCTTTTTCGACTCAAGAGTTATTGGCACGAATCCGTGCAGTTTTACGTCGACGCGCTCCAGAGCAAGCGAGTGATTTGGTCACGCTTGGAAATTTGCAACTAGATGGAGCTACCCATCGGGTGAATTACCAAGATCAAACCCTTAAGTTGGGTCCAACCGAATTCAAACTGTTGAATTATTTGATGCATCACGCAGAACGCGTTCACAGTCGCAGTCAATTGCTTGATCGGGTTTGGGGCGACCATGTATTCATCGAGGAACGAACAGTCGATGTACATGTCAAACGCTTGCGTGAGGCGTTGGGCCAAGCTGGATCTATGGTCGAAACTGTACGTGGCGTAGGATACAGAATCACTGCTAAGACCTGAGTGGTCTTTCTAAGGGATTTTTGTGTTCTGGCGTTTCTTCAGTCTTCTGACCCTTCTCGCGTTCGGTGCTGCCCTAGGTTATTTTTGGGGCGGCGCTAAATCTGCGTTGGCAGCTTGGGCTTCCTTGCTCAGTGGTTCCTTGTTGGCGGGTTTGCTTTGGTGGGTACTCGACGCTTTGCGTGGTTTTCGGGTCGTGTCTTGGTTGCGCCAAGGTGATTTGAACTCAGCGCCACAAACCATCGGTTTGTGGGGAGAGGTGGTGGATCGAACAAGGCGCTTGCTACGTGACCGTGAACGCGCCTTGGTGCTCAGTGATCAGCGCTTGAAGGATTTTTTGCTGGCTATCCAAGCCTCGCCCAATGGCGTGGTGCTGCTAGACATTCAAAGTCAGATCGAGTGGTGCAACCAAACTGCCGCCAAACAGTTGGGTATCAACATCGAGCGTGACTTGATGCAACGCATTGGCAACTTGGTGCGTGATCCCATGTTCATGGCCTACATGAATGACTTGGAAACAACGGATTCAGTCGTGATGGCAGGCCGAGATGACCGTGAAGGCCATCCTGTAAGAATTTCTGTGCAGCGTCATCGATATGGTGAGGGCAAACAATTACTGATCACGCGTGATGTCACTGCGTTGGAGCAGGCTGAAGCGATGCGACGCGATTTTGTGGCGAATGTGTCTCATGAAATACGCACCCCTTTGACGGTGTTGTCGGGTTTTGTGGAAACCTTGCAATCTTTGCCCTTGAGTGCTCAAGAGCAGCGTCGATATCTTGGTTTGATGGCAATGCAGGCTCATCGCATGCAAAGTTTGGTGGAGGACTTGCTGACCTTGTCACGACTAGAGGGTAGCCCTAGCCCTGGCTATCAGGCAAGTCTGTCTCTGTCTTACCTCATGTCTGCCTGCCAGCAAGAAGCGCAGGCCTTGTCTGATTTGCTTGACGCTAACGATACGCGGCAAAGTTTGACATTTTCGGTGGACCTCAACTTGTCTGATGCTGTCTTATTGGGTGAGCCGCGTGAGTTGCAAAGCGCGCTCTCGAACTTGGTCAGCAATGCGGTGCGCTACACGCCTTCAGGTGGACGAATTTCGGTGACAGCTCAGGCCCAATCCGATGGCCGTTTGGAGCTCAAAGTTCAAGACTCGGGGCCTGGCATCGCCGCCGAACATTTGCCCCGATTGACCGAACGTTTTTACCGCGTTGACCGCAGCAGATCTCGCGAATCCGGAGGCACGGGCCTGGGGTTGGCGATTGTTAAGCATGTGTTGCAACGTCATGATGGCCAATTGTTAATTCAAAGTGTGCTGGGTCAAGGGTCTTGCTTTACATTGACTTTGCCCCCTGCGCGTTGGCGTCAGAGCAAAGATTGAAATTGCCCTGTCGTCAGCGTTGCAAGCGAAATTTCAATCCTGTGCGCCACAACACGCTGATCAGTACCAGTGCAGTCAGCCCCAAGGCAACGCTACTGGTTTGCCAAAAAGAAATTGGCGATTCTGAAATCATCCATGAGAATTTAAAAAAATCATGGTGTTCGTAAGCTACGACATAACCACCTGCCAAGCCCAAACCCCAAAGAAGTAAGGTGTAGGTCATCAAAGGCAGCACGGTAACCCCATAGCTGCGTAAAGTGAAGACACAAAAGACCTGTACCGAATCAGCCAAGTGGTACAACGCAACCCAGAGCAACAAGTCGCTGGCCAGTGCGGCGACTTGCGGGGACAAGGTGTAACAATCAGCAATGGCATCGCGTTGCCATCCGATCAGTGCGGCCAACAAACACCCCATGCCAACCACCCACATCAGGCCTGTCCGCAGGGTTTGACGTGCGCGATGGATGTCATCTGCACCCAACCAATAACTCACGCGTGCGCTACTGGCTATCGACAAGGCCAACGGCACCATGTAGAGCACAGCGGCCATGTTGCTGACGATTTGGTGGCTCGCTGTGGCGACCACTCCTAAGCGCGAAATGAACAAGGACATCAAGGTGAATGAGGTTACCTCCACCCCAATTGCCAATCCGCTTGGCAGGCCCAGTTGAACAAAACGTTTGAGCTGTGCCCAGACAGGTCGTTCAAGGCGTGACCAGATGCGATAGGGGAGATAGAAAGCTTGTGTTTTGAGCAGCCACATGGCCAAAGCCAGCATCAGGTAGTTGACCACTAGGGTGGCCCATGCGCAACCTGGCAAGCCCATGGGATCGAACCAGCCTGGCATGCCCAAGACCAAAAAGACGGAGAGTGGGACTTTGACGGCCAGCGCCCCCACCTGTACCCACGTGACCAGTTGGGGCTTGCCAAGGGCTTGGTTCAGGGTCCCGTACATGCGAAACAACAAAGAAGCGGGCAAGCCTAAAGCAACGATGGCTAAATATTCACGCACTTCGGGTTGCAATGCAACTGGCACCTGCGTCCAATTGAGCAGAGGTCCTGGTAACAACAAAGCTACCATTCCAACGACCATGGTCAGAGCGCACAGATATAGCGCCTGTCTAACGGATTGCCCTACTGCCCTGTGTTGACCCGCACCATGAAGCTCTGCCCAGACCGGCAACAAGGCTTGCAACATGCCCATGAGTGTGATGTGTACGGTGATGTAAGTGGCAGATCCCACCGACAACGCTGCCAGGGCCGTATCGGCAAAACGTCCTGCCACCAAGGTGTCAGTGATACCAAATGCCATCACAGCCAATTGCCCCACCAGCACCGTGCCTGCATGACGCACGATGATGGCTCCTTCACCGCGACTCATGGTCTGCGATGGAACAAGATCACGTCTTCGTCGTTGTCAGACGGACGACGTATGGTTTGGATGCGTGTCCATTCGCTGAGCCTCACTACCTGCGACAAGCCGGGACGTAAATCGCTGTCAACAAGCAACCATTCGCAACTCGCATGTTGGGTATGTAAGCTGCCTTCTAAGGGGCTGATCTCAAACCCTCCGTGGTACTGAAACGCTGTCATTTGTCCTGCATCCAGCCCATAGACCATCAAACAATTCGGAGCAGTCTTGCTGACGCGTGCCATCACGACTTGAATTTGTGCCACCCAGGGTTTGTAGCTGCGGGCAAAGTCAAGCAGTGGCAACCACAAGGTCATCAGCAGCAGCCAGCACAAGGCCGAACCACCGGCGGGTAGAACCACGCTTTTCCATAAGGCATGTCTGTGTTTGCCTACTCGCCACTGCACCAGCCAAGCCCAAGCCGCCGTGGCTGAGATGGCTGCTAAGAGGGACAGTCCTTCAAAACTTGGAACAAACCCAGGTGCTAGGCGCGCCACGTTGGCCGCCGGTTGTGCAGGCCATCCGGTCTGCATGGCAATCCAAACCACCCATATGACCAAGGCACAGCCAGAGAAGAACAGCAGTGTGAACCAGTCAATGAATGCGCTCATGCTACGCCGTAATGTAGGCAAGGCAAACGCGGCCAGGGTGGCAAGAGGGGGAAGTGCCAGCAGCAGCGTGCGGTCCGCAGAAGGGGTGAACAGTGCAGTCACCACCGTCAATGCGGCAAACCACATGGGCAGCACCACATGGCGACTCCAGTGCAGAGAGGTCCAGTGCCCGCGCCAACGCCACAGTGTCCACAAGGCCAATGGCCAGACGGGCCAAGTAAACCAGGCCAACAAGCGCAAAACACTGCGCCATTCGGCCCAGTTGTTGTGCGGGGTTTGCAGACGCCATTGCCATACATCTAAGGCGCTTGCAATGGCTGCAACCGTTACTCCCATGCCGACCAGCCACATGGCATGTCGCCGCCTTGTGGCAGTTGCAGTACTTTCAAGATCCAGCAAGCACAACAGACCGCTGCCTGCAGCCATCAACAAGGCAAAGCTTGGTGCACCGCTCAAGGTCAAACCCAACAGGCCAATGCCTAAAGCGATCAGGCTGTAACGCGGGTGATAGGGTAGGGCGGCCACACCATAAAACGCACAACTGACAAATGCCAGTTGCGCCAAGATAGGGCTGGCTTCATGCGACAACTGCGCTAAGCCAAGACAGGCAATCAAGGCCAGCAAAGCCCCGTCTGCCATGGTGCAGGCGTAATCTTTGGGTTGGGCTTCGCCCCCGAAGGCAAAAGCCACAGGCTGTGCCTGAGGACTGAGCGCCAAGTAATAAGCCCCATGCCAAGTGACAGCCATGGTCAATCCCAGCAGCATGGCAAAAGGGATGCGCACAGCCAGCGCTGCGGACATGCCATGCGGGGCGACTTGAATGGCCCATGCGCCAAGCCAATAAGGCAGCAAGGCATCCAGATCCGGGGCCTGCCCCCACAGCGTGGGGATGAACCAACTGCTGCTGCCATTGACCATGGCCAACATTTGGCCAAAGGCCGTGATTTCGTTGCCTTTCCAAGGCTCACGGCCAAACAGGCCCGGCACCACAAACGCCAAGCAAAACAGCCACATCGCTATGCGTGGCAAGCGGCGAACAGCGTGTTGGGCAACGATGGCAGGGGTGGTTTCGGTCATAAAAAAAGGCAGCACCTTGTCGGGCTGCCTTCTTGGAAGTGAGCGAGTGGCTTACTTGGCGGCAGTTTTGCCGTACTTGTTGCGGAAACGTTCCACGCGACCACCCATGTTATCCACAGATTTCTGTGTACCTGTGTAGAAAGGGTGTGATTCGCTGGTGGTATCCAGCTTGAACAAAGGCAGCTCGCGGCCATCGTCCATCTTCACCATTTCTTTGGTGTTGGCGCACGAGCGGGTCACAAACTTGAAACCGTTGGACATGTCCACGAAGCAAACTTCGCGGTAGTTAGGGTGAATGCCTTCTTTCATGATCTTCCTTCTCAGCTGCGGTAGCCACGTCAACCTATTTCAACGCACTTTCCGCAAAACGCATTATTGTGCCACAAAATGCAGCAGTTTCAGCGCAACACCCCTAGGGCAAACGGCAGACTGAACATGCCCAGCAAGGTCGAAAGTGTCACCAGTCCTGCCACAAAGGCCCCGTTGTAGCCCATACGTGTGGCCAGAACGTAGCAACTGGATGCGGTAGGCAGTGCAGAAAAGGCCAGCAGCACACTGGTTTGTGTGGCGTCGAGCGCAAACCAATAGGACAACCCCCATGCCATGAGAGGGGTGAGCAAGTGACGTATGACGAGAAGGGCAAGGCCTAAGGTCTTGGCTTGCGCCAGCGTAGCGAACTGCATGCCTGCACCTGCGGCCATCAGACCCAAGGCCAGTGAGGCAGCGCCAATGCGCTGCAAGGTGGGTTCGGTCCAATTGGGAATATGCAAGCCTAAGATGTTGGCAAGCAGGCCTGAGGCCGTGGCGATGACGAGTGGGTTACGTGACAGCTCGTGCACAAAGCCCCGCTGCCCGTGCTTGGCCATGGGCCAGATCGCACCAATATTGAAGAGGGGCACACAGACGCCAATCAACACCGCAATCAACAGCAAGCCTTGAGGCCCCGCAATGCGGTCGGCCAAAGCCAGCGCCACAAACGAGTTAAAGCGAAAGCCCACCTGTGCACTGGCCGCATGCAGCCGTGGGTCCATGTGGCGTCCGATCAGCGGTATCCAGGGCAGGGCATAAGACAAACCGATGCTGCCGACACCCAAGGCCAGGCCGGCCATGATCAGGTGAGAGGCCGCATTCAGGTCCAGTGGGCTGCGCACGATGGAATGAAACAACAGGACTGGAAAAAGAAAAAAGTACACCAAGCTCTCAACCTGCTCCCACACGGTGCGGTTGAGCGCTGTGAAGCGGCAGACCAGGTAGCCGCAAAGAATCAAAGAGAAATCTGGGAAGAGCAGTTGCGCGTAATTCACCCGCTAAGAATAACCGCTCCCAATGCGTTATCCGGCAAAGTTGCGGATACGATGCAGGCTATGTTTTGGTATTGCTCAAGGAGTAGAGATATGAACAAGCGTCTCGGGCTAGGTCTTTTATTAGGTTTTGCAGCTTCTGCTGTGATGGCACAGGCTTATCCCAACCGACCTATCCAATTGCAGGTGCCTTTTGCGCCTGGCGGTACGACGGACATCATCGCCCGCGTGATCTCAGAACCCTTGGGTAAGGTGCTTGGACAAACGGTGGTGGTGGTCAACAAAGCCGGTGGCGGTGGCGTGGTCGGCGCCAATGAAACAGCCAAGGCCGCCCCCGATGGCTACTCACTTGGAATTGCGACCGTGTCCACCACGGCTGCCAATCCAGCCATCAACACTAAGATCCCCTACAACGCTTTGACCGATTTCACGGCCATCATCAACATTGCAGCCACGCCCAACATCATTGCGGTGCACCCGAGTTTTCCAGCCAAAGACTACAAAGGGTTTGTTGCCGAAGTCAAACGATCTCCCGGAAAGTACTCTTACTCCTCGTCGGGTACGGGGGGAATTGGCCACTTGCAAATGGAGTTGTACAAAAACCTCAGCAACACGTTCATCACCCACATTCCCTACCGCGGTGCCGGCCCGGCACTCAACGACACTGTGGCGGGCCAAGTGCCGATGATTTTTGACAATTTGCCTTCGGCATTGCCCTTCATCAAAGACAACCGTTTGGTGCCCATCGTGGTGGCTGCGCCGCAGCGACTGGCCGTGTTACCCAACGTACCCACGTTCAAAGAGGTGGGCCTGGAGCCAGTCAACCGCATGGCTTACTACGGCATTTACGGCCCCAAAGGCTTGCCCAAAGACATCGTGGAAAAAATCAGTGCTGGCGTGAAAAAAGCCCTCGAAGACCCAGCCGTGCGCAAACGCATTGAAGACACGGGCTCATTGATTGTGGCCAACACGCCAGAACAATTTGCAGCCCAAATGAAGGCTGAATACGAGGTCTACAAGCGCGTGGTGATTGAGCAAAAACTCTCACTCGATTAATCTGGGCATTTGTCCCTTGAAAGATCGGTTGTGGCCGCTGTGGATCAGCAGATCGATACCTTCATCGATGCTCTTTGGTTGGAGGATGGCCTGGCAGCCAATTCTCTGGCTGCCTACCGACGCGATTTGAGCGCCTTGTCGCAGTGGTTGAGCGCGCGCAGTCTTACCTTGTTGCAAGCCCAAGAGCTTGACTTGCATGGTTACTTTGCGGCGCGCCACAGCCAGACCAAGGCCACCAGTGCCAACCGTCGACTGACGGTGCTCAAGCGGTTTTACCGTTGGGCTTTGCGTGAGCGCTTGGTGACGGTCGACCCCACACTCAAGCTGCTGGCGGCCAAGCAGCCCTTGCGCGTGCCCAAGAGTTTGACTGAAGTCGATGTGGAACGATTGCTCAGTGCCCCTGATGTGGGTAAGCCATTGGGTGTCCGTGATCGAGCCATGATGGAGTTGCTCTACGCCAGTGGCTTGCGTGTGAGCGAATTGGTGGGGCTCAAAACCTTGCATGTCGGACTCAACGAAGGCGTGTTGCGTGTCATGGGCAAAGGCAGCAAAGAACGCTTGGTGCCGTTTGGTGAAGTGGCCCGCGAATGGCTGCAACGCTACTTAACTCAAGCACGTCCCGCTTTGCTCAAGCAGCACCAGACCGATGCTTTGTTTGTCACGGTGCGCGGCCAGCATGCCGGCGAAGCCATGACACGGGTGATGTTTTGGCAACTGATCAAACGCTATGCCGTGTTGGCCGGCGTGCAATTGCCGTTGTCGCCGCATACCCTGCGCCACGCGTTTGCGACCCATTTGCTCAACCACGGTGCCGATTTGCGTGCCGTGCAGCTGTTGCTCGGCCATGCCGATATTTCAACCACCACCATCTACACGCACATTGCGCGCGAGCGCCTCAAAACCTTGCATGCGGCACACCACCCGCGTGGCTGACGTTGGGTGTGTTCACCCCAGCAGATAGTTCAGTTCGGTATCGGTAAAGCCTGCTCTTTGACGAGCTTCGGTATTGAACGGTGGCTTGAGCCGAGGTGCTTCGTAGCGCAGCACCAATTCGCCATACAGCGTGACAGGGTCCAGCCCGCGTTGTGCACATAACCAGCGGTACCAGTGGTTGCCAATTGCCACATGCCCGACTTCGTCCCGCAAGATCACGTCCAGAATCTCTACCGCACGCAAAGCGCCAGGACTGTCAGCTTTACGCAGCTTGCTTTGAATCAGGGGCGTGGCATCGAGTCCGCGTGCCTCAAGCGTGCGCGGCACCAAGGCCATGCGGGCCAACACATCGCCCGCTGTTTTTTCGCACATCTGCCATAAGCCATCGTGCGCATCAAAGTCCCCGTACTGGTAGCCCAAACTTTGCAGCAAGCTGTGAAGCAGTTCAAAGTGTTGTGACTCCTCAAAGGCCACCCGCATCCAGTCGGTGTAAAAGTTCTCGGGCATAAGTTCGAAACGCCATACGGCATCCAATGCGAGGTTGATGGCGTTGAACTCGATATGGCACACCGCATGGATCAAACCTGCCAACCCTTGTGGCGTGAAGGGTGAACGAGTGACCACCTGTTTGGGCGCCACCAGGCGCGGTGCTGGCGGGCGCCCTGGCAGAACGTCTCCTAGGGGCGCTGCGATCCTCTGCCTTGCATCCAGTTCCCAGCTGTCGGAGTTTCTCCACAAGGTCTGAACGGCGTCCACTTTGTCACGTGGGTGTGCCAAACAAAGGGCTTCGAGGGCATGGGATCTGAGCTGCATCCCTACAATTGTAGAAATTATCCAAACATGCAAAGGATGTGTCATGGCTGTTTATGAATTGGATGCGCTCAAGCCTCAGGTGGCTGACTCGGCTTGGGTGGCCGAGAACGCGCAAGTGATGGGTGACGTTGTGATGGAGCCGCACAGCAGCGTCTGGTACAGCAGCGTGGTGCGAGGGGATTCGGACAAGATCACCATCGGTGAAGGCAGTAACGTGCAAGACGGTAGCGTGCTGCATGCCGATGTGGGGATGCCTTTAACCCTAGGCAAGCACGTGACGGTGGGCCATATGGTGCAACTGCATGGTTGCACCGTTGGCGACGAATCGTTGATTGGCATTGGGGCCATCGTGCTCAATGGTGCCAAGATTGGCAAAAACTGTTTGGTCGGTGCGGGCTCGTTGGTGACCGAGGGTAAAGAGTTCCCTGATGGTTCAATGATCCTGGGCAGCCCCGCTAAGGTGGTGCGCCAGCTGAGTCCAGAGCAAATCGCAGGACTGCGCCGCAGTGCGCAGCACTACATTGACAACGCCCAGCGCCACAAGCTGGGACTGAAGAAAATCGCTGGATGACACAACTGCATAAATTTTTATTTGATGGCTTGCCTGTGCGGGGCATGTTGGTG
>CANCUP010000079.1 GCA_947381325.1 Comamonadaceae bacterium
CGCAGCACCTCTTTGGTGGTCACGCCGGTGGGCAGGTTGTATTCCCACTTCACATACGAGCGCACCAGGCTGGCGATGTCGAACGGGTCTTGCACAAAGTGCACATAGTTGTCGCGTGAGCCTTCGAGCTCACCATGCACGGTGAACGGTGCCTTGCCAGCCATCAGCATCACCGGCAAACGCCCCCGAAACATGTTGTGCATGCCCATGGCGGCGTTGGCCGTGCCCGCGTCCACATGCACCATCACCGCTTGACCACGCCCAGTGACAGCCGCAAAACCTGCGGCCATGTGGATGGCCACGTTCTCGTGCGGGCACAACATCACTTGGGCATGGGCTTTGCCTTGTTGGTCCCATTCGGCCAAGGCCTCGATCAACGACACATGGTCGGTGCCAAAGTTTGAGAAGATGTAGTCGATGCCTAAATCGTTCAAGCCCTCCAAAAAATAGTGTGATGAGGTGGGATGGCGAGACTCAGACATGGGCAGATGGCAGTGGGTGTAAATTCGTAAGCATGCTACCGATCATGGGAAGGCCTTCGGCTAGGGGATTCCCTAGACACGCAGCCTCCTTAGAATTTCTCACACACCATGACAAAAATTACCCTGCTACTTGCTGCTTTGCTGATGTCGCCCATGGCGGGCGCAGCCTGGGTGTATTTCAACAGCGCCAACGGCACGTCGGACGAGTACTACGACTCGGCCATCACCCCGCAGGGCAAAGCCACCACCGTCAAAACCTTCTCAGCTTTTTCTGTGCCCCACCGTGTGCCCTTTTACGACCCCAAGATCAAGGGCAAGGTGGTGAGTTTGGTGAAGTTTTCGTCCGAACAGTCGTCGTTTGAATTCGATTGCAAAGACAAAACTGTGCAACTCAAAAGCCGTGTGTTTTACGCCGACACAGCAGGCAAGTTCCCCATCATCAGCTACAAAAGCAATGACAAAGTGATTGAGGACGACAACTCAGACTTCTCCAAGCAGTTTCAAAAAAAGCCGATCTACTCAGACCAAGACCGCAACTTGCGGCTGATGCAACTGGCCTGCCCGTGACGACACACAGGCAGGGAGCCGACGGATGGACAGGCGTGTCAGGTTGACACGCCCCCTCAGAAGGTGGCGGCAATGGCTTGGTGCAAAGCTGGCGTGATCTCGGGCAAGATGCCAAACCACCCATGAAACGCGGGACGGGCCTGGTTGAGCAACATGCCCAAGCCGTTGACCGTGATGTGGCCCCGCGCACGGGCTGCGGCCAGCAGCGGCGTCTCCAGCGGGATGTAAATCGCATCCGAAATCAAGGCATTGGCAGGCAAGGCATCCAGTTGCACATCCAGCCCAGGCTGGCCGTGCATGCCTTGGTTGGTGGTGTTGACCAACAAGGCCACACCGTCCATGGCCTCGTTGCGCTCACGCCAGTCGTACACCTTGACACGCGCGCCCAACAAGGCTGCGAGCTCGTCGGCTTTGCCGCGCGTGCGGTTGACCAGCCGTACTTCCGGGGCACCTTCATCGAGCAAACTCAGCACCACCGCCCGGGCCGCGCCACCTGCGCCCAACACCAGCGCAGGACCAGCATCTGCACGCCAATCGGGTTTGGCATCGCGCAGGCTTTGGATGTAGCCAAAGCCATCGCTGTTGAAGCCATGCAAGCTGCCATCGGCTTGCACGACGATGGTGTTGATGGCGCCCATGCGCTGGGCCACCGGGTCCACCACGTCGATCATGGCCATGGCGTTGACTTTGTGAGGAATGGTGATGTTGCAACCGGCAAAGCCCAAAGCGGGCAAGCCACGGATGGCATCCGCCAACTTGTCGGGGTGAACAGGTAACAAGGCGTAGGCACCGCGCAACCCATACTGGGCAATCCAGTGGTTGTGGATCACGGGCGAACGCGAGTGCGCCACGGGCCAACCCATGACACCGGCCAAAACGAATTTCTGATCAGACACAGATCGCCTTATTTTTTGTGAACGGGATGGTGCCCGTGCCGGTCAATTTCACCCAAGCCGCCAGCTTGACGGTTGGATGGGCCATGGCCATTTTGGCCCTCAGGCTAGACAGCACAGCAGCCGTTTTGAGAATACGAAGCATCGACATCGCCTAGGTCGTTGTAGGTGGTGAACGGCGTGCAATTTAACAGGTTTAGAGACGCGCTAAAGTCCACCCATGCCACAAACATCGGGGTAAAGCCTAGAAGATGGCACGTTATTCGCTAGTCAAATTTCAAGTCCATGGCACACATGGCGATCTCCCCACCTCATCTTTAACAAGGAAAAAATCCATGAAGATTTCAAAACGATTGCTGCTGTCCATCTCGACCTCGTTGTGCTTGGGCGCAATGGTGGGTGCAGCCAGCGCACAGTCGGCGCTGGAGAACATTCAAAAAACCAAGCTCATCAAGATTGCCATCCCCACCGACTTTCCACCCTACGGCTTTGTCGGCATCGACCTCAAGCCCCAAGGCTTGGACATCGACATGGCCAACTACATCGCCGCCAAGATGGGGGTGGGCATTGAATTGCTGCCCGTGAGCAGCGCCAACCGCATTGCGTATTTGCAGACCAAAAAAGCCGATTTGGTGATCTCGACCTTGGGCAAAAACCCTGACCGTGAAAAAGTGATCGACTTCACAGCGGCTTACTCACCCTACTTCCAAGCCTTGTTTGCCAGCAAATCATTGGCGATCAAGAGCATGAACGACTTAGCGGGCAAAAGCATTGCGGTGACACGCGGCGCGCTGGAGGACCAAGAGCTCACCAAGGTGGCCCCGGCCAGCGCTGACATCAAACGCTTTGAAGACAACAACGCCACCGTGTCGGCCTTTGTCTCGGGTCAAACCCAGCTGGTCGCCACCGGCGCCTCGGTGGCGGGCAACATGATGCAGCGCAACCCGCAGCTGGGTGCCGAGTACAAGCTCTTGCTCAAAGACAGCCCCAACTTCATTGGCGTGGCCAAGGGCGAAGACGCGCTGCGCTTGAAGGTCAACGCCATCATTGCTGAGGCCAAGAAATCTGGCGACATTGAAAAAATGGCACAGAAGTGGCTCGGTCGTGCCGCTGGCCAGCTGCCTGAGTGACACCTGAGTTCGCATGCAGATTGAACTCGACTTTGCCGCCGTCTTGTCGCAGTGGCCGCTGCTGGCCAAAGGCGTGGCTTGGACGCTGGGGCTGACAGCCATCTCAGCCCTCCTCGGCGGTTTGTTGGGTGTGGGCTGCGCTTGGGTGCGCACCCAAGGCGGGGTGTGGGGCCGCGCACTGGCGGGGCTGTATGTGGAGCTGTTTCGCAACACGCCGTTCATTGTTCAGCTGTTTTTCATCTTCTTTGGCTTGCCCGCCATGGGCATGCGGCTCACGCCCGAATGGGCCTCGGTGATCGCCATGGTGCTCAACCTCGGGGCTTACGCCAGCGAGATCGTGCGCGCAGGCATTCAAGCCACACCGCCCGGCCACATCGAGGCGGCCTACAGCTTGGCGCTGACACGCTTGCAAACCTTTGTCTGGGTGGTTCTGCCGCCCGCCCTGCAACGCGTGTGGCCCGCGCTGGTGAGTCAAATCATCATCGTCATGCTGGGCTCGGCGGTGTGTGGGCAAATTTCTACCGAAGAACTCAGCTTTGCGGCCAACCTGATTCAAAGCCGCAACTTCCGCGCCTTTGAGGCCTTCATTGTGGCCACCGTGATTTACCTGCTGTTGTCTGGCGCCGTGCGCTGGGCGCTCAACCAGTTGGGCGAACGCTTCATTTTTGGAGGCCGCCATGGTTGAGTTCTCGCTCTGGGACATCGTGCGCAACCTGCTGCTGGCAGCGCGCTGGACCGTGGTGCTGTCGCTGATCGCTTTCGTGGGCGGCGGGCTGGTGGGCCTGTTGCTGTTGGTGCTGCGCACCACCCACAGCAAAGCCTTGCGTGTTGGCGTGTCGGCCTATGTGCAGGTGTTCCAAGGCACACCCTTGCTGATGCAGTTGTTCTTGGCCTACTTTGGCATGGCGCTGCTGGGCTTTGAGACCTCGGCCTGGAGCGCCGCTGCGGTGGCGCTGACGCTCTACAGCAGCGCCTTTTTGGCCGAGATCTGGCATGGCTGCGTGCGCGCCATTCCAAAAGGCCAATGGGAGGCGGCACAAAGCCTGGCGCTGAGTTTTGGCGAGCAGTTGCGCTGGGTCATCTTGCCGCAAGCGGCGCGCGTGGCCGTGGCACCCACGGTGGGCTTTTTGGTGCAAGTGGTCAAAGGCACCGCGCTTGCGTCGGTGATTGGCTTCATCGAACTCACCAAGGCCGGCACCATGATCACCAATGCCACCTTCAAACCGTTCATCGTCTACAGCTGTGTGGCCTTGTTGTACTTCGCCCTGTGCTACCCCATCAGCCTGTACTCACGTGTTCTAGAAAGCAAGCTCCATGTCACACGCTGACCCCCATGCGCCTTTGGCCGTCAACATCCAGGGCTTGCGCAAGTCCTATGGCACCCACGAGGTGCTCAAGGGCATTGACCTGCAAGTCCAAGCGGGTGAAGTGATCGCCATCATTGGCAAAAGCGGTTCGGGCAAAAGCACCCTGCTGCGTTGCATCAACGGCTTGGAGGTGTTTCAACACGGCACGCTCACCGTGCAAGGCCAAGCCTTGGTCTACGACGACGCAGCGGGCATGCGCGCTTTGCGCCAGCAGGTGGGCATGATTTTTCAGTCCTTCAACCTGTTTCCCCACCTGAGCGTGGGCGACAACATCATGCTGGCACCTGGCTTGGTCAAGAAGACGCCCAAGCCTGAGTTGCAAGCCACCGCGCATCGCTTGTTGGCACGGGTGGGCTTGTCAGACAAGTTGAACGCATTTCCCGAACAACTCTCCGGTGGCCAACAACAACGCGTGGCCATTGCACGCGCCCTGGCCATGGCACCTGGCATTTTGTTGTGCGACGAAATCACCTCCGCCCTTGACCCCGAGTTGGTGGGTGAGGTGTTGGCGGTGGTGGAGTCGTTGGCGCAAGAAGGCATGACCTTGTTGATGGTCACCCACGAGATGAACTTTGCCCGTAAGGTCAGCGACCGCGTGGTCTTCATGCACCAAGGTCTGGTGCATGAAGTGGGCGCGCCCGACACCTTGTTTGCCAACCCGCAAACCGCAGAGTTGCAGCAGTTCTTGTCGTCGTTGTCATAACCATTCCAAGTCAGGTTCATACGGCGCTCGCCATGCTATCTTGGTGCAAGCGCCTCCCAAGTTGGTTCATGAAAGCGCCAAAGCAGTGCTTGATGCTGCAAACACGACCGGGCCGCAGGTGTGCCAAGCATCTTTCTTGGCGACTTGAGCCTGCGCCGATTGCCTCTAGACTTCACACCTCACCCGACATGGCAGGCCCTATGCACGCGGTTTAACAATTGAAAGGCAGACAAGATGGCGATCGGTTGGCTCAAAGCGATTCAAAGCGTTCCCTGGTCGGACGTGATCAGCAACGCCCCCAAGGTGGCTGAAGGTGCCAAAGGTTTGTGGGACCGTGTGGCCAAAAAAGCCGGCATCGACGCCGCACCGGACTCAGCATCGCCCACACAAGACATCACGCCCTCCACCGAGCTCGAACAACTGCACGCCGAGTTGGCAGGTTTGAGCCAAGGACAACAGCAATTGGCGGCGCAGCTGGTCTCAGCCACCGAGCTGATCAACACGCTGGCGCAACAAAACCAAAACTTGGTGCAGCGGGTGGACCGCTTGCAAAGCCGCATGCGCTGGCTTTTGGCATTGGCGCTGTTGGCGCTGGCGGGTTTGGCCGTGCTGTGGCTGAAAACCGCAGGGGTCGCAGGCCTGGTCGCCTAACGCCGCACTGGCCGCACCTCGGCCAAGCGGTGGGCCAATTCTTCAGATCGCAAAGAGGCCTGGTAGTCGTGCTGCCCCAGCGATGGGTCTGAATCACCGAGCGCCAACCGGTCGATGTGCCGCTTCATCGACAACACCACGCTGGGCTCGGCCTCTGTCAACGCTTGCACATAAGTCTCCACGCTGGCCGCAAGCTCTTCGGCCGGCACGAGTTCGGTCAAAAAGCCCACCCGCAACATTTCCTCGTCGTGCAAAGGCAAGCAGGTGAGGAAGATTTTTTTGGTGGCCCCCGGTCCCAATCGGCTGGTGAAGCGGCGCAGGCCACCCGGGTAATAGTGCAAGCCAAAACGCGCCGCCGGCACAAACATGCGCGAGCCCTTCACACCGATGCGAAAGTCGCAGCACAAGGCCAAATCGGTGCCGCCACCATAGACGCTGCCATTCAGCGCACACAGGGTGGGCAAGGGGAAATTTTCCAAGCGGTCCAACAAGTCTTCGAAGCTGCTGTCCAAGTGGGTCAAGATGGCCGTGAGGGTGTAGCCCGAAGAAAACGTGCGCGAGCCCGTGCCGGTGATCACCAGCACACGCAGGTCTTTTTGGCGCTCCACCGCATCGAGGCATCGCATCAGGTGGGGAATGTCCGCGGGGTCAATCCGGTTGTGTTCATCCGGGCGCGACAGCGTGATGGTGGCTCGAACGCCCGACAGACTGAGCTGCGGAGCGCTGGGATCAGTCGTCGTCATTCAGGCTTGATCCCTTGCTCTTTCACGACTTGCGTGAACTGTTTGATTTCACGCGAAACCAGCGCATCCAACTCGGCGGAGCTACCCCCAATGATGCGCCCGGCCAAACTGTCAATGCGCGCTTTGACGCCTGGGTCGCTCAGGGCTTGGAGCGTGGCTTTGTGAATTTTTTGCACCACGGCCTCGGGCGTGTTCTTGGGCACAAAGGTGCCTATCCACGTGTCTGACTCGTAGCCTGCAATACCCGACTCGGCGATGGTTTGCACATCGGGCAGCAAGGGCGTGCGCTGCGACGAGGTGATGGCAATCGCCTTGAGCTTGCCGTTTTTGATGTGCGCCATGGCGCCGCTCAAGGTGCCCAGCACCGCAGGCACTTGGTTGCTCATGACATCCGACAACGCCGGTCCTGCACCTTTGTAGGGGATATGGTCCAGCGGCTCTTTGGCCATCGACTGCAACAAGCCGCCGGCGAAATGCCCCGGAGAGCCGACGCCGCCCGTGGCGTACTGCTTGAAGCGTGGGTCTTTGCGCCCCAAGGCCAACCACTCTTGCAAGTTGTTGGCGGGTACCGACGGGTGAACCGCCAACACTTGGGGCAAGGCACCAATCAGGGTCACACCGCGTAAATCTCGCTCGGTGTTGAAAGGCAAATTGGTCATCAGCGCTTGGTTGATGCTGTGCGACGACACAGTGAACAAAATGTTGTAGCCATCGGGCTGTGCTTTGGCCACGTAGTCGGTGGCAATCGCCCCGCCTGCACCCGCTTTGTTCTCAACGATCACGGTTTGTCCCAACACCTCGCCGAGCTTGGTGTTCAAAGACCGCGCGATGGTGTCGGAGCCACCGCCGACGGCGAAAGTCACGATGAAGCGTACCGGCTGACGCGAGGGGTACTCTTGCGCCACTGCATTCAAGCTGGCCAGCCCAAGGCAGGTGGCAAGACAGGTCATGGCCCAGCGGCGTGACAGAGGTTTTTTCATGTGGCGGTCTCCTGGGTGTTCGATTGCAATACAACGCGGCGTTCGAGCAGATCGGTGATGTCACCGGGGCTCCAACCCATCTCCAACAAAATCTCTCGGGTGTGCTGACCCAACACAGGCGGCGCACGGCGAATGCTGTGGCCCTGCAAGTTGTCCATGCGCACCGGGCTGCCCACTTGCTGGATCATGCCAAGGCTCGCGTGCTCCACCTCTTCCACCAGGCCGAGGTGCTGCACTTGCGCATCGGCAAACACATCGGCCATGTTGTTGATGGGGCCTGCCGGAATGCCTGCGGCCAAGAACAAGCTTGTCCAGTGGCTGCGGGTGTGGTGGCGCAATTTGTCTTCAATCGCCTGCTTGAGTTCGTGACGGTGTGCAATGCGCACTTCGTTGTTGATGAACCTGGGGTCGGTGGCCCACTCGGAAGACCCCAACAAGCCGCACAACTTGAGCCACATCTCACTGGTCGCCGGCGCAATGTTGAGCGGGCCATCCGAGGTTTGAAAAACGCCATAGGGCGCAATCACCGGGTGCGTGTTGCCGGCCAAGCCTGGGATGTCACCCAGGCTCAAATAGCGCTGTCCTTGCACACTCAGCAAGCCCACCAAGCCCGCCAGCAGCGAGGTGTCCACCCGCTGCCCCACACCCGAGGTGTGGCGTTGCATCAACGCTGCCAGCGCGCCGAGCGCCGCCCACATGCCCGAGGTTTGGTCGCCGATGGCCACACCCACGCGGGTCGGCCCTGACTCGGGGGAACCGGTGACGCTCATCAAACCCGAATAGCCTTGGGCGATTTGGTCAAAACCCGGCTGCCCACCGGCCGGGCCGTCTTTGCCAAACCCGGTGACGCTGACGTAGACCAATTGAGGGCACAGCTTGGACAGCGTGTCATAGCCCAAGCCCAAGAGCTCCATGGTGCCGGGCTTGAAGTTTTCCACCACCACATCGCACTGCTTGACCATGGCCAGCAACACGGCCGCGGCATCGGGATGGCGAAAGTCCAAGGCCATGCCCCGCTTGTTGCGGTTGCCACTCAGGTAATACGCACTGGTGCCTCGGTCAAAAGGGCCCCACAGGCGAATCATGTCGCCGTCAAGCGGCTCCACCTTGATGATGTCGGCCCCAAAGTCGCCCAAGATCATGGTGCAAAAAGGACCTGCCAACGCACGGGTCAAATCCAGAACTTTGATGCCTGCAAGCGGCAAGGCGGGGTGTGGGTTGGAATGCATGCGCTGAGTTCAAAAGAGGCCATTGTGAGCCAACACAAGCACCTCTGAGCGCCAATGAGACAGCTGGGCGACTCTGCAAACGGGCCACTGTGGCGGACAGACGGATCGGTCTGTGGGTATTTGGCGCGGCCATGGCGCAACTGATAGCATGGCAAATCTATATGTATCTCACCCAATTCACCCTCCGTTTGCGCCATCACTGGAACGTCTGGTGTGCGCAATCGCGCCAAGTGGCTCAGCTTGAGTTCGGTGTGTACTGGCGCCATCGCAAGCTGATGTGGGCGGCCCTGGTGGTGGTGCTGATTCCCTCGATTTACCTGCTGATTTACCTCTCCAGCGTGTGGGACCCCTCGGCCCGCGCCACCGCACTGCCGGTGGGCTTGGTGAATTTGGACACGGGGTTCACCTACCAAGAAAAAACCCTCAACATCGGCAATGACCTGATCATCGGTTTGCAAGCCAAGAAACAACTCGGCTACCAAAGCTTCAGCACCGAAGCCCAGGCTCGCCAGCAGGTGCGGCAAGGCAAGCTGGCCTTTGCGCTCATCATCCCGCCCGACTTCAGCGCCAACGCGGTGCCAGGTTTGCAAGCGGGCCAAGGGCGCTTGGTGGTCTACACCTCTGCGGGCAACAACTACGAAAGCTCGGTGCTGGCCTCGCAGTTTGCGAAGGCCTTGGGTGAAGAAGTCAACCAGACCTTGAATGAACAGCGCTGGTCTTTGGTGCTCACGGCCAGTGCGGGGTCGCAAGAGCGCGTGGATCGCCTGCGCGACGGCATGACCCAGTTGCGCACTGGCGCCTTGGAACTGGCCAAAGGCGCGAGCAAAGCCGAGACCAGCGGTCTCAGCGTGCGTCAAGGCAGTGGGCGCTTGCAAGACGGTGTGCAACGCTTGGCCGATGGCACCGCGCAACTTGGCGCCGGCATACGCGCCATGGAAGCGGGCTTGCCCCCCGTGGATGATGTGCGCAGCCTGCGCATCGGGGCCGAAGCCCTGGCCGCAGGTCACCAAGAGCTGGACAAAGGCCTGCAAGAGATTCGCTTGGGCAGCCAACGCATGGCGCAAAGTGTGGGCGCCTTCAAAGCAGAAACCGAAAACAGTTTGTTCGTGCCCGCCTCGGTCTCTGATGGCTTAGACCGTGTGCGCTTAGGCGCCGAGCAATTGGACTTGGGGCTGGTGCAAGCGCAAGAAGGTCAACAAAAACTCAGCCAAGGCGCCGACACACTCAGCACCAAGGTGCGCACCCTGACGTTTGGCGTGCGCGAACTGCGGGCCAACTTGCGCAGCATGACCAGCAAGCTGCCCGAAGACAACCAGCTTGAGCAGCTGCGCCAAGGCGCCGGTGACGTCAACCGTGGCAACACCCAGTTGCACGAGGGTTTGCAACGTCTGCGCGAGGGTTCGCACTACCTGTCGGCGGGCATTGACTTGATGACCCAAGAGCTGCCCAGCTCGGTGGGCTCGATCGAAGGCAGCGCCGAAGGCCTGGCCCACTCGGTGACGCCCATTTTGGAGGTGGATGCCCAAGTGGCCAACCACGGCAGCGGCTTTGCCCCCAACATCATTCCGGTGGCCCTGTGGCTGGGCGCGGGCATTGCCGCATTTTTGGTGCACCTGCGTTTGCTGCCCCGTTTCGCCCAAGGGTTCTCGCCGTGGGCTCGGTTTGCAGGCAAGGTGGCGGTGCCAGCGACCGTGTCGCTGCTGCAAGCCGCAGGCGTGCTGTTCACGTTGCAAGTGGTGCTGGGCATCGCCATTGAACACCCGCTACTGCTCGCGGGCATGCTGGCCCTTGCATCGCTGACCTTTGTGTGCATCGTCTACGCCTTGACCCGCGCTTTTGGCGATGCCGGCAAGGCCATGGCCATGTTGTTTTTGGCCTTGCAGGTCTCGGCCTCAGGTGGCTTTTTGCCGGTCGAACTCAGTGGCAGTTTGTACGCCCAACTCAGCCCTTGGTTGCCCATGACCTGGGTGGTCATGGGCGTCAAAGCCTGCATGTTCCATGCGTTTGAAGGCAACTGGTGGACCCCGATGCTGATCACACTGTGCTGGGGCCTGGCCAGTGCCTGTGTGGCCTGCTATGTGGGGCGCTGGCGCTTTGTGCCTGTGCGTCGCATGCGACCGATGCTGGATGTGTAGTAGCGCTCTGGGCCCTCGCGCATCAGTCAAATTTGGCGCCTGACGCTTTGATGAGTTTTTCCCACTTGTCAGTTTCTGTCGCCATGTATTTGGCAAAGTCGGCACGGCTGCCGCCCAAGGCATCGATGCCTTGGCTCAAGAGCTGCTGCTTGACCTCGGGCGTGGTGATGGACTGGTTGATGGCCTGCGACAACTTGTCTTGAATGTCGCGTGGCGTGGCCTGTGGCGCCAGCACACCAAACCAGACCGAGGTTTCATAACCGCTCAAGCCCGACTCGCTGATGGTGGGCAACTTGGGCGCGATGGCCGAGCGTTGCGCACTGGTCACTGCCAAGGCTTTGAGGGCGCCGCTTTGGATGTGCGGCAGCGCGGTGGACGCTGGCGCAAACATCACCGGCACCAACCCCGAGAGCACATCGGTCATGGCTTGGGAGCTGCCTTTGTAGGGCACGTGGCTGAGCTTGACGCCCGCCATCAGATTGAACAACTCGCCCGACAAATGCGGTGAGGTGCCGTTGCCAGACGACGCATAGTCGATCGCACCTGGTTTGGTTTTGGCCAAAGCCACCAGCTATTGCACCGTGTTCACACCCAACGAGGGATGCACCACCAAGATGTTGGGCAAGCTGGTCACCAAGGTGATGGGCGCCAAATCATTCGCAAAGCTGAAGGGCAATGCCTTGCCCATGCCCGCATTGATGGTGTTGGCCACCGACCCCAACAACAAGGTGTAGCCATCGGCGGGCGCACGCACCACGCCTTCGGTGGCGATGTTGCTGCTGGCACCGGGCTTGTTCTCCACCACGACCGCTTGGCCCAAGGTGTCGCCGAGTTTGCGCGCCAAAATGCGCGCGGTCACGTCGGCTGAGCTGCCACTGGGAAAACCCACCACAAGTTTGATGGGCTTGGTTGGAAAACCGGTCTGCCCCCAAGCACTGGCGGCACAGACCAGACCAAGGGTGACCATGCATGCGCGGCGTGTGGTGTCGCCAAGGTGATGTCTCAGGGTAATCATGTTGTCTCTCTGCGTGGTGGTTGTCACTACGATCCTAGAATAATTTTTCAACCCCTCCACTCTCTCACACAAAATGCCCAAACTCAAAATTGCAGAATGCCGCGAATTCATCCAAGCCGTGTCGGCCAAAGCGCTGGAGATGAAAGTGCCAGTGGCCATTGCTGTGGTCAACGCCGAGGGCCATTTGCTGGCGCTTGAGCGCATGGACGACGCCGGATTCATCACCCCCGACATTGCCACCAGCAAAGCCTTCACCGTGGCCGCGTTTCGCTCCATGAGCCCGCGTTTTCCAGATGGCTTGGCGATCCAGCAATGGTTCAAGGAGCGCAACCCGCAAATGCTGATCAATGCCTCCATCTTCACAGGTGGCAAGGTGGTGGTGTCGGGCGGTTGTGCGCCCATCTTCAAAGGCGACGAGATGGTCGGCGCCTATGGCGTGAGTGGTGGCACCTCTGACCAAGACGAGGTCATGGCCATTCATGCACGCGAAAAAGTGGGCTGGGCACACCGCGCAGAAAACGACGCCACGCCGCCCGAAGTCCGTGAGCACATCGAAGCGCTGTACCGCAAAGCAGGCCTTGATACCGGCAAGCTCTGAGCGTGCCACGTAGGCGACACGGCGGCGTTTGATTTCATGGACACTCTCGCATCTTTTGACCGAGCGAACACAGCATGCCTATTTTGAATATCCGTGGCTTCCACATGAACTATGAGGTGGTGGGCGACAGCGGCCCCTACGTGGCCTTGACCACGGGCGGGCGTCGCGGCTACGCCGAGTTCATTCCCTTCGCGCACAAACTCGCGGCCAAAGGCTTTCGCGTGGTGCTGCATGACCGACGCAACACCGGCGCTTCCGACGTGGTGATTGAAGGCCAAGAAGGCGAAGAAGAAATTGCCGCCGACGATTTGATCGCCTTGCTGGGCCACCTCAAGGCCCTGCCCGCCTACATTGGTGGCACCTCATCGGGCGCACGCATGTCCATGCTGGTGTATTTGCGTCACGCCAAAGATGTCAAAGGCCTGCTGCTGATGCGCATCACCGGCGGTGACTTTGCAGCCGGACGCTTGCCCGAGATGTACTACAAGCAGTTCATCCGCGCAGCCCAAGAAGGCGGCATGGCGGCGGTGTGCGCCACCGAGCAATACCAAGAGCGCATCAAGGCCAACCCGAAAAACTTGGACTACCTGATGAACATGGACCCGGCCCATTACATCCGGGTCATGAGCCATTGGCTCGACATCTTTTTGCAAGGGCCCCGCAAACCTGTGTTGGGCATGACCGATGAGGCGCTGCGCTCCATCCAAGTGCCGACCTTGGTGGTGCCGGGCAACGACAACACGCATGCATCGGTCAATGGCATGGCCGCGGCCGAGTTGATTCCTGGCAGCGAGTTGTACAACCTGCCCATCGAAGACCAAGACGTGCCGCTGCTGCCGTTCTCAGCCTGGTCTGAGCAAGAGCCCGAGCTGGCACAAGCACTGGCCGACTTCATGCACCGCGTCGAAGCGCGTGCCCACTGAATCTGTTGAACCTTCGAGGAGATCGATGTGATGTCGTTGAAACAACTCTGTCTGGCCGTGTCATGTGGCCTGTTGCTGCACACCGCGTGGGCGCAAAACTACCCGAGCAAAACCGTGCGCATCATCGAACCCGCAGGCCCTGGCAGCGCGGTGGATGTGTTTGCGCGCAAGCTCACCCCTGGCTTGGCTGACAAGTTTGGCCAGTCGGTGGTGGTGGAAAACCGTCCGGG
>CANCUP010000080.1 GCA_947381325.1 Comamonadaceae bacterium
GGGCGTTTCCTCGGCTTTGCAGTGGCAGGCTGTGAGCCCGATGAGATGGGCATTGGCCCTGTCTTTGCCATCCCCAAAGTGCTCAAGCGCTTGGGGCTGACTGTGAATGACATTGACCTGTGGGAACTCAACGAAGCCTTTGCCGTGCAAGTGCTGTACTGCCGCGACAAGTTGGGTATTCCGAACGACCGCTTGAACGTGAATGGCGGCGCCATTGCCCTGGGGCATCCTTACGGCATGAGCGGTCAACGCTTGACCGGCCACGCATTGATCGAAGGCAAACGCCGTGGTGCCAAGCGCGTGGCGGTGACCATGTGCATTGGCGGCGGCATGGGCGCCGCCGGCATTTTTGAAGTGTTGTGAGCCGTGGCCATGCAAGAAAGTTTTGGCGCCTACATTCCCTTTGTCGAGCACCTCGGGTTCGAGATGGTCTTTTTCGAGGACGGTCAATCCGAGCTGCGTTTTTCCCCCGAGCCTGAGCACATGAACTCTTTCAACGTGACCCATGGCGGCGCGCTGATGACCCTGTTGGATGTGACCTTGGCCACCGCAGCCCGCAGTGTGGACAAAACCTCTGGGGTCATCACCATCGAGATGAAAACCACCTTCATGAACCCCGCTTCTGGCACCTTGACATCCAAGGGACGCTTGATCCACCGCACCCGCAACATGGCGTTCACAGAAGGCACGGTGTATGACGCGCAAGGACAAATTTGCGCGCATGCCACAGGCACCTTCAAGTACGTGCCCAAAGCCAAGGGGATTGGCACGCAAATTTCAGAACTCTCCACCGACTGATCGACACAACACCCCCCATGCCTTTGAACCAATCGATCGTGCTGGACAACCGGCCAGCGGCGCACGCCAGCGTTGACAACTTCAAGCTCATTCAAGCGGACACGCCGCCCTTGCAGGACGGCCAGGTGCTGGTGCAGCACCACTACTTGAGCCTAGACCCCTACATGCGTGGCCGCATGAACGACAGCAAGAGCTACGCCGCACCGCAGCCTTTGGGTGAGGTGATGATTGGCGGCACGGCTGGCGTGGTGGTGGAGAGCCGCCACCCCAAATTCAAGGTGGGGGACACGGTGGTCGGCATGGGCGGTTGGCAACTCTACAGCGTGGTCGATGGCCATGCGCCGGGCTTGCTGCGCCGCGTCGACACCACCCATGTGCCTTTGAGCCACTACCTGGGTGCGGTGGGCATGCCAGGCGTCACCGCTTGGTATGGCTTGGTCAAAATCATCGCGCCTCAAGCGGGTGAAACCGTCACCGTGAGTGCGGCCAGTGGGGCCGTGGGCAGCGCCTATGGCGCCTTGGCCAAAGCACGTGGGTGCCGGGTGGTGGGCATTGCGGGTGGACCGGACAAATGCGACTACGTGGTCAAGCGCTTGGGCTTTGACGCCTGCATCGACTACAAGCAACACGGCGACTACCTGTCCCTGTCCAAAGCCTTGCGCGAGGCGTGCCCCAACGGCATCGACGGGCACTTTGAGAACGTGGGTGGCATGGTGCTCGACGCGGTGATGCTGCGCACCAACGCCTTTGCGCGCATTGCCGTGTGCGGCATGATCGCAGGCTACGACGGGTCGCCCTTGCACATGACACACCCTGCGCTGATTTTGGTGAACCGCTTGAAGATCCAAGGTTTCATCGTCAGCGAGCACATGGAGGTCTGGCCTGAAGCCCTCCAAGAGTTGGGCAACTTGGTCGGCCGTGGTCAGTTGTGCCCCCGTGAGTCGGTGGTCCAGGGCTTGGCCGCAGCCCCCGAAGCCTTCTTGGGCCTGCTCAAAGGCAAGAACTTCGGCAAACAACTGGTCCAGCTGGTGTGAAGACCGCGCCACATGATTTCCAACTTTGAAGGCAAAACCGCAGTTTTAACGGGCGCGGGTTCGGGCTTTGGTTTAGCCTGCGCGCGCCTGGGTGCCCGCTTGGGCATGAACCTGGTGCTGGTCGATGTGCAACGTGACGCCCTGGATGCGGCGGTGGCAGAGCTCACGGCCACGGGCGTGACGGTGCTTGCACAGTGTGTCGATGTGTCCAACGCCGACCAGATGCAAACCTTGGCGCATGACGTGTACACCCAGTTGGGCGCCCCGCACTTGGTGTTCAACAACGCCGGGGTGGGGTCAGGCGGTTTGGTGTGGGAAAACTCATTGGCCGATTGGCAGTGGGTGCTGGGTGTGAACCTGTGGGGCGTGATCCACGGTGTGCGTTTGTTCACCCCCATGATGTTGCAAGCCGCCCAACAAGATTCGCGCTACCAAGGCCACATCGTCAACACCGCCAGCATGGCCGGCTTGCTCACACCGCCCAACATGGGGGTCTACAACGTGAGCAAACACGCCGTGGTGGCGCTGACCGAGACCTTGTACCAAGACCTGCACCTGGTGACAGACCAAGTCAGTGCGAGTGTGGTATGCCCGTACTTTGTGCCCACGGGGATTGGAGACAGCCAGCGCAATCGCCCCAGCGATGAGCTTCAGGCCCAGCAGCTGACCCCCAGCCAGCGCATCAGCCAAGCCATGCTGGACAAGGCTGTGCACAGTGGCAAAGTCAGCGCGGCCGAGGTGGCGCAAACCATATTCGATGCCGTGGCTGCTGACCAGTTCTACATCTACAGCCATCCGCAAGCCTTGGGCAATGTGCAGCAACGCATGCAGGCCATCGTGTCACAACAACAGCCGCCAGACCCTTTTGCGGCGCGACCTGAGGTGGGGCGGCAATTGCGTGCGCAATTGCGCGATTGAGGCGCGGCGGCTTGGGCCATCACCCGGCGTCAGGCCGCGACTGCAGTGTGGCAAACTCGCCCGCTTTGAAGAATTGATCCCCAGAAAATGCAAAAAATCACGCGGCAGATCGCTGCCGAAATCAAGGTCTCGGAATCGCAAGTCAAAGCGGCGGTAGAACTGCTCGACGGCGGCGCCACCGTGCCTTTCATTGCGCGTTACCGCAAAGAAGTGACGGGCGGCTTGGACGACATCCAACTGCGCGAACTCGAAGCCCGTTTGAGCTATTTGCGTGAGCTCGAAGACCGCCGCGCCACCGTGCTCAAAAGCATTGAGGACCAAGGCAAACTCACCCCTGATCTGCGCGCCGCCATCGAAGCCGCCCCCACCAAGCAAGAGCTGGAAGACCTGTACTTGCCCTTCAAGCCCAAGCGCCGCACCAAAGGCATGATCGCCAAAGAGGCGGGTCTGGAACCCTTGGCCGACCTGCTGTTTGCCAACCCCACGCTCCACCCCAGCACCGAGGCCGAGGCCTTTGTGTTGCCCTCCAGCAAGATCGAAGGGGCCGACTTTTCCACCGTGGCCGCTGTGCTCGATGGCGTGCGCGACATCTTGAGCGAGCGCTGGGCCGAGGACGCGGGCTTGGTGCAAACCTTGCGCGAGTGGTTGTGGGGCGAGGGGCTGTTTCGCAGCACACTGGCCAGCGGCAAAGACGAGAACCACCCCGATGTGGCCAAGTTCCGCGACTACTTTGACTACGACGAACCCATCGGCCGTGTGCCCTCGCACCGGGCCCTGGCCGTCTTTCGTGGCCGTGCGCTGGAAATGCTGGATGCCAAATTGGTCGCACCCGAGGCCTTGGACGGCAAGCCTGCGGAGCTTCAGGCAAGCTCAGCTTCACTGCCAAAGGCGAGCTCTGCGGCCAAGTCCGCCACACCCTCACTGGCCGAAGGCAAGATCGCGATCTACCTCGGTTGGCGTCACCAAGCCCGCCCGGCGGATGACTTGATTCGCAAATGCGTGGCCTGGACTTGGCGCGTCAAGCTGAGTTTGTCCACCGAGCGCGATTTGTTCACCCGCCTGCGTGAAGACGCAGAGCAAGTGGCCATCAAGGTGTTTGCCGACAACCTGCGCGACCTGCTGCTGGCCGCGCCCGCCGGCCCGCGCGTGGTGATGGGCTTGGACCCGGGCATTCGCACGGGCGTGAAAGTGGCCGTGGTTGACGCCACCGGCAAGCTGGTGGAAACCGCCACCGTCTACCCCCACGAACCCCGCAAAGACTGGGACGGATCGCTCTACACCCTGGCCAAGCTGTGCCAGACACACGGCGTCAACTTGATCGCCATTGGCAACGGCACAGCCAGCCGCGAGACCGACAAATTGGCCGGTGAGTTGATCAAACTCATGGCCCGGCATGACGCCGCCAAAACCATCGACAAAGTGGTGGTCAGCGAAGCGGGGGCCTCGGTTTACAGCGCCAGTGAATTTGCCAGCCAAGAAATGCCCGATGTGGACGTGAGCCTGCGGGGTGCTGCCAGCATTGCGCGGCGCTTGCAAGACCCATTGGCCGAGCTGGTCAAGATCGACCCCAAGTCGATTGGCGTGGGCCAGTACCAGCACGATGTGAACCAAAGCGAACTGGCGCGCACCTTGGAGGCCGTGGTGGAAGACTGCGTGAACGCGGTGGGCGTGGACCTCAACACCGCCAGCGTGCCGCTGCTCACCCGCGTGTCGGGCCTGTCCACCACCACCGCCAAAGCCGTGGTGCGTTGGCGCGAAGCCAACGGTGCGTTTGCCAACCGCCAACAACTGCTCAAAGTGACGGGCTTGGGTGCCAAAACCTTCGAGCAAAGCGCGGGTTTTTTACGCATCCGAGGCGGCGACAACCCCTTGGACATGACGGCCGTTCACCCTGAAACCTACCCGGTGGTCGAGCGCATCATGGCGCAAACTGGCAAGCCCGTGAGCGAGCTGATGGGCCGCGCCGACATGCTCAAGACCTTGAAGCCCGAGCTGTTTGCCAACGACACGGTGGGCGTGATCACCGTCAAAGACATCTTGAGCGAGCTTGAAAAACCGGGCCGTGACCCACGCCCCGACTTCAAAGTGGCCAAGCTGCAAGACGGTGTGGAAGACATCAAAGACCTCCAAGTCGACATGGTGCTCGAAGGCACGGTCAGCAACGTGGCAGCATTTGGCGCCTTTGTGGACTTAGGCGTTCACCAAGACGGTTTGATTCACGTCAGCCAACTCAGCCACAAGTTCATCAGCGATGCGCGTGAAGTGGTCAAGACCGGCGACATCATCCAAGTCAAGGTGCTGGAAGTGGATGTGGCCCGCAAACGCATCAGCCTGACCATGAAGCTCGATGCCGCACCCGCACGACGCGATGGGCCACGCGACAACCGCTTTGAACATGCAGGCCGAGACAACCGGGCGCGTGGTGGCGGTGGCTACACCGCACCGCCACAAGCCCCACAGGGTTCGGCCATGGCCAGTGCCTTTGCCAAATTGCAAGGCCTCAAAAAGTAAGGCTGCATGAAGGCGCTGCACCTCTACGCCGGCCCCAAGGCCAGCGCGCACATCGCGCAACACGGCTTGCGGCCAGACCATGTGGGTGTGATTCCTGGGGCAGCCGGTGGACCCAAGGGTTTGATTCTGGGCCCCTTAGACCGTTTCCTCTTTGGCGAGTGGTTACCCCAGAGCACGCAACCCATCGACTTGGTCGGGGCCTCGATTGGTGCCTGGCGCATGGCCACCGCCTGCTTGACCCATGCCGTGCAAGGCTTTGAGCGCCTGGCGCACGACTACATCCACCAACGCTATGAACCACCGCCAGGACAAAAGCGCCCCAGCGCTCAGCAAGTGAGTGAGGCCTTTGGCCAAAGCTTGAACGCGTTTTATGGTGGGCATATCGCCGAGGTGTTGAGCCACCCGCGCTTTCGCTTGCATGTGCTGACCTCGCATGGGCGGCACCTCTTGCACCGCGAGCATCCACTGCTCACACCCCTGGGCTATGCGGGCGCGTTTGTGTGCAATGCCTTGCAACGCAAAGCCATGGCGTGGTGGCTGGAGCGGGTGGTATTTTCCAGCCCCACCCATGGCCCGTCGCGTCAGCCACACGCGCTGGATTTGCCTTTTGATGCGCGTGACTTCGCCACGCAGCACGTGACGCTGAACGAGGGCAATTTCATGGCGGCATTGCAAGCCAGCTGCTCGATTCCTTTCGTGCTTCAAGCGGTGCATGACATTCCTGGCGCCCCCCGAGGCGCGTATTGGGACGGCGGCATCACCGATTACCACCTGCACCTGAACTACACACCGCCGCCCGCCAGCCCCATCGTGCTGTATCCGCACTTTCAACAAGCTGTGGTGCCGGGTTGGTTGGACAAGTCGCTCAAGTGGCGCCACACCGCCAGCGCATTTCTAGACCACGCGCTGGTGCTGGCCCCCAACCCCGAATGGGTGAAAACGCTGCCCAACGGCAAGTTGCCGGATCGGTCTGACTTTGTGACCTATGCCCATGACTTTGATGCACGCGTGAAGGTGTGGCAGCAGGCCGCATCGGCCAGTGAGCAGCTGGCCGACGAGTTGGCTGCATGGTTAGACCAACCAGACATTCAACGCGTGCAAGGCTTGTGACACGTCAGCCATGCTGGGCCATCACATGGCGGCTTCGAGCATGTCTCGGTAGTCCTGCGGGCTGGCCAAACGGGGGTTGGTTTTGTGGCAGTGGTCGGCCAGCGCGCCTTCGATCACGGCGTCAAAACACGAGCGATCCACGCCCATCTGCGCCAACCCTGTGGGCAAGCCCAGGCGTGCATTCATGGCGGTGATGGCCTGCGCCACAGCCTCGGCAGCTTGGGCGGCTGAGGCGGCAGAGGACGAGGCATCTCCGATGCTGCCCAGCCCCATGGCATAGGCCATGCGCTGCAGGCGCCGTTCGCGCTGCACCGATTCAGCCGCTGCATTGAAGCGCACCACCGCCGGTAAGAACATGGCATTCAAGGTGCCGTGGTGCAAGCGTGGGTTGACGCCCCCGAGGCTGTGGCTCAGTGAGTGCACACAGCCCAAGCCTTTTTGAAACGCCATGGCGCCTTGCATGGAGGCACTCATCATGTTCAAGCGTGCCTCGCGGTCTTGGCCGTTGGCGGTGGCGCGTTCGATGTGGGCCCAACCCCGTGTCAAACCATCGAGCGCAATGCCGTCCGCAGGTGGGTTGAACGGCGCAGCCATGAAGGTTTCCATGCAGTGAGCGATGGCGTCCATGCCGGTGGCAGCGGTGAGCAGGGGCGGCAAGCCCAAGGTGAGTTCGGGGTCCAGCAGGGCGGCTTTGGGCATCAGGTCCCACGAGTGAAAACCGAGCTTGCGGCCATCGTCGACGATCACAATGGCGCCGCGCGCCACTTCGCTGCCCGTGCCGGCGGTGGTGGGCACGGCAATCAGGGGTGCCACGGCTGACGTGATCTTGGGCGATCCGCCTTCGATGGTGGCGTAGGTTTTGAGGGGGCCCGGATGGGTGGCCGCAATGGCCACACCTTTGGCGCAATCGATGGACGAGCCGCCGCCCAGCGCAATCAGGCCATCGCACTGGTGGGCGTGGTAGACCGCCACAGCAGCACGCACGGCGGCTTCGGTGGGGTTGGACGGTGTTTGGTCAAACACCGCCACCGCAACGCCCGGCAAGGCGTCCAGCGCTTTTTGCACAAGGCCCACCGCTTTGACACCGGCATCGGTGACGATGAGGGGGCGCAGGATGCGTGCTTTTTGGCATTCAGCCGCCAAGGTGCCCAGCACGCCAAAGTCGATCTGAATGTTCGTGAGGTAGAGAATTTGAGCCATGGCAAACTATAAAAGCCTCTTTCACGAAATGCACGCCCCATGAGTCACCCTCGCAACCCCCAAAGTCTGCTCACCCCGGCCATGCGCCAGGTGCTCCAGGCCATTGCCAAAGCCGGCCGTCCACCCATTGCCATGCTGAGCGCCCAACAAGCCAAAGCGGCGTATGCCGCAGGCGCCGGCGTGTTGGAGCCTGACCCGCAAAAAATGGCGCGTGACGAGACCTTGCACATCCCCACACGCGATGGCGCAGAGCTGACGGCCAAGCTTTGGGCCCAGCACCCCAAACCACAGATGCCGGTGTTGCTGTACTTTCATGGCGGTGGTTTCACGGTGGGCAGCCCGCAGACCCACGAGGCTTTGTGCAAGCACCTGGCGCATTTGGCGCAGTGCGCCGTGTTGTCCCTGGACTACCGCCTGGCCCCTGAACACACCTTTCCCACCGCCCACCACGACGCCTTCGACGCCTTGCAATGGTTGGTGCAGCAAGCACCTGAGCTGGGGCTTGACCCGACGCGCATGGCCATTGGTGGCGACAGTGCAGGGGGCACATTGACGGCTGCCACCGCCATCGCAGCGCGCGATGCGGGCATTGATCTGAAGCTGCAACTGATGTTTTACCCCGGCTGCTCGCCCGAGCACATGGCTTCGGCGGATACGTTTGAGAAAGGGTTTTTGTTGGAAAAAACCAGCATCGATTACTTTTACAAGCACTACCTGCCCAATCCTGATGATCGGCATGACCCACGGTTTTCGCCGCTGTTGGTCGAAGACGTTTCAGGCGTGGCACCTGCATGGCTGGGACTGGCCGAGTGCGACCCGCTGGTCGACGAGGGCCTGGCCTATGCCGACCACTTGCGGGCACAAGGCGTGTCGGTGGACTTGGAGATTTACAAGGGCGTGGTGCACAGCTTCATCCAGATGGGACGCGCCATTCCCGAAGCCTTGCAGGCCCATGCCGATGCGGCACGCGCGCTGCGCCATGCCTTTGGAGAACACGCATGACACGCCACGACTTTCGCTTGCTGCACCGCCTGCGCGTGCGCTGGGCCGAGGTGGACATGCAAAAAATTGTCTTCAACGGCCACTACCTGATGTACTTTGACACCGCCATGGCTGACTACTGGCGCGCGCTGGCTCTGCCGTATGAACAAACCATGCATGCCTTGGGCGGCGACTTGTATGTGAAGAAAGCCAGCGTGGAATACCACGCCTCAGCCCGTTACGACGACCAATTGGACGTGGGTTTGAAATGCCAACGCATTGGCAATTCATCGATCCAATTTGTGGGCGGTATTTTTTGTGGCGATCAACTGCTGATCACTGGCGAGTTGATTTACGTCTTTGCCAACCCAGCCACCCAAACCTCGCTGTCTGTGCCTGACAGCTTGCGGTCCATTCTTCAAGACTTTGAGGCGGGACAAACCATGACACATGGCCAGGTAGGCACGTGGGACGCGTTACAAGCCAGTGCCCAGGCCGTGCGCACCGAGGTGTTTGTGGGTGAGCAAGGCATTGCGCCTGAAGACGAGTGGGATGCGGCCGACGCCACCGCTCTGCATGCGGTGCTGCGCAACCGCTACGGCGTGCCTCTGGGGACCGCGCGCTTGCTGCAACCCGAAGCGGGTGTGGCGCAGATGGGTCGCATGGCCGTGACGCGGCTGATGCGTGGCTCAGGCTTTGGCCACCAGTTGTTAGAGGCCTTGGTGCAAGCCGCGCTGGCACGCGGGGACACCGAAGTGCGTTTGCATGCGCAGCGCAGCGCCGAGGGTTTTTACAAACGCCAAGGCTTTGAGCCGCATGGCGAGCCGTTTGACGAGGTGGGCATCCCCCACATCGAGATGCGCCGCAGCTTAGGGCTGCGCCCTCAAATGTCGTCGCGCAGCGGGTAGGGCAGGGGCAACAGGTGCAACAAGGCACCTTGCGCCGTGCCCAAGTGCAGGCTGTGACCGTCGGTGGCGGACAGCTGCAACTCGGCAATCGCCACGTGGGTGTTGCCATCGGTCGCGGCTTGGGCTAGCAAGCCACAAGGCTGTGTGGGGTCAGCACTGGAAAACACTTCTTGGCTGGCATGCATGGGCCCATCTGATTGCACGATGAAGGCACGGCGCTTCAAGGTGCCACGGAACTGGCTGCGCGCCACCACCTCTTGGCCGGGGTAGCAGCCTTTTTTAAAGTTCACCCCATCCACCGACTCATAGTTAAGCATTTGGGGCACAAAGGCTTCAAAGGTCGCCTGCTCGACCCAAGCTACGCCACTCATGACCTCGCCCACATGCCATGACTCTGACGTCAACGTGGCGAAACCTGTCAACGCAGTGGACGAGGCGCTGTTAACCGGGGCCAGCCACAAGGCACGTGCCACACCCTGTGAGGGGTAAATCGTCAGCACATCGGCGCTGTCGGGCCCCTCGTTCACCCCATGGCGCAACCAAGGGGCCGTGGATGCATGAGGACCGCACACGTGCTGCACCACATCGCCCGACAAGCCCATCAGCGTGAACTCGGCGGTGGCATCACTCAGTTGGGCTTTGGCGCGCAGCACAAACATCGACAAGCGTTTGAGGGTTTGCGCCAGCAAGTCGCGGCGGCACACCAGCAACACCTCGTCGGCCGCGCGCTTGTAGAGCACAAAGCTGGCTTGCATGCGGCCTTTGGCATTGCAAAACGCCGCCAAGCGGGCGTGCTGCTCGTCGAGCAGCAGCACGTCTTGCGTGAGTTGGTTGTGCAAAAAGTTGGGGGCATCGGCACCGCTGACGCGGATCACACCCAGGTGAGGCAGCGCACTCACACCGTGGGGCAAGGGGGAGGGGGTCAAAGACATGGCTGAATTATCATGCCCGCTTCAACATCGAGACGGGAACAGGGTTGTCATGCCGCATGTCAAACGGATCTTTTGGACATTGGCGTGCGCGCTGGTCCTAGCATCAAGTGTCGCCGCTTGGTGGGTACTGCGCCCCTTGCCCTTGGCGACGCCCACGGTGGATGTGTCGATCGAGCCCCAAACGCCGGTGCGTGGCATTGCGCAGGTGGTGGTGGCGTCGGGCGTCAACATCGACCCCGATGTGTTGTATCTGTTTTTCAGGGCCAGCGGCCAGTCGCGCAAGCTGCGCGCGGGCAGCTACGAAATCAGCCAAGGCAACACCGCCCTGGATGTGCTGCGCAAACTCAACCGGGGCGAAGAAAGCCTCAAGGCGGTGACCCTGGTGGAAGGTTGGACCTGGCGACAGTTCAGGACGGCCCTGGCCAAGGCAGAGGGCCTCAAGCACGACAGCGCGGGATTGACCGACGACGCCCTGATGACGGCCCTGGGCCTGCCTGGCACTGCACCCGAAGGACGCTTCTACCCGGACACTTACACCTACGGCAAAGGCAGTTCGGAGATGCACCTGTTGCAGCGCGCCGCCAAGGCGATGTCAAAACAGTTAGCCGCCGTGTGGGCACAGCGCGCCCCCAATGGGGCTCTGCAAAACGCCGAGGAAGCCTTGACTCTGGCGAGCATCGTGGAGAAAGAAACCGGCCGCGAGAGCGACCGCACCATGATCAGCAGCGTGTTTCACAACCGTTTGCGCGTCGGCATGCCACTGCAAACCGATCCCACCGTGATTTATGGCTTGGGCGAGTCGTTTGACGGCAATTTGCGCCGATCAGACTTGCGCACCGACCATCCCTGGAACACCTACACCCGCAAAGGCCTGCCCCCCACACCCATTGCCATGCCGGGACGCAACGCCCTGAAAGCGGCGGTGCAACCTGCCAGCAGCCAAGCGCTGTACTTTGTGGCACGGGGTGACGGCAGCAGCCAGTTCAGCGATTCGCTGGACGCGCACAACGCCGCCGTCAACCGCTACCAACGCCTGGGCGCCGCCACGACGCAGGCAAAATAGCGGCTCTGAGGTTTTATGTCACACACAGGTTTGTTCATCAGTTTTGAAGGCATCGACGGCGCAGGCAAGTCCACCCACATTGACGGACTGGCCCAGGCGTTCAAAGCGCAGGGCCGTCACGTCACGCTCACCCGCGAGCCTGGCGGCACGCCGTTGGCCGAAAAGTTGCGCGACATGGTGTTGCACGACGCCATGGACCCGCTGACCGAAGCCTTGTTGATTTTTGCTGCACGTCGTGACCATCTGCAGCAAGTGATCGAGCCTGCTCTGGCGCGCGGTGAGGTGGTGTTGTGCGACCGTTTCACCGATGCCACCTTTGCCTACCAAGGCAGTGGCCGTGGCTTTGACCTCGCCATGTTGCAACAACTGGAAGCGTGGGTGCAACACACGCCCGACGGTTTGCGCCAACCCGATGTGACGGTGTGGTTTGAACTCCAACCCGACATCGCTGCTGAGCGATTGGCCGGGGCCCGTGTGCCAGACCGATTCGAGTCCCAGCCTGTGGCGTTCTTTCAAAAGGTCTCCGACGGCTACGCACAGCGTGCACAAGGCGATCCGCAACGCTTTGTACGCTTGGACGCCGCGCAATCACGTGAGGCCGTGTGGCAACAGCTGCACCAGCAGTTTGTGCAACACGGATGGTTGACCCTGTGAGCGAAGCTTCTGCCAACACACGCCCTGTGCTCAGCCCTTGGTTGCAAGGCCAGCTCACCACCTTGTTGGCGCGCCAAGGCCATGCGTGGTTGTTGCAAGGCCCGTCTGGCTTGGGTCAGTACACCCTGGCCTTGGAATTGGCCCGTGCTTGGTTGTGCGACGCACCCACAGCGCATGGCGCTTGCTACCAATGCCGCAGCTGCCACGCCGTGGATGTGCGCACCCATGCCGACTTGTGCACCTTGATGCCTGAAACCCTGGCACTGGAACTGCGTTGGCCACTGGACGAAAAAACCCAGAAAGACCTGGACGATAAAAAGCGCAAACCCAGCAAAGAAATTCGGGTCGAAGCCGCGCGTGACATGGTGGGCTTCAGTCAGCAAACGCGTTCGGGTGGCAAGACCAAGGTGGTGCTGGTGTACCCGGCAGAGCGCATGAACCACATCACGGCCAACACCATCTTGAAAACACTGGAAGAGCCGCCGGGCGAAACCCGCTTTGTGCTGGCCAGTGAAGCCGCCCACATGCTGCTGCCCACCATTCGCAGCCGTTGCCAAACCCACACCCTGGTGTGGCCCCACATGGATGAATCGCTGGTTTGGTTGCAGGCGCAAGGTGTGTCGGATGCCGACGCCCCGGTGTTGTTGCGCGCTGCAGGCGGGCGCCCCGAAGACGCCTTGGCGTTGGCTGGCAGCGGTTTGAAAGCATCGAACTGGGCGGGTTTGCCCAAAGCGATTGCGCGGGGCGATGTGTCGGCTGTGTCGGATGGCACGCCAGCGCAAGCCATCGCCATGCTGCAAAAACTCTGTCACGACTTGTTGGCCATGCGCACCGGCGCTTCGCCTCGTTTTTTCATGCCCGCCGATTTGCCTGCGGCAGGCAGCATCGCCTCACTCAGCCTGTGGTCGCGTGAGCTGATGCAAGCCGCACGCACCGCCGAGCATCCGTTCAACGCGGGCCTGATGTTTGAAGCCTTGGTGGCGCGTGCGCAACTGGCTTTGCGCGCCACCTCTTGAGCACCTATGTTTACCGACTCACATTGCCACATCAATTTCCCTGAACTCGCCGAGAACATGGGCGCCATTCGCGCTGACATGGCCACGGCCCAGGTGACGCGCGCCTTGGTCATCAGCACCACCTTGGAAAAGTTCCCCCAAGTCCACGACCTGGCCATGCAGCACGACAACTTCTGGGCCACGGTGGGCGTGCATCCTGACAACGAGGGCGTGCAAGAACCCACCGTTGAAGACTTGGTCACCCGTGCGCAACTGCCCCGTGTGGTGGGCATTGGCGAAACAGGGCTGGATTACTACCGACTGGGTGAGCGCAGCGTGGCCGACATGGCGTGGCA
>CANCUP010000081.1 GCA_947381325.1 Comamonadaceae bacterium
GGTGCAGTGGCTGGGCCAATCGGCCTTCAAGATCACCACACCGGGTGGCAAGACCGTCATCACCGACCCGTGGCTCAAGGCCAACCCGCTGACACCACCCGAGTACAAAAACCTGGAGAAGCTGGGCAAGGTGGATGTGCTGCTGGTGAGCCACGCGCACTGGGACCACTTTGCCGATGCCCCGGCCTTGGCGTTGATGCACCAGGTGAAGATGTACGCCCCAGGTGACATGAACCAAACCGCCACGCTGCTGGGCATCTTGCCACCCGAGTTGCTGCCGCGCTTCAACAAAAGCGGCACGGTCGAGCCTGCACCCGGCATCCAAGTGACCGCCGTACACGCCGAGCACTCGTCGGTGCTGGTGTGGAAGAACCCAAGCACCGGCAAAGACGAAGCCCATGTGGGCGGCGAACCACTGGGCTTCATCATCACCTTGGAGAACGGCTTCAAGATTTACCACATGGGTGACACCGGCGTATTTGGCGACATGAAACTGATTGCCGAGCTCTACAAGCCCGACTTGGTGTTGGTGCCGATTGGCGGCAACTTCACCATGGGCCCGACCGAAGCGGCCTATGCACTGAAAGCCTGGTTCAAACCGCAAGCGGTGATCCCGATGCACTACGGGGCCAACCCCTTGGCCAAGGGCACCGCCGCACAGTTTGTCGAAGCCATGAAAGGCAGTGGCATCCCGGTGCTGGCCTTGAAGCCGGGCGAGCGCGCCAAGTTTTAAAGCTCAGGGCTTGGCGCCCAGCACCACCGTGACCATGCGCTCGGGTTGCAAGGTACGCGCAAAAGCCGCTTGTATGTCGGCGGCTGTCAGGCCTTGCACCTTGTCGCTCCAGGTGTCCAAGTAATCCAAGGGCAAGTCGTACCAGGCGATGTTGCTCACGTTGTCGAGCAGTTTGCGGTTGCTGTCTAAGCGCAGGGCAAAGCCGCCAATCAGGTTGTCTTTGGCGGCTTGCACCTCGGCCTCGGTGGGCCCACGCTGCACAAAGTCGGCCAGCACCTCACGCGCCACCTGCACAGCTTGAGCCGCCTGGTTGGCGCGGGTCTGCAAAGCGATGCGAAATGCGCCCGCATGCATGCTGGGTGAAAAGTAACTCGACACGCTGTAGCTCAAGCCGCGCTTCTCACGCACCTGCTCGGTCAGGCGCGACACAAAGCCACCACCACCCAGCACATAGTTGCCCACCGTCAGCGCCAAGAAGTCGGGGCTCTGGCGTGCAATGCCCGGTTGCCCGATGAACACATGGGCTTGAGCCGATTCAAATGGAATGGCAATGTCTTGCGCGCGTGCCAAAGGCTGCACCTCGGGCACCGCAGGCAAGGCCGCACAGGCTTTGGCTTGCGGCAAGCCGGCCAGCAGTTGCGTGACCCGTGCCTGCGCTTGTGAGCGGTTCAGTGCCCCGACGATGCTCACCCGTGCTTGGCAGGTGTGCAAGTAGCGGGCATGGAAGGCCCGCAGATGCCCCACCTCAATGGCTTGCAAATGCGCGGGCGTGGTGTCGTAACCATAGGGGTGCGTGCCGTACACGGCAGCCGCAAAGGCGCGCCCAGCCACATAAGCAGGCTTGGTTTTGGCCTCGGCCAATGACGCTTGCCAGCGCTGGCGTTCGCTGTGCCACACGGCAGATGGAAAACTGGGATGCGCCACTTGTCGGGCGGCCAGTTGCACCGCGCCATCAAGTAGCTCAGCGCGTGTGAGGCTGCGCAGGTTGATGCTGAAGCGGTCGTTGCTCGCATTGAAGCTGAGCGAGGCTCCCAAATCGGCCCAGGCTTCACCCAAGGCGTTTTCGTCCATCGCAGGCGTGCGGCCCATGGCGGCCACACCCTTGCTCATCATCTCCGCCGTGGCCGATGCCAAACCCGCTTGGGTGGCGGGATCACGCCGGGCGCCGGCGTCAAAGTCGATCTGCATATCCACCATGGGCAAGCCAGGGGCCTCCACCAGATAAACGCGCGCGCCGTTGGCCATGACCCAGTGTTGAATAGGAATGCCCGCCTGAGCCCATGGGCTCAGACAGGCCAGGGCCAACGCGCAGAGCGTGCGAGTCCAGCGTGCAGTGGGACATGAGGTGTTCATCGTGCGACCTCCGCTGCGGGCGCCGATGCGCCACGCGGGCCCCCTGCGGGCGGCGTAACGGGTTTGGGCATGGGCAGAGGTTGCAACACGGCCACGGTCAATTGGGTGTCGTCAAAGTAGCGTTGGGCCACCGAGCGCACTTGGTCTGCGGTGACGGTCTGCAAGCGATCGAGCAGCAACTCGTTGCTGTCCAAAGGCAAGCCTTCAATCCACGAGGTCCCGATCTCACGGGCTTGGTTGAACAATGAGTCGCGCTGGTACACCTTGGCGGCCATCCACTGGGCCTTGACGCGGCGAAGCTCGGCCTCTGTCACGCCCTCTTTGGCAATGCGCTGCAGCTGGGCACGCAAAGCCTGCTCTAAAGCTTCGGTGGTTTTGCCCACAGCGGGCACACCGGTGAGCATGAACACCTGCGGGCCCCGCCCGCTCAGCCCATACGAGGCGCCCACGTCATCGGCCACGCGCGTTGGGCCTTGTGCCAAAGCACGGTCCAAGCGGGCCCCGCTGTAGCCGTCCAACACGGCAGACAACAGGGTGAGCGCCAAGCTGTCTTGGGTGTCAGCACTGCCATCAAAGGCCACCAAGCTGGGCACCTTCCAAGACAAGCACACAAAGGCTTGCTCGGCAGGCGCCTGAACCACCACGCGTTTGATGCCTTTTTGCGCGGGCTCAATGCGTGGCTTGCGCGCAGGCACCACACCCGCAGGCACGCGGCCATAGGTGGCTTGGGCGAGTTGCAGCACGGCTTGCGCATCCACGTCGCCCACCACCACCACGGCGGCATTGGCGGGCACATACCAGTGGCGGTAAAAATCGCGTGCGTCTTGGGGCTTCATGGCCTCCAAGTCGTTCATCCAACCCACGATGGGGCGGCGGTAAGGCGAGGCCACAAATTGCGCCGCACTGAGTTGCTCAAACAACAAGGCGCGGGGGGCGTCGTCGGTGCGCATGCGCCGCTCTTCTTTGACCACCTCCAGTTCGCGTTTGAACTCGTCGTCGGGCCACTGGTTGTGGGCAAAGCGATCGGACTCTAAGCGCATCACGTCGGCCAAGCGGTGGGCCGGAATTTGTTGGTAATAGCCGGTGTAGTCTTTGCTGGTGAACGCGTTTTCACGCCCGCCCAATGCCGCCACTTGGCGCGAGAACTCGCCGGCTTTCACGGTGGGCGTGCCCTTGAACAGCATGTGCTCGAGCACATGGGCCAGCCCCGTGCTGCCATCGACTTCGTCCATCGAACCCACCCGCAACCACAGCATGTGCACTGCGGTGGGTGCCCGGCGGTCGGCTTTGACCAAGAGGGTCATGCCGTTGTCGAGCGTGAAGCGCTGCACCTGTGTGTCTGTCTGAGCCCACACCGCAGCACCGCACCAACACATGCAAGCCATGAGCGCCTGGCGCAACCAGCCGATGTTTGACAAGGCAACGAAAGACCGCAGGGACAAGCGGATCGCGCCGCGATCACGAAGCAGGGTGTGCATGGCGTTGGTGGTTGCAATGTTCATGGCTGATGGCCAAATTTTCCAGGTGACTGCTACCGCCTTGGCTCAAAGGCTGGATGTGTTCCAAGGTGGCGGTTTCGTGGGGCACGTGTTGACCACACACCCAGCAAGGTACCACGCCGTGCATTTGCCGGGCGACGGTTTTGTAAATCTTTTCTCGGGTCAATGACAGTCGGCTCAAGGGGTTCAAGCTCCAGGGTGTGGCTGTTGTGTGTTGCGGTTGTGAATCAAACGACAGCTTATGACGGCGCTGGGACAAGAATGACAAAGGTGTAGCCATCCATCCCATGACTCAAGCAAGCACCCCATGACACCTGACTCACAACGCAACACCTTGGCAGAATTGTTCATCACCCATTTGCTGCTGGGCACTCAGCCGACGACCACGCCAACAACGCAAGAGGAACCGCAGAGCCTGCCGCCTCGCCCACCAGCAAAACAAGTCGATGACGCGCCAGGGGATGAAGTATCTCAGACATAAAGCTCAACCATTTTTTTCAAACGATGCGCCATGTCGTCGCGCAAAGGCGGCGGGCCGATCACGCGCACATACTCCAGCATGCTGACCAGAAACGGGATCAGCAACACCGTGTCGGGTATCACGGCCGTGAGCTTGCTCCAATGCGGCCGCTTGGAGGGTGTGATGGTTTGGCTCGCGTTGAAGGGACGTTCAGTGAAGTGGTAGAGCGCGTCATCATGCACCTCCAAGACAAGTTGAATGGCGTCACCTTTGGCATGACTGAGCAGATGTGTTTGATCAATGTGCCGGTCCAGCTCGAAGCCCTCAGGGACATGACGGATGTGCCGCATGGCGACGTCTGCATCGCTGGCGCGTTGAAGCGCGTAATGGATGATGGTGGGATCAAAGCCTTTGGAGGCGACCAAGTAAATGGTGCCGTCCTTGCTGACCAAACCCAAGGGATTGACGATTCTCCTGCCCCCTTTGCCTGAGGGCGTTGTGTAGTCCAAGGCAATCGCGCGGTCCGAGACAATGGCTTCGATGATTTTTTGAATGATTTTGGGTGCCACCGTGGCACGCTGGCGGCCAATGCCATCGGGAACAATCCTCACACAAGACGCCACTTTGCGAAGCTCTGCGGCTTTTTCACGGCTCAGCACCGCATTGGCCAGCTCTTTTGCGTCTTGGGTCGACAGCTGCTTGATGGCGCCCAGCGATTGCCCCACCACTTGTCCCGTCACCATCAACTGCAAAGCCACGGCCTCGGTCATGAACCATTTGACCAAGTTTTCAGGAGGCAAGTAAAAGTGACTCACTTCTTTGCTCATCACTTTGCCACTGCGCTTGCTGTCAGACTTTTTCACCTTGACGGAGATGTCGATGTTCTTCACCGCAAGCAATGCGGGCAAATCTTCATACCTTGAAGACAACTCACTGACATAGCGCTGGATGGTTCGAACTGTCGCAGGCTCTGGCTTGTCACCCACAGACAAGCCATCCCACTTCAGAGCGATATCTCTGACAGAGATCACCTTATCGGGTGACCGGTACGGCCCCAAAATATCCAGCAGTTTCAAGAGCGCATCAACCTGCATCACATCTCCTTTGTCGCCGATGATAGGACAGATGAGCGTTCAAAATTTCAGTCAATGGGCGTGAAACTCACCTTGAAAGCAATGGCGAACTTCATGACCCAAGGTATGAAAATTCACAAATTTGGCCGTCACAATTTGGCAGGTGTTAGAGCCCCAAAATGAACAAGCTTCTACGGGGTAGTTGAACCCACCAAAACCACGCTTGTGACTCTCTGCCTCACAGCGTTGTTGAACGTTGTCCACTGGTGTCCAAGTGATGGTGGTCTTGTGGGTGTTGTTTTTGGATGTCGGAAATTTCTCATGAGGGTCTTCTTTGAAAGCATGGGCTTGAAAAGCAAGCCCCATCATGACGCAGGCATGAACCATGGACTTCATACGCATGCTCCCAAAAATCCCATGGGACCCATGGCTGTATTTTTCTTTAATTTCATTTCATGCACCAAGCGTTCCAGCAAATCTTGTGCACTGTGGATGGGGTGCAAGCGAGATTGCCGCATCACATTGGAAAAGTCGCCCGGCGTGAGTTTGTCTAGGGCCTTCAAAGGCGATGTCATGCGCGAATGTGCTGTCAAATTGAGCTTGCTTGAAACATCTTCAAACAAATGCAGCACGTGCTCAGGTTTGAGATAACTGAAATTAATTTTCAAGTCAAAACGCCGCAAACTGGCCTCATCCAAGCGGTCCATCAAATTGGTGGTGCAAAAAAATATGCCTGCAAAAGCCTCCATTTGCGTCAGCATTTCGTTGACGCTGGAGACTTCCCAACTGCGCTGCGCACCGTCTCGGGTGCGAAGAAACGTGTCCGCTTCATCCAAAATCAAAACGCCCTCTTTTTCGGTCGCCTCTTGAAACATGGCCGCCATGCGCGATTCAGTCTCACCAACAAAAGGCCCCAACACGTCTGAGGCCCTCTTGAGCACCACAGGTTTACCCAGCACAGTGGCCACATGCTGTGCAAACGCTGATTTGCCAGTCCCAGGCGGGCCATAGAGGCAAACGCGGCCCGCTTGGGTGCTTCGTAAGCCTTCGATCAATTGAAACAAATTGCAATCCGCATTCACCACTGAGAGGTCGTAGCCAACGTCCTTCGACTTGATCGCAGGTCGTGCAAACGATTGGTTTTGCGCGCGCAATGCAGCGCCCACCACATGGTCAAGAATGACTTCCATGGACGGCGTTTCCTGGTCTTGTCCAATGGCGCGCGCCACCTTGGTGGAGCGCGCCATCAACGCCGGAGAAAGCAAGGCATTGGCGGCCATGGTGTCACACCATGCATGCGTGACATGCAAATCTTTGGTGAAGTTGCTGAGCATGGCCGAACGAACCGATACAGGGGGAATGTCCAAATGCAGGTGATAGTCAAAGCGGCGTAAATGCGCAGGATCTAAAAATCGAATGTTGTTGGTGATCCAAATCGCTGGCACCGAGTTTTGCTCCAGCAGCTGATTGATCCAACCTTTTTGCCCACTGCGGTTTGAGCGTCGCCCAAAGAACTCGGGTTCTTCTGAACGCAAGGGCGAATTGATGTCTTCAATTTCGTCAAACACGATCAAAGACTGTTGCCGCTTTGACAAAATTCTTTGAGACAAACGGTAGGCGGACAGGCGATTGTTTCCATGAATACGGTCCCCATTGCGGTTTTCCAGCGCCACTTCAAACAGGCTCAACCCGAGTTGATGAGCCATCACACGCGCCAACTGGGTCTTGCCTGTTCCTGGCGCCCCGTAGAGCAACACATTGACGCCGGCATCGCGAAATTTCGAAGCGTGCGCCAGGTATTTCTGCAGAAACACCCACTTGTCGCCCAGGTGCTGGAAATCGTCTGTTGCAAGCTCAGGGGCCGGAGCCACAACAAAGTTGTCCGCAAAAATGTCAAACGGACTGTCTTGCGACACAGTGATGCGCTCGTTGATGCCATGGATCAATTCAACTTTGTTGGCAAAGTCAAAGATGTTGTTCTCGTCGATCGACAACAACCCCGAACGCACCAAGACCGAGTCGCAGGCCAGCGCCTTGTAAACCTCTTGCAACGGAATTTCAAGCAAAACAGACAACACCGTCATGGCACGTGCTGTAGACATTTCCCCCAATGAAGCCATGGTTTGACGCAAATAGACGTTTTGTCGCTCCAGCACACAAAACAGCAGGATGCTTTGGTCAACGGCGCTCAAACCCAACTCGGAGGCCAACCAATGGATGTTGTGGGTCAAGTGGCCATCCGACAAGACCGGCATCGAACCTGAGACCACTTCTCGGTGCTTTTGTCTGAGGGCTTGCAACACGCGTGGGTATTCATAAGCTTCATCGAGCGTGACACCCAAGTCCAAGGACACCATCAAGCCCGGGTCTGAGCAGTGCCCTTCATGCAGAAGATTGGTATGGGCGCCCAAGTCGATGAGCGCGCGCAAGGTCCATTTTTGGCAATAGGCTTTCAGGTCTTGAGGCATGTCCTCCACCTGATGCGATGTTTTGGCTTGATCAAACGGAAATGCAGTGCGATGACGGCGTTTCATGGGCAGACTCCAGTGCAAAAGAAATGAACTTTTTTTCAACTGTGCTCATGATCAACCCTTCTCGCGACAAATTTGGACGCCTCATCAAAAGCCTGAAAGCAGCTTGGCGATCTGTCTGCGCAGCCTGTGCGTGGCCACGCATGTCATGGCAGTTTGGCCTCAACTTTCAACTTCAACGCCAACAAGTAATCCAACACCTCAGATGCTTCATGGCGCCCTTCAAAATCGTGAATCACGTGATACTCGCCGTTCTTCTTGGGCTCACTCAAACTCAAAGCCAAATATGAAATCAATGCTTCATCACGCTGCGTGACCAAGAGTTTGGGCTTGTGCGTTTTGGTGATAGAGACACTCAACTGTAGGGGTCCAACATTGACCAAAAACCCGAGATAACCATTGCCTTTAGGAATATGTCCAGGAATATTGCAGTCAAGCACATCGAGTCCAAGCCGCACACACTTTTCACGAAAGTTTTGCGTGAACGCTTCGGTTCCCCTGGCTTCTAAAGCTGTCAGGCGTTCGGTCGTGAATTCACCAGAGCTGCCCTCCGGCGGCCTGTGAACCCAAGGCGCCACCTGACCCACACGCAGCATGTCACGCACTTGCAAGACCAGCCGATCGACTTGCTCGTAGATGCTGCCTTCGGTCACATCAATTCGGAAAAATTGACATTGCAATTCCCGCTCAATAGCGGCTTGCCGTTGTGCATCTTCTTGCTGGGTTTTTTCATGATGGGCTTCATCGATTTCCACAGCCAATCGCAGATCGGGAAAGTAACCGTCAAGGTAGTAATCACCCACTTGAAATTGCGATTCAAGCTTGACATCTCTGAGCTGGTGATGAAGTGCGTACATCACCATGCTTTCGAAGCGTTTGTGACTGGTACACGTGTTTTCCTTGATGTAGTTCTCGTTAGGCGTTGCCATGGATTCCCTTTCTTAAAGCGAACGATCGCCGTTTTTCATGCACCTGTCTGCGCTTTCAATGGTCAGCATCACGCTGTTAGAAGAAGCCAATATCTGCTGTGCCTTGGAATTGAAAGGGATGGTCAAGGTGATGACCGATTCGTACTTTCGATGCCCCAATATTTGCACCGACCGGTCATACCCTTTGGTGACATAAGCATCGGGTAGCCCCCAGCAGTCTTCATGCACCACGCGCTGTCCATCACGCATCTTCATGCGAACGGCAATGCGTCGGTCATCCAGTTGATTCTCAAACTGCTGAAACAACTTGGTGTCTGAGAATCGATAGCGCTCTTGGCTGGGAAACCAGTCTCGCTCGTTCTTGTAAAGCACACGCACAAAACCCGCGAAGCTTTCTGCATCGCCGCCATCTTGAATCAAGCTCAACAACTCGTTGAGTGAATCCAAATACCCACGATTCCAAGATGTTTCAAAGTAAATCAACATCTTGGCGTTTCGCTGTCCGTCGAATTTGAGTTCAGTGCGATTGAACTTGGCCATCAGTGCACTTTCGGGAAATCCTGACAAAATTTTGGCGCTCAGTCGATCCGCCTGCTGTTTTTGCTTGACAAATGAACTGAAACTGTCAGAGGCCTTTTTGCCATTCATCTTTCCGTCTGAACTTGAGGAAGAAATGATGCGACTGGTGAGCTTGCTGGATGAGACCCAAATGTCGGCGGTGACAATCCATTTCTTACTGACTTTTTCTTGTGAAATCAGGGTGTAGTCATCGATGTACCCTGCGCTGTACGTCAAGATTTCGTCTTTCAACAACCGGTAACTCTGCACCTCGCGTTCGCCCAATACCAAAACGCCGATTCGGTTCTCGATGGCCTGACGAAATGCACTTTCTTTGGCCTCTTCCATCGTGGTGCCCACGCCCGTTGCGCGAATCGGTGAGGGACGCGCGGCACGCCCTCCCTCGGTGGTGCTGCAACCAACAGCCAGCACCCCCCACATCATCAGCAGCAGCAACCTCCACATGGCGGTCTCAACGAAGGCGTTTTTGCAACTCGCGCACAGCTTGGGCACTGTCTTTGTCCCAGCGCACCGTCACCGCCACGGTTTGGCGATCGACAATCCTTTCATCGACAGAGCGCACACCTTTGAGAATCCCACTGGATTGGGTTCGAATACTTTCGGTGACGGTTCGTATGACTTCATTGACGTTGTCACGGTTCGCCACATTTGAATCGGGGTAAGGATCGTCATCATTGAGACGAACGGTCTGCGTATCGCCAATTCTTGATTTGAGCTTGTCATTGGCTTTCTCAACGTTTTTGGTCAATGTGGTGGTCACGCGCGTGCTGGAGATGTCGTCTTGAATAAACCGATTGAGTTTCACGAGCGCCATGTCATGCGCGACAGCAAACGCTGCCTCACGGTTGGCCTCGCTGTTGCCAAATGACGGGGCGTAAGCCGTCACTTCGATCGCTTTGACATCGCCCTTGACACAGGTCGCATCAGAAAAACCTGTGCCCCAGCTGCAATCCCATTCCAGCTTGACGCCTTGTCGTGTGAAATTGGTACTTAACTTTTGACTGCCAATGGCTTCGACCACTGGCGCGCGGTCAGAATTTCTGTAGGTTGAAGAGCAAGCGCACAGCATCATCGCTACGCTCACCACCGCAAGTTTTTTTCGCATGTTCAGCTCCATCGTTTGAGACTGTCAGTGCATGGACTGCTCTGATTCAGACCTGCACGATAGACACACTTAACGACAAATACTGTCGCCAATCTCTGGGGACTCGCCCCGCACGAGAAGATCAAGTTCAAGCGGCTTTGAAACACCTATTTTGAATTCTTAAATACTCATGAATTATTCTCATGGGCCATTGAATTATTTGTCGTTTGCCAGTTTGGGATGAAGGATTCAAGATCACGGCTTGTAACAAATGGCAAGGAGACTTCGATGCATAAAAGAACCCTACTTTTGAAGACACTGGCGCTGTCTTTGAGCCTTGCAGCTTGGTGCTTGCCGGCCCAAGCGCAAGACTACCCGAGCAAGCCCATTCGCGTGCTGGTGCCTTTTGCACCCGGCGGTGTGGTGGATGTGACAGCGCGCTTGCTGACACAAAAAATGACCGAGCGCTTGGGCTGGAACTTCATTGTGGAAAACCGCCCAGGGGGCAACGGCTTCATCGCTGTCACCGCAGCGGCCAAAAGCACGCCGGATGGGTACACCTTGTTGATGGCGCACTCGGGCGAGTTTGCGGTCAACCCGGCCCTGTTTCCCAATATCCCCTATGAGTTGGAACACGACTTCCAACCCATCACCATGGTCAGCGACACGCCCATGCTGCTGGTGGCCAACAGCCAAGCGCCGTTCAACACCTTTCAAGAGATGATCGCGGAGGAGCGCAAAAATCCCGGCAAGTTGTCGTTTTCATCGCCGGGCAACGGCAGTGTGAACCACTTGGCTGGCGAATGGCTGGCGATGGAGAGCGGCGTGAAGATGCAGCACATCCCCTACAAAGGCGGCGCGCCAGCGGTGGGTGCTGTCGCGTCGGGTGAAGTGCAACTGGGTGTCGTGGCCGTGCCGGCCGTGTTGCCCCATCTCTCCTCCGGTCGCGTCAAGGTGATTGGCCTGACCACCGCCAAGCGCTCGAGCTTTGACAAGACATGGGTCACCGCCAACGAAAGCGGCATTCCACGCGTGGATGCGTCCAACTGGGTCGGTTTGTTTGCGCCCAAGGGCGTGCCCAGTGCGGTGGTGGCCAAGCTGTATGCCGAGGTGGTGAAAACTTTGGAGAACCCCGACATGCAAAAACGTTTTGCCAGTGCGGGCGCCGAGTTGGGTGGCATGTCGTCTGCCGATTTCACCAAGCGCATCAAGATGGATGCGCAGCGCTACAAAGAAGTGGTTCAGCGCGCACAAATCAAACCCGAATGAGCTCCCCCATGCAAGATCAACGCATCAAGGTCTCGGACGGCGCCACCATCGCCTGCAGCGTATCCAACGCAGGCCCCGACGAGCCACGTTTGGTGCTGTTGCACTCCCTGGGCATGGACCGCCACTTTTGGGCCCCCGTGGTGGCCGAGTTGGCAGGCGACATGAATGTGCTGACGCTGGACTGTCGTGGCCACGGCGAGTCAGACAAACCCGAAGGCCCCTACACCAGCCAGCGCTTTGCACAAGACCTGCGCGAAGTGCTGGATGCCATCGGCTGGCCCCAAGCTGTGGTGGCCGGTGCCTCGATGGGCGGCTGTGTGAGCTTGCAATTTGCGGCAGATCACCCAGACCGACTGTTGGGGCTGGGCTTGTTCGACAGCACCGCCTGGTATGGCGACTCAGCACCCCAAGACTGGGAGGGCCGAGCCAAGCGCGCGCTGTCTGAAGGGCTTGAGCCCATGGTGGAGTTTCAGCTGTCGCGCTGGTTCAGCGAGGCGTTCAGAGCGCAGTCCACGCCCGTGCTGCAAAGCAGCGTGGACACCTTTTTGGCCAACGACCGTCAAGCGTTTGCCAACACCTGCCACATGTTGGGTGCCTTTGATGCGCGGGCAGCGCTGTCTCAGATTCAGGTGCCCACCACGGTGGTGGTGGGTGAACAAGACTACGCCACGCCATTGGTCATGGCGCAAACCATCAAAGACGGCATTGCGCAGGCCAGCTTGCATGTGATCGACGGCGCCCGACATTTGACACCGCTCGAGGTTCCCGCACGGGTGGCTCACGAATTGCGCGCGCTCATCGCTCAGTGCCAGGCTCGCGCTTGAACGCACCGCCCATATTTCCACTGAGGTCCTATGACACCTTTTGATTTTGTTCGACCGCACAGCCTGTCGCAAGCGGTTGCGCTGCTTGATCCCGATGACCCCCATGTGTTGCCCGTGGGCGGCGCCACAGCCCTGATTCAGATGATGAAGGTGGGCGTGTTGCGCCCTACCCGGCTGGTGTTTTTAGACCGTGTGGAAGCCCTGCACTCAGAAATTCGAGTCGATGCCCAAGGCAATTTGCACCTGGGTGGGTTGGCGCGCTTGTCGGCGCTCGAGCATTCGAGCTTGGTGCAACAAGGCTGGCCGGTGTTGACCCGTGCCTTGCACAACCTGGCCAATGTGCGGGTGCGCAATGTGGCCACGGTGGGAGGCTGCATGGCGCATGCCGATCCACACATGGACTTGCCGCCCATCTTGGCTGCACTGGGCGCGCATGCGGTGGTCTTGGGACCCACAGGCGAGCGGGTGGTGTCCATCGAAGCGCTGCATCTGGGCTATTACGAGGTGGCGCTGGCGCGCAATGAATTGATTGCCAAGGTGGTGGTACCTCCTATGGGCCCCAAACTGGCGGCTTACAGCAAGGTCACCACCCGGGTGAAGCACGATTGGCCAGCACTGGGCTTGGCTGTATCGGTCGCGCTGGCAGATGACGGGTGTTTGCGCGAGGTCAGCTTGGTCTTGGGCGCGGTGATGGACAAACCCACGCGACTGGTGTCGGTCGAAGACATGTTGCGCGGTACACGGCCCGACGACAAAGTGCTGCGTGAAGCCGGTGCTGTGGCGGCGGCCTCGCTCGACATCGTGGGCGACACGCACGGTTCGGCCAGTTACAAAAAACAGTTGTTGCGCACCTACATCGGCCGTACCGTTCGGGTGGCTTTAGGCGCAGCACATGAGGGGATTGCACAGTGAGCACCAGCACGTTCAAAACCAATCCGCAAGGCCAAGTCGGTCGCTCCGTGTTGCGTGTGGAGTCACACGCCAAGGTCACAGGCCGCGCCGACTACACCCACAACCTGGTGTTGCCACGCATGCTCACGGGCAAGATCTTTCGCAGCACTGTGGCGCATGGCCACATCCG
>CANCUP010000082.1 GCA_947381325.1 Comamonadaceae bacterium
GGCTTTGTCATGGCAAGATTTCCGCATGAAGCTGTTACACAAACTCAATGTCATCGGCGCGCTGTATGCAGCGTTTCATTTCTTCATCCACCACAACAAAGGCCGCACCTTTCGCCAAAAGGTGTTCGCGCTCTTGCACCCCACGCCCACCTCGGGGCCGCTGCACCGCTACATCGACCACCTGATCATCTTGTCGGTGCTGGTGTCGGTGCTGAGCATCATTTTTGAAACCATCGCAGAAGTGCATGCCGTGTTTGCACCCGAGTTCAAATTGCTCGAGGTCATCACGGTCAGTATTTTCACGATCGAGTACCTGGGTCGGGTCTACAGCTGCTGCGAATTACCGCAGTTCGAACACCCTCTCAAGGGCAGGCTGCGCTACATGATGACGGTCAGCGCCCTGATCGACTTGCTGGCCATTTCACCGTTCTTCTTGGACATGGTGCTCGACAAAAACTTTGACCTGCGTTTCTTGCGCGTATTTCGTTTGTCGCGGCTGCTCAAACTCACCCGCTACACGGGCACGCTCAACACCTTGTTCAAAGCGGTGCAGCGCGAGCACCGCGTGCTGTTGGCTTCTGCGTTCATGATGATGCTGCTGGTGATCTTGACGGCGAGTTTGGGCTTTGAGTTGGAACACGACGCCCAGCCCGACAAATTTGAGAGCATTCCTGCCTCGATGTACTGGGCCGTGATCACCTTGGCCAGCGTGGGCTATGGCGACATCTCACCCATCACGCCGCTGGGTCGCGCCATGACTGTGGTGATCAGCCTGATTGGCATTGGCATCTTCGCCATTCCTGCGGGTTTGATGGCGTCGGCCTTCACCGACCAATTACGCATTGACCGCGAAACCTTTGAAAACGAATTCCGCAAAGCCATTGCCGATGGCCGCTACTCCAGCGCAGAGCGCCATGTGATGGACGCCGAAGCCGAGCGCTTGCACCTGTCACCGCAAGACGTCAACCGCATCATCGAACGCGTGCACCAAGAAATGCGCAGCGTGGGCCACGACGTGACCGAAGGCCTCGACCCCGAAGTGATGATGGAGCGCTACCGGCAACAAATCAGTGCCTTGCGCGCCATGGCCCACGGCAAGAGTGCCGATCAAATTGACGCGTTGTTGAGCAACGAAGACAAGTCAACGGCCGCAGAACGCGCCATCTGGCAGACCTTGCGCGAAAAGTAAGGTCACACCAAGGCCAGCGCCTGTTGGGCTGCCACACGGCCTTCGTCGGTGGGAACGACCCACACCTCGATGTTGCTGCCTTCAGCATGAATGGCGCGCACCGCATCCCCCACGGCCGCTTGATTGCGGGCCGCATCGATTGACACGCCCAGGTAATGCAAGGCCTCGCACACCTGTTGGCGCAGCACCGTGTCGTGCTCGCCTATGCCTCCGGTGAAGGCCAACACATCCAGCCCCCCCACACAGGCGGTCAAAGCGCCCACCTCGCGCACCACGCGGTGGGTGAACAAGTCGATCGCCAACTGTGCCGTGGGCGAGCCCGAGACTCGCAAGGTGCGCATGTCGGCGCTCTCGCCCGACACACCGAGCAAACCACTCTGTTTGTAGAGCAGCTTTTGAATGGCGTCGTGGCCCCAGCCCTGCTCCATCAGGTAAAGCAACACGCCGGGGTCCAAGGCGCCGCTGCGCGAACCCATCATCAAGCCATCCAAAGCCGAAAAGCCCATGGTGGTGGCGCGGCTCTGGTGGTCGGTGGTGGCGCACACGCTGGCGCCATTCCCCAAGTGGGCCATCAGCGTGCGCCCCGTCGAGCGCGGTGACACGTCTTGCAGCACCTGGCTGACAAACTGGTACGACAGCCCATGAAACCCAAAGCGACGCACACCGCTGGCCGTGAGTTGACGGTCAATCGCAAAGGTGGTTTCCAAAGGCGACAAGCTGCGGTGAAACGCCGTGTCAAAACAGGCCACTTGCGCCACCTGCGGGAACGATTCGGTGAACGCGCGCACACCGGCCAAGTTGTGGGGTTGGTGCAGCGGCGCCAAGCTGTTGAGCGTGGCAAGCTGTGTCAACACCTCGGGGGTGACACGCACAGCGGCTTGATAGAGCGCGCCACCATGCACCACCCGGTGGGCCACAGCTTGCAAAGTCACGTGCGCAAATTGGGTCGCCAGCAATTGCTTGAGGGTGACAAGGGCGGCATCAAAGGCTTCGGTGCCAGCGGCGACTTGCACGGTGGCGCAGACTTTGGTCTGGCCTTGCATGCACCATGTGATGCGCGGTTGGCCTGCAGGCTCCAAACCTTCGATGACACCAGTCATCTCGGCTTCAGACACGGTGTGCGCATGCACCGGATAGAGCGCAAACTTCAGGCTCGATGAGCCCGCATTGACGGCCAGAATGCTCATGCGTGGTGGGTGCGGTTGTGGTGCGCAATCAATTTGGCCAGCAAGGCCGACGCACTGCGTGTGGTGGCGCTGTCGGCACGGCTGGTCAGCGCAATCGGCACCCGCGCGCCCAACACCACGCCCGAACCCGATGCACCGGCCAAGTACTCGAGCTGCTTGGCCATCATATTGCCCGACTCCAAGTCAGGCGCCACCAAAATGTCTGCTTGGCCAGCGACGGGCGACACGATGTGTTTGATTTCAGCCGCATGGGTTGACACTGCGTTGTCAAAGGCCAGGGGGCCATCCAAGACCCCGCCTTTGATTTGTCCACGTTCAGCCATCTTGCACAAAGCAGCCGCGTCAATGGTAGACGGCATGTTGGCATTGACGGTTTCTACCGCTGCCAAGATCGCCACCTTGGGCTCGGCCACGCCCATGATGTGCGCAAACAAAATCGCGTTTTGCACGATGTCTGCCTTCTCCACCAGAGTGGGTGAAATATTGAGGGCTGCATCGGTGATGTACAGCGGCTTGGGGTACATCGGCGCTTCAAAGCGAAACACATGCGACATGCGTCGCCCCGTGCGCAAGCCCGGTTGCATGACCACCGCATGGATCAGCTCATCGGTGTGCAAGCTGCCTTTCATCAAGGCTTCGAGTTGTTTGTCGGCGGCCATCTGCGCTGCCAACTCGGCAGCCGCATGGCTGTGGGGCACGTCAATGCGCTGAACGCCCTCGATGTCAATGCCCGCTGCTTTCGCCACGGCCAACAACTTTGGCTCGGGCGCAATCAAGACAGCCTGTATCAATCCGGCATGGTGGGCGTCCATGGCGCCTTGCAAGGAGTCGGCGTCACAGGGGTGCACCACGCCGCACAAGACGGGTTCCAAATGCGCCCCCATCGCCAGCAAGCGGGCATGACGTGCTTCGGGGTCAAACACGCTGATGTGCGGTGCGTGGATGCGCGCAATGCGCAGCTTTTCTTTTGGGGCCAGCACCTTGGCCACGCCATAAAGCACGCGCTCGCCTTTTTGGTTGACCAGCAAGCAGTCAAGGTCCACGGTTTTTTTATCGTCGTGTTTGGCGGTGCAGGTGACCGACACCGTCAAGGTGTCGCCAATTCGCACCGGGCGACTGAAGTGCAGGTTTTGCTCTAAGTAAATCGTGCCGGGCCCGGGAAATACGGTGCCCAACAAACTTGAGATCAGCGCGCCCCCCCACATGCCATGACCAATCACGCCGTGGAACAAGGTGGCGTTGGCGTAGTCGGGGTCGAGGTGGGCCGGGTTGGTGTCACCCGACACCGCGGCAAAGGCTTGGATGTCGGCCAAGCTCAAGGTGCGCACGCTGCGTGCCACCTGTCCAATGACGATGCTCTCGTAGGGGTAGTTGTCGAACCACTCATTGCCAGGGCCATTCAGGTCTTCGGTGATCTCGTTCATGCGCGCTCTCTGTTTCAGGCCACCGCGTGGCTGCCTGCATCGACATAAATGGTTTGGCCCGTCATGCCACTGGCGGCATCGGTGCACAAAAAGGCGCTGAGGTTGGCAATTTCTTCCAAGGTCACCAAGCGGCGCAGCGGCGATTTGTCGATGTTGCTTTGCATCAGCGCCTCAAAGGCTTCAATGCCGGACGCTGCACGCGTGGGAATAGGCCCGGGCGACACCGCATGCACACGGATGTTTTGTGGCCCTAACTCCAGCGCCATGTAGCGCACCAAGGATTCAAGCGCCGCTTTGACCGGCCCCATCAAGCCGTAATGTGGCACGGCCTCGTCAGCCCCTAAATAGGTCATGGTCACCATGCTGCCGCCTTGGGTCATGTGCGGGGTACACAGCTGCGCCAAGGTGGCAAACGAATGGCACGACACCTCCATCGCACGGGCAAAACCGACGCTGGAGCTGTCCACCACACGGCCGTGCAAATCTTGCAAAGGCGCCCATGCGATGGAGTGAATCACAAAGTCCAAGCGGCCGAGCTTGCTTGCGGCGTAAGCCACCAAGCGGGCCAGCTCGTCGGGGGTTTCGATGTTGCAGTTTTGCAAGTCGAGTCCGAGGGCTTGCGTCAGGGGCGCCACAAATGGACGGGCTTTGTCATTCAGGCAAGAGACGACCAACTCTGCACCCATGGCATGGGCTTGCTGCGCGCAGCCCCACGCGATGCTGTGCGCGTTGGCCAAGCCCAACACCAAACCTTTTTTGCCATGGAGTTGAAACGCGTGTGGAAGTGAGGTCATGGGTTCAGGGGTTGAGCAACGCGGCCAGTCCGCCAGCAGGTTCAAACCGGCCATTGGTGAATTGCAAGCGCGTCGGGCCAATCATGGCGCGGTCTGTGCGCGTGTGCATGCCGTCCCCCGGGTAGGCGATGTGGCGCACACCCTCATGGTCAAACGGCTGGGGCTCGACCAAGGGCGGCGCGCGGTGTTGCATGGCTTGCAGCACTTGGCCTGCGCTGCTGAAAGGGATGAGGCCCACCAAGGTCATGATTTGAGGCGGCGCAAACACCAGCTCGCGGTTCCAATAGCGGGTCAAGGCCTCACGCGGGGTGAGCCACACGCTGTCAATCGCCTCCACGTTGTCGTGCACCGGTTCTTGAAGCTCGGGCAACACCGCCACAAAAAAGCGCGTGTCAAACCGCTTGTTGGTGATCGAGGGCACACGCGGTGTGATCCAGCGCGACCATGGCGCCAACTGTTGGGTGTCAATGGCCAATGCCGCCTCTTGCACCAAGCGCTCAAAGCTCACACCGCTGTGCAATTGCTGCTGCCAGTGTTGGCGGTGGCTCGCGTCGTGCAAAGCCGCTTGTGCGTCGCTGGCGCGGGCGTACAAGACGCCGCATTCTTCCAAGGCTTCTCGCACGGCCGCCACGTACAAACCCGCCGCCATCGAAGCGTCCAGATCAGGCTCGCCCAAGGCTTGGTGCAGGGCAGCAGGTGTGCGGTCTAAGTGCGCATGCAAAGCAGGCGCGCAGTCAGCGTCATCGAGCTTGCCACCGGGAAACACGTAGGCGCCGCCCAAGACCGCAGAGTCCTGGTGACGACGCAGCAAAAAAACCTCGAGCTCCCCCGAGGCGCGCGGCGCATCACGCAACAACACCAGCGAAGCCGAAGCCCGTGGCGGTGTGGTCACCTCTTGGTTGTTGATTTCCATCAAACGCGTGCTAACCGTTCAAGTTTTATTTGCTGGGGTAAGCCAAATCCACGCGGCGGTTCTTGGCCCATGCGGCTTCGTCGTGGCCAGGGGCTTGGGGCTTTTCGCTGCCAAAGCTCACAGGCTCGGCTTGCTTGTCGCTCACACCGTAGACCTTGAGGGCGCGCACCACGGCTTCGGCACGCTTTTGTCCCAAGGCCAAGTTGTATTCACGGCCACCGCGCTCGTCGGCATTGCCTTCGACACGGATCATCAAGGCGGGCTTGGATGCCAAGTACTTGCCTTGACGTTCAATCAGAGGACCGTCTTCTGCTTTGACGGTGAATTGGTCAAAGTCAAAGTAAATGCTGCGCTGGCTGGCGATCAGGCTGTTGGGATTCAAGTGATCGGCCACCACAGCCGCCACCCCAGAGATAGGTGCTGCAGCACCTGCGGCGGTGTCGGCGGTCTTGCCACTCAAATCGGCAGTGTCAGGCAATTTGGTTGAACTGCAAGCAGACAACAAAACCAGTGCGGCCGCAGAAATTAAGGCGAGTTGACGTTGTGACATGGTGACTTTGAAGTTAATGAATTTTGTAATTTTAAGGGTCAAGTTTTTACGCACAATCTGGACATGCAACACACTCTTGAGCGTCAACGGTTGGACAAGTGGCTGTGGGCCGCGCGTTTTTACAAAACACGTGGCTTGGCTTGTGAAGACATTCAAAAAAACCGTGTCGACGTCAATGACCAAACCGCCAAACCCGCACGCGAGCTCAAAGTCGGCGACACCGTCACCCTGCGCCATGGCCCGATCACACGGACTGTGGTGGTGCATGCGCTGCTGCCCATGCGAGGCCCAGCCAGCGTTGCACAAACCATGTACCAAGAAACCGCCGAGAGCATGGAGAAAAATTCAGCACAGCGCCAAGCGCGCCGACTCGCACCTGAACCCGCATTGAGCATTGCGCAAGGTCGTCCCACCAAACGCGAACGACGTCACCTAGACCAAGCACAAGCCCCTTGGAATGACCGCTGGAGTGCCAGTTTGGACTGAATCTGTTGCAAAGTGTTGTTTTTTCCGACACTTCGAAATTTATTCAAATAAATCAAGCACATAGATAATCTTCTTCATATTGTTTCTTTTTTTCAATAAGCTTAGCTTTTAAGTATTCATATTTATCTTTTAAAAAGCCAACCCCCTTGAAACCCGCATCAACAAAGGCTTGCCGGGCTTGGGTGACGAAGGTAAATTCAATTCCCCGCTGAGAAAACTGGGTACGCGTCAAGCGCCCCCCAGTCTCAAGCGTTAGGAGTTTTGTATGTCAACTTTCAAGATTTTGGTGACCAGCCAAAAAGGTGGTGTCGGTAAAAGCACCGTCTCTGCCAACTTAGCCGCCTATTTACGTCGTCAAGGTCAATCGGTGACCCTGCTGGACTTTGACACACATGGTTCTTCCAGCACCTGGATGTCACGTGCACCCAATATTGGTGTGGTGGTGCAACACCACCTCCTGCCGCTGGACCAGGGTGGCAACCGCCCGATCTTGGATGCGCGCTTGCACCTGCGACGCGCGGCCAGCAGCTCTGACGTGGTGGTTTGCGATTTGACATGGACCGACTCGATCGCCGGAGAGCTGATGTTCGAATACGACTTGGTGATTGTGCCCACCTCGGTGTCAGAAATTGAGTTGGCAGCCACCGCCGGCTTTTTGAGTCGTCACCGCTGGGTGTTTGATTCGGCCATTCACACACCGCCCACACTGCTGGTAGCCCCTACCCGCGTTCAGCCTGAACAACTGCAAAGCGATGTGTTTTCTAAGCAGCGCTTTCCCGTCAGCTTCATGCTCGCGCCGCCCATCTTGGAAGCGCAAAGCGCACGCGATATGTTTGAGCGTGGCTACCTGATGGATCTGCAAGACGCGTGTGGCCGATCGTTCAATGAATTTGGGCAATCGGTAGGCACCGCACGCAAAATGCGCAGCGCACAACAAAGCTTGCAGCAAACGCAACGCACCACCACCCCTTCCACCAGCCAGGCCCTGCACAGCAAGCTCGGTTCACACAGCCATGTGCTCAACCAACGCAACAATTTGCTCAGCGCATCCAGCTCGTTGTCGAGCCAGTACTCGATCTTGGGCAGACACCGCATGCACAAGGTGCGCCCCGAAGAACCGGTCCACAAAGCTGTCGCACCGACGAGCAGCGGCATGGGCGCCATGAGCATTCCGCAGTTTCTCAAACGCATGTCGATGGGCGTGATCAGCAAATAAACCATGTCTGCCGAACCTCAATTTTTGTCCTTCAAAGGGCTCAAGCAGTACACGCCAGAAGATGGCTGGGGCCAAGTGCACACCCTGACACCCCCTGCGTCTGCTGCGCCCAAAGCCGCTGCACCTTCTGCATCTGTGCCAGACAACGTGCCCACGTTGACCGACACCCTAGAGGCAGCTCCCAACGACGCCAACCACGCGCTGTCTGACCCCTCGATGGAGTCGTTGTTGGAACAACTGCGTGCTGCCCCCAATGACAGCCTGACCCACACTTGGCGCACGGTAGCGGCCGAAGTGAACTTGCTGACACAACGCATGGCTTTACAGCGCGAGCTCAAAGAACGCCTGCGTCAACTCGATCAAGACTTGGTGAATTTACGCAGCACCATCTTGTTGCACTTGCGCGAGGTTGAGCAAGCCGCCGAGCAACAACTTCACACGGCCCGCCAACGCGCTGACACATCGGCCTTGGCGCAATCTAAACTCGCAGCCAAACTCAACGCCGACCGATAAACTTTTTTCATTTGCTCAAGGAGCACGCACGCATGCTGGACAAACTCAATCAGATCTATCCGGTGCGCTACACCGCCTTCATTGCCTCGGTGGTGCTTCTGATCTTCACGCTGCTGGGCTCTGGTGTCATGGGCATGAGCGGCTGGTGGCCCCTGATCTTTTTGGGCCTGAGCTTGGTGGGCTTGTACGACCTGCAACAACAGCACCATGCCATTTTGCGCAACTACCCCATCATTGGGCATTTGCGCTTCATGCTTGAGACCATTCGGCCTGAGATTCGTCAATACTTCCTAGAGTCCGAAACCGAAGCTGCCCCCTTTTCAAGAGCGCAGCGCGGCTTGGTTTACGCGCGCGCCAAAGATGCCTCAGACAAGCGCCCGTTTGGCACCCAACTGGATGTGCGCGCTGTGGGCTATGAATGGATCAACCACTCCATCGCGCCCAGCGTGCTGAGCGATCACAACTTTCGCATCCATGTGGGTGGCGCGCATTGCACCCAGCCCTACAGCATCAGCTTGTTCAATGTCTCGGCCATGAGCTTTGGCGCACTCAGTGCCAACGCCATCATGGCGCTGAACCAAGGCGCCAAGATGGGTGGCTTTGCACACGACACAGGGGAAGGCTCCATCTCGCGCCATCACCGCGTGCATGGCGGCGATTTGATTTGGGAAATTGGCTCGGGCTACTTTGGCTGTCGCGACGAACAAGGCCACTTCAGCCCTGAGCGGTTTGTCGAGAACGTGCGCTCCGAGCAAGTCAAGATGGTCGAGATCAAACTCAGCCAAGGCGCCAAGCCCGGTCACGGCGGCGTGTTGCCCGGCCCCAAAGTCACAGCTGAAATTGCCGAGGCACGTGGCGTGCAGATCGGCGAGGACTGCGTGTCGCCGGCGGCGCACAGCAGTTTTTCAACCCCGCTGGAGTTGATGCAGTTTGTCCAAACTTTGCGCACCTTGAGCGAAGGCAAACCGGTGGGCATCAAGCTGTGCATTGGTCACCCTTGGGAGTGGTTTGGCATGGTCAAAGCGATGCAAGAAAGTGGCATTCTTCCGGACTTTGTGGTCGTTGACGGCGCCGAAGGCGGGACTGGCGCAGCGCCCTTGGAGTTCTCAGACCACATGGGCATGCCCTTGCAAGAGGGCCTGCGATTGGTTCACAACACCTTGGTCGGCGTGGGTTTGCGCGATCAAATTCGGGTGGGTGCGAGCGGCAAAATTGTCAGTGCTTTCGATATGGCACGCGCCATAGCGCTGGGCGCAGACTGGTGCAACAGCGCACGCGGCTTTATGTTTGCACTGGGTTGCATCCAAGCGCAAACTTGCCACACCGGCAACTGCCCCACCGGCGTGACCACGCAAGACGCCAAACGACAAATGGCTTTGGTGGTGCCCGACAAAGCACAGCGGGTGCACAACTTTCATGAGAACACGCTGGAAGCACTGCAAGAGCTGATGCAAGCAGCGGGTCTTCATTCGCCCAGCGAGTTGTCGACCAAGCACATCATGCGGCGCGTCACCGAAACGCATGTGCAGCACTTGTCGGAGTTGGTCGACAACGTCGCGCCAGGTGCGTTGCTGCACAACGACTCTGTGATGGACTTACCCGATGTGTTCCGCGACTGGCCCAAGGCCAGCGCCAGCAGCTTTCAATTATTGGCCGCTTGAGGCAGACGAGGCTGGCAAGCGCGGGTAGCGAATCGGACTGTCTTTGACCACCGGGACTGGCGGTGGTGTCAGTTTGGCTTTTTCAGCTGCGGCGGCGGCAGCAGCAGCGGCTTTTTCAGCGGCAGCAGCGGCGGCGGCCGCTTTTTCAGCCGCACTTCTTTCAGCAGCAGCTTTCTCAGCCGCTTTCTCCACCGCAGCTTTTTGTGCGGCAGCACGCGCGGCGGCGGCTTTTTCAGCGGCTAATTTTTCAGACGCCATTTGCTCTGTCGACTTGTCTTGCCCAGCACGCATGGCGGCCGCTTTTTCAGCCGCTGCTTTTTGCGAAGCCAAGCGTTCAGCACCTGCCGCTTTTTCAGATGCGGCGGCTTTCTCAGCCGCTTTTTCAGCAGCTGTTGCAGCGGCAGTGGCGGCCACTGCCGCCTTGGCGGCAGAGGCCTGCGTTTTGTCTTGGGCTTGGTTGACCGATGCCAAATCTTGCTTGAGCTTTTGGATATCGCTCAGAATGGCTTGCGACACAGGCGCCGCAGTGGGTGCCGATTTGGCCGATGCAGCTTGGGCAAAAGTCAGCATCTTGCCCTCGAGCGACGTCAACTTGGCGTCCAGGCTTTGCAACTGCTTTTGCATGTTTTGAAACTTCGGATCGTTGACCTTGTTGCCTTGATCCGCCACGTTGTTGGGCATCGACGATATGGCCCGGCCCAACTCTTCCAAGCGGTTGGCAACCCGCGTTTGAATGGTGGCCAATTCTTCTTGCTTGTCCGTGATTTCCGAGAAATCGGCATTGGTTTTACTGATCGAGTTGATGCTGGCATCGACCTCAATCACGCGCTTGGCCATGGCATAAATCATGGTGTCGAGCTCTTTGATCGACTTGGTCATCTTGATCGTGATGGCAAAAAACACACCAATGGCCACCAACAAACATGCCGAGAAACTGATCAACACAATGCGCGATTGCAGCATGTTGAGTCGGTTGGTTTCTTGGATCTTGGCCACCACCGCACGCATGCTCGCGCTCACGTCTGCGGCAATGCTGGCTGAGCGGGTGGAGACCTCGGCAGAGTCGAGCACCACCGATGTCAACTCTTCAATTTGGCGTGACACCTCGGTGCTGTCCAGTGACGAATTGGCCAACTCGGTCAAGCGCTGAGCCGTGGCATCCACATCCAGCGTGGTTGCCGTCGCCTTGTCGTTGGGTTGTTGGGTTTCCGCCATGTTCAAACCTTTGTTGTCTGTTCGAGTTGATCGAGTCGATCGTTGAGTTGTTGAATTTCGTCATTGAGATGGTCGATTCGGACCTGACACTGCTCAAGCCATGAATCGGCCTCAGGCGAGGTATCTTGAGCCCCTTGCTGCGCAAGGGCCGTCTCGGCGTGTGGCAAATCGTCTACTTCGGCCTCAGATGGCAGAGCCTCTGCAGGTGCTGGGTCTACCTGTGAGCTTGGCTGGGTGGGTGCAGGGGGGCTTGGACTGACTGGGTCACTCGCGGCGACAGGCTCTTGGTGCAGCGCAGGGGTTGACACAGGATCAGCCACGGGTTCTGGCTTTGCCTTTGCGACTTCATGGGCGACCTGCTCGGTCAAGGTGGGGATATTGGCCAAGGCCTCGGCCGACATGCCACTGGCGTCCTCGGACAAGCCTGGCACGGTGATCTTGGTCATGCGCTCGGGCTGATACCCGGGCACGAATTCGGCCGACTCCGCGCTGGCGTGCGCCGAACCACCCTCGTGCTCGGAACGAATAATTGTGTCTTCTTCAGACTTCATGCGGGCAACTCCGTACCGTTCTCATGGGCGATCAAATTGACTGAGGATGGACTGGCTGGTGCGCAGCCAAGCTTTGGCCAACAAGGGGTTGGACCTCATGTAAGCATCGGCATCAACTTTGTTCTCAAAAGGGCCCGCCACCAAAATGAAGTAACGCCGCGTGGTGCCTTTTTTGCGAGGCGACAAAATACGCGCCTTTTCATACAACTTATTGCTTCTTTTGAAGTTGTTGACTTCTTCTTCTGTATCAAAGGCAGCCAACTGCACCACATAGCCAGTGCTTGGCAATTGTTTCAACCAAGCGGTGTCGCTGTTGTCTTCGCTGGCCTTGGCCACAGCTTTTGTCGCTGTGGCAGCTGGTTTGGCTTCGCTGGCTGGCGCCACTGCTTTGTCGGCGCTCACGGGGGCTTTCACGGTTGCAGCGACGGCTGCACTCGCCGAGAGGGGGGGTGTCGATGCGGCCGCTGTTGGCGGCGTCGTTGCCGCAGGCACAGGGGCGGAAGCTGTCTCAGCCACCGCGCTGGCAGCGACAGCGGGTTCAGAGGCTTGCGATGCCATGGGCCATGCAGGGGCAGATGCCGGCCATTTGGCAGCCGATGCACTGTCTGCAGGTACGGCAGCAGCAGGTGTGCCACGCAGCAGGTATTTCTTCATCAGCTCGACTTCGGTCATCACCAGATCGCGGTACATGAAGGCAAAGGCCAACAACGAGAGCAAGGCAACCAACAACATCCAACCCCAGGGTACGGAGCGGGCTTCACGCTCAAACACCGGGGGGGCGTCAACGGGGTCGGGGTCAGAGAAAGCACTCAGCACCGGCTCGCGTGAAAAATCGGGCAACGCTGTCACATCGTGACTGACCGCAGACACAGATTGCGTGACTGGCGCTGCGGTCGAGGCACTGGGTGTCGTCCCCTTGGCGGTCGCTTCGGTGCTTGTGGAAGGCTGGGCCTGAGTCAACAACACAGGTTCTTGTGCGGGCTTGTCAGCGCCGGGAACGCGCCATGAAGGCTTGGTCGAGGACTTCAGCAACTGAGCTGCCAGCGCTTCCGGAGAAGGGTCCGGGGTATCGGCAACCCAATCTTTCAAAGGCTCTTTGACTTCGCCGACTTTCGCCTCGACTTCCCACTGCAGCAAGTTTTTGCCAAAGGCATCGAGCTTGTTGCGAAAGCTGCCACTGCGCTTGAGCAACAAAATCACACTGATGTTGCCGGCCGGAAACCCGTTGACCAAACGCGCCAACAACTGCAACTCGAAGTCTTGCATCAAGATCGAATCGCGAAACACCAAATAGCGTCGTGGTGCGTGCTTGGCTTCTTTTTCCAGCGCCTGATTGAGCGTCAACTCCGACAAAATTTCATTGAACTTTTGCACCAACTGCTCTGAATTGGTGGAGGCACAAAACTCAATTTGGGTCTCGCCTTTGGCACGCAAGCGTTCTTCAAACAAAGTGCCGTAAAAATCGAGCACCTGGTCATGGTCGCTCAACACCGCCAAATTGAGACTTCCCTCCGTCAAGGACTTGAGAAGGATTTCAAAACGCAGCCTGTCGCCAGGCGTTTGGTACATGTCGGTCATACGGGCAACTTCTTGGCTCTTAAGAGGTCATCAAGACGCCGTTGGCATCGAACTTCATCTCAT
>CANCUP010000083.1 GCA_947381325.1 Comamonadaceae bacterium
CCCGTCGAGGTCACCGAATCTTTGGAGCAACTGCGGGCCATGTGGCATGGCCACCATATTGCGGTTCACATCACGCCGATTGCACCGGGTATGGGTGTTGACACCCCTGAAGATCTCCAGCGCGTACGTCGGGTTTTCGAGCGAGATTCGTAAGCCTTTGCAAGGGCATCGCGTGCTATCCTAGAACGCAAAATACATAAGCCATCACATTCGAGGTAGACGCATGAGACTGATTTTGTTGGGCGCCCCTGGTGCCGGTAAGGGCACACAAGCCACTTTCATTTGCCAAAAATTCGCAATTCCCCAGATTTCAACCGGCGATATGTTGCGCGCCGCTGTCAAAGCTGGCACGCCCCTAGGCTTGAAAGCCAAGAAAGTGATGGACTCTGGCGGTTTGGTGAGCGACGACATCATCATCGGATTGGTCAAAGAACGCATCACTCAGCCTGACTGTGCCCAAGGTTTTTTGTTCGATGGTTTTCCACGAACCATTCCACAAGCCGATGCCATGAAAGCAGCTGGCGTTAAGCTCGATTACGTTCTTGAAATCGATGTGCCATTTGACGCCATCATCGAACGCATGAGCGGACGCCGCGCGCATGTGGCCAGTGGACGTACCTACCATGTCAAATTCAACCCCCCTAAGTTGGAAGGCAAAGACGATGTCACGGGTGAGCCTCTGATTCAACGCGACGACGACAAAGAGGAGACGGTCAAAAAACGTTTGGAGGTCTACAGCGCCCAGACCAGGCCGTTGGTTGACTATTACGCCACTTGGGCGAAAACCGGCGATGCAACAGCACCTCGCTATCGCGTCATCGCTGGCTTAGGCGCCGTGGAAGACATCAAAGAGCGTGCTTTCAAGGCCTTGGCTGAATAATTTCGGGTGACCGATGCTCAGGCCGCTTTTGTGCGGCCTATTTTTTAGCCATCAAAGCCAACATCAAGGCCACACGCGCTTGAACGGCCGTCAATTGACCTGCATGGGAAAACACATCATCGGCGCGTGATTGCACGCCTCCCCATGGACATCGAGAAGTACGAACCACACGTGCGCCCTGCCTCTGTGCTTGTTCCAAGGCTTCTTGCAAAGCACGATGCAGCGTGCCGTTACCTGTACCCGCCACGACCCAGCCTGCAGGAGGGTCAAGTGCCTGCATGGCACGAACCACCGAACCATCATTGCCGGCATGACTCATCACCACATGCACCTGCGGCCACGGCTGATGTTCCAACAAATCGCGCAATGTCGGCAAAGGCTCGGGCCAGTGCACGCGAGTCGGGTGACGAAGCCGTTTGAATTGACCATCCTTCATCTGCCCGATGGGCCCCAAATCACCTGAACTGAATGGGTTCAAACGCAAACTGTGCACTTTTTGAACCTCGTGTGCAGCATGCACATCCGAGGCACACACCACCATAACTCCTGCGTTGCCAGTGCCAGCCAGAGCGAGCGCATCTTGCAAGTTGCCAGGCCCGTCGCTGTGCGGGTCATTGGCGGCACGCATGGCGCAGGTTAAAACCACGGGCTTGCGAGGTTGCAAGACAGCTTGTAAAAAATATGCACTTTCCTCTAAGGTATCTGTGCCATGCGTCACAACCAAGCCAATCACATTGGGTTGCGCCAACCAATAGTCACAACGCTGCGCCAGGCAGCGCCAAAAGTCGTGGTCTGCGTCTTTGCTGTCCATTTGGGCCAATTGCTCTGACACGATGCCATGCGGTGATTCTTTCAAGCCTTCAAGCAACTGGCCAACTCCAATCTGCCCCGCTTGATAGTGATGCGGTGCATTCAGATCGCTGGCCCAGCCCGCAATGGTGCCGCCTGTGGCTAAAACAACGACTTTTTTGTTTTTTTTCTCATTCATCACTTGCCAAATCCAAAAAGCTGGTTAAAAATACAGTTACTGGATGCGCAAACAGGTGCATTCAAGTTACCACCATTGTGCAGGAGCCGCTTCAATGAACGATACGCCCAAACTCACGCCACGACAGCAACAGATTTTGGAATTGATTCAATCAGCCATTGCCAACACGGGTTCACCACCTACGCGCGCAGAAATTGCCAACGAACTCGGGTTCAAGTCGGCCAACGCAGCCGAAGAGCACCTGCAAGCATTGGCCCGCAAAGGCGTGATTGAATTGGTCAGCGGCACATCACGTGGCATTCGTCTCAAAGGCCAAAATTTGCGCAGCATGCAAAGCTCATTGGCTCACCAATTCACACTGCCCTTGCAAAGCCTGGCTCAATTAGCCCTGCCCTTGATTGGACGGGTAGCCGCTGGCTCACCCATACTGGCGCAAGAACACGTGGATCAGACCTACTACGTGGAAAGCAGTTTGTTTCAGCACAAACCCGATTATTTGTTGCGCGTACGAGGCATGTCCATGCGTGATGCAGGCATCATGGACGGCGATTTGCTGGCCGTCCAATCCACCCGTGACGCCCGAAACGGACAAATCGTGGTCGCTCGTTTGGGCGACGAAGTGACCGTCAAACGCTTTCGACGTACCGCCACTCAAATTGAATTGCTGGCTGAAAACCCAGACTTTCAAACCATTGTGGTCGAACCTGGAGAGCCTTTTGAAATTGAGGGCTTGGCAGTAGGCCTGATCCGTAACACCATGTTGATGTAAAGAAAGACCACCCCATGAGCCTCGCACTCTTTGGCGCTTACCGCCTTCTCAACCCTCTTCAGAACACCCTACGGGGATTTCTACCCAGTCAAGCGCTTCAAAGCGTCCCTTCAAGTTCGAAACCCGTATTGCCGCTGCGCGTTGCCCGCGTGATGGAAGCCCAACAAAGCCGTCAAAACGCGGGGCGTATGGTCATTTCAGGACGTATGGCCGATGTCTGCGCTGAATTAGACCGTTTGGCTGAAATCGACAACAGGCACTGAGCCACACCATCTCGGTTTGAACGCATCGCAAACGCGACATCCTCAGAGCTTGCCAAGTCCTAGGCGTTGGCGCCTAACAAGTAGTCAGCCTTGCCAACCTCCACGCCGTTATGTCGCAAGATGGCATAGGCGGTGGTGACATGGAAAAACACATTGGGTAAGGCCCAATGCTTGAGGTAATCCTCCCCTGTCATGGTTCGTGTTTTGTCTTTGCCGACAGGAAAAGTGATGCTTTGGAGTTCGGTGCCATCCAAAGCTGAAGCAGGCACAGAACTGATCCAATCCAATGTCTTTTGAATTCGATGCATCAACTCTTTCAACGTGACCTCGGTGTCATCAAATTTCGGCGCTTCTAATCCGGACAGGCGTGACACACACAGCTTGGCTGCATCACACGCGATCAGCACCTGGCGTGTGAATGGCAGCATGTCAGGAGCCAAACGGTATTGTGTGAGGACGATGGGATCAAACTTTTTGGCTTCCGCATGCGCCTGGGCCTTACCCAGCAAATGGTTCAAATTACTCAACATGGTCTGAAAGACCGGCAAGCTGGCTGAGGACATGGAAATAGACATGGAGTACTCCGGGTGACAATTACCCCGTCAAGGGACAAGGCACAATTGGGTGATGAACATTGTCATCCTAGACGACTACCAAGACGTCGTCCGAAAACTCAATTGCGCCACCAAACTCGAAGCTTACCAAGCCAAGGTGTACACCAACACCATCAAAGGCATTGGACAACTGTCGGTTCGTCTCAAAGATGCAGAAATCTTGGTGCTGATTCGAGAACGTACCCACATCACCCGCCAACTGATTGAAAAGCTGCCTAACCTCAAACTCATTTCTCAAACGGGTAAGGTAGGTAGCCACGTGGATGTAGCGGCTTGCACAGAACGTGGCATCGTGGTGGCTGAAGGCGCTGGCTCACCCATTGCGCCTGCAGAATTGACTTGGGCTCTCATCATGGCGGCGATGCGCCGCATCCCACAATACATCAGCCATCTCAAGCACGGCGCTTGGCAGCAGTCGGGCCTCAAATCTGGCTCTATGCCCACTAATTTTGGGCTGGGGCAAGTCTTGCGGGGTAAGACACTGGGTATTTGGGGTTACGGAAAAATTGGGCAATTATTGGCTGGTTATGGCAAAGCCTTTGGCATGCGCGTCCTCTTATGGGGGAGTGAGGCCTCACGCGAGCACGGCCTCAAAGATGGACTCAACGTCGCAGCTTCAAAAGAAGAGTTTTTTGCGGAATCGGACATCATCAGTTTGCACCTGCGTCTTGTCGATGCCACGCGCGGCATTGTGACATCGGCCGATCTACAGCGCATGAAACCCACGGCTTTGCTTGTCAATACATCGCGTGCTGAGTTGATTGAGCCGGATGCTCTGCTCGCAGGCCTCAACCGTGGGCGGCCTGGCATGGCGGCCATTGACGTGTTCGAAAGTGAACCGATCCTGCAAGGTCATGCCCTGTTACGACTCGAGAATTGCATTTGCACACCTCACATTGGTTATGTTGAACAAGACAGCTACGAGTGGTATTTCGGCCTGGCTTTTGACAACGTGGTGAATTTCATCAAAGGCACGCCCACCAACATCGTCAACCCAGGCGCTTTGCAAGTCCGCCGCTAACCATGAACCGTGCCTCTGCAGGCGTTTTGTGGTGTTTTCTGTTTGGGAATTTTGTCATTGGCTTTGGTGTCCTGATGGTTCCGGGCGCCTTGAACGACATCACCCACGACTTAGACATCACCGTGGCTCAAGCGGGTTTACTGATCACTGCGGGCTCAGTGCTGATGTGCTTGAGTGCGCCGCTCTTTGCCACGATCTTAGGCAAACGAGACCGACGTGAGCTACTGAGTTGGGTCATGCTTTGGTATGGCTTTGCCCACCTTCTGTGTGTGCTGATGCCCAGCTACCAGAGCATTTTGTGGGTGCGCGTTGTGGCCATGGTAGCCCCAGCCATATTTACACCTCAAGCCGCAGCCTGTATCGGTCAGCTGTCGAGTCCGTCACAGAGAGGGCGTGCCATCACTTTTGTGTTTGTAGGGTGGTCCATCGCTTCAGTAGCGGGTATGCCGACAGCCGCATGGATGGGTGAGGTTTTTGGTTGGCGTGTGGTGTTTGCTCTGCTCTCGTGCTTGTCCGTGGTGAGCGCGGTATGGACTTGGCTGGCCCTTCCCAGGGGTTTATCCCCGCCCGTGATGTCCATGTCCGCATGGCGTCAAACACTTGGATCAGAGCATTTGATGATGACGGTGGGTGTCACCGTGCTGAGTGCTTCAGGGCAATTTGTACTCAGCGCTTACTTTGCGCCGTACTTCAAACAAACCCTCGGCACCAGCCCAAGCGCATTGAGCATGCTGTTCGCGTGTTTTGGCGCGTGTGGCTTGCTGGGTAATCTCTTGATGTCGCGTCAAATTGACCGAATCGGCGCTGCGCGCTCTGTCAATCTATGCTTGGTCCTGATGTCGGTCAGTTTGTTGCTGTGGCCATTAGGCACTCAAGTTTGGCTGGCCGGACTGATCCTGATTCCCTGGGGCTTGGGCATGTTTGCTTGTAACTCTGCCCAACAAGCACGGTTGATACAACTTGAACCTGACTTGGCTTCTGGGTCTGCAGCACTCAACACCTCGGCCATCTATTTAGGGCAAGCCATTGGCGCAGCTGGGGGGGGATGGCTGATCAACCAAGGCGCCATGAACCAACTCCACTGGTTTGGGTGGACAGGCATGGTCTTGTCGCTCGGACTGAGCATTCAGTCGGCGCGCGTGGCACAGCGACTCCGTCAAAAAACTTCTTAATTTCCTAGGCCAGCGTAGCGAGCGGACATCAACTCCGCGCTTATTTTTCGATCGGCCAAGACCTGTTGAACTGAAGAACGTTCTGCCATGCGTTTGCTGTATTCCTTGACGGGTAAGCTCGCCAGCAAGTCTTCCCCTAAGACCAGCTTCGTGGCCAAAGAAGCCAGTGGCAAGTGGACGCTCGCCGCACAATCGGCCAAGCTGAAGTTGGCACCCGCCACATAGGGCGAAAACCTTGCCAACTTTGAAAAACCTTCAACCCCTTTGGTCAGTGCCTGACGTACACGTTGTTGTGTGCCCTCGCTGACTTTGCCGCCAAAAAATGCTTGGGCGTAAAGTTCCCGCGCAACCAACTCAATATGCAATTCCATGTATGCAATCAGCTCTCGCACTTTTGCTGCCTCAAAAGCGTCCGTTGGCAACAGTGAATGTTCTGGATAAGCTTGCTCAATGTAATCGGCACAGACCGCCGATTCCGTCAGGCACCCATGGAGGGTTTCTAAAAAAGGAACTTTGCCCATCGGAGAACGCAGCAAGACGGCCGGATCTACCGGATTGACCCAGACCAACTCTTCCACAAAGGGCACATTCTTTTCGAGCAATTGAATTTTGAGTTTGTTGTAGTAGTTGCTTACAGCAAAGCCGCAAAGTTTGAGAGTCATCAGGCCGCTCCTTGATTAAATATTTGATGAATTATTCTGTCACAGGCACAGACCTTCAACCCCATGGATGCGCACAGAGTTAGCGCCGAATCAAAACATCCACGAGCTCTTCTAGTCAGCGATAATCTATAAATGAATCCGATTTTCAAAACTGTGGGCGTTGTCGGTGCAGGCGCCATGGGGCGCGGAATAGCGCAAATTGCGGCACAAGCAGGCAGCCTGGTCAAAATTTTTGACATGCAAACCGATGCAGTGACCAAAGCCATCGCGGGCGTAGAAGCACAGTGGGACAAACTGGCAGAAAAGCAGCGCATCAACCCACAGCAAGTCTCCGATTACAAAAAAGCCCTTCAACCCGCCACCCGTTTGTCCGATTTGGCAGACTGCGACTTGGTGATTGAGGCCATTGTTGAACGCTTAGACATCAAGAAATCTCTCTTCGCAGAACTTGAAGATTTGGTGCGCCCCACCGCAGTGCTGGTCACCAACACCTCTTCTTTGTCTGTCACAGCCATTGCCTCGGCACTCAAGCGTCCCGAACAATTCGCGGGCTACCATTTCTTCAACCCTGTGCCTTTGATGAAGGTGGTTGAAGTCATTGCTGGCATCAAAACCAATCCTGAGATTTGCCAAGACTTGGGGCAGTTCGCCGCCCAAATGGGTCACAAAGCTGTACAAGCCCAAGACACACCCGGCTTTATCGTGAACCACGCGGGTCGTGGTTACGGCACCGAAGCTTTGCGCATCGTGTCCGAGGGCATTGCCGACTTCGCCACCATCGACCGTATTTTGAAAGACCAAGTCGGCTTCAAGCTCGGTCCGTTCGAATTGATGGACCTCACCGCGCTCGATGTATCTCATCCTGTCATGGAGTCGATCTACCAACAGTATTACCACGAGCCGCGCTACCGGCCCAGCGTCATCACCGCCCAACGCTTGGCTGGCGGCATCGTGGGTAAAAAAGTGGGGGAAGGCTTCTACAAATACACCGAGGGTGTGGCGATATGGCCTGCCGAACCTCCTGTGCCTGTTGTCCCTGACATGCCACCTGTGTGGGTCTCGACCCGTGCCGTGCGACGCGCTGAGTTGTTGCAATTGCTGAAAGATCTGGGCGCCAAGATTGAAACCGGCGCCTCACCTTCGGCTCAAGCTTTGTCCATCGTGGCGCCTCTGGGCTTTGATGTCACCACGGTTGCCATCGTCGAGCGCCTTGACCCAGCCCGCACCATTGGCATCGACTTCTTGATCGACGACAAGACCACCAAACGCCGCGTTCTGGCGACCAACCCAGCCACCCGAGCCGATATGCGCGACGCTGCGCACGCCCTGTTCGCGCGCGATGGCAAACCTGTGAGCATGATTCGCGACAGTGGAGGCTTTGTCACCCAGCGTGTGGTGGCGACCATCGTCAACATTGCCTGCGACATTTGCCAACAAGGCGTGTGTACCCCACAAGACTTAGAAACAGCAGTCACCCTCGGGCTGGGTTACCCCATGGGCCCTTTGACGATGGGCGACAAGTTTGGCCCGACCGAGCTGCTGGAGGTTCTCTTCAATGTGCAGACCGTCTACGGTGACCCTCGCTATCGCCCCAGCCCTTGGTTGCGTCGGCGCGGTGCGATTGGCCTGAGCTTGAGTCACGTGGAGTCATGAGCCGAGCACTGCCATGACCGCACAACTCAAAAGCACCAGCCAAGGTCAGACCCTGATCTTGACCTTGTCTGATCCCTCATTGCGCAACGCCTTGGGCCCCGAGATGTATGCGGCGGGCATTGAGGCGCTCAACGTGGCCGAAACCAACCCAGAAATTCGCACGGTCATCATCACCGGCGAAGGTGCCAACTTTTGTGCAGGCGGCAACTTACAACGACTGCAAGGCAACCGAGAAAAAGCACCATCTGTACAAAGCCAAAGCATAGAGGGCTTGCACAGCTGGATCGAAGCCATTCGGACTTTCCCAAAACCCGTGATCGCAGCGGTCGAAGGGGCCGCAGCAGGTGCTGGTTTTTCCCTGGTGCTGATGTGTGACTTGGTGGTCGCTGCACGTGACAGCATTTTTGTCATGGCCTACAGCAGCATCGCGTTGTCGCCAGATGGTGGCGGCAGCTGGAGTCTGGGCCAGGCATTGCCGCGCCAATTGGCGTCGGAGTTGCTCTTGCTCGGGGAGCGCATTGGCGCCGAACGCTTGCATGAGCTTGGCTTGGTCAATCGAGTGGTCGACAGTGGCAACGCGCTTGATCAGGCGCTGCAATTGGCTGATCGACTCAATGCGAGAGCACCCAACGCCATGGCCAGCATCAAAGAGTTGCTCAACGATGCGCCCACGCGCAATCTGACGCAACAGTTGGCGCATGAGCGTGATCATTTTGTAATTAACCTTCACCATGCCAATGCGGGCGTTGGAATCTCAGCCTTTCTCAACAAAGAAAAACCTCGCTACCTTTAAAGCGGTCGCCCGGGCGACAATTTCTCAAACACAGGTCACACACAAGACAGTCTATGGACGATCCCATTCTTAATATCGAAGAACGCGAGTCAATCAACGCTGGTCGTTGGTTCTCATCACTCTCACCTTCACTACGACACGATATTCTTCGATGCGCTTACGTCAAACGATGCAAAGACGGCGACCTGATCGCAGCGCGCGGCGATGCGCCCGAAGAATGGATGGCCTGCGCCAAGGGAGCTGTGCGTGTGAGCTCGACCTCGCTGTCGGGCAAGCAAATTACTTTCACCTATGTGGAGCCAGGCATTTGGTTTGGCGATGTGGCCATCCTGGACGGCGATCGTCGCACCCACGATGTCTACGCGCATGGCGACACCACCATTCTTTGTGTTGCCAAAGCCGACTTCCAAAAAATCCTGTCACAACACGTCGAGTTCTACGAAGCGATGCTGCGACTGCAAGCACGCCGTATTCGCCAACTGTTCGGTCTGGTCGAAGACCTCAACACCCTGCCCCTGCGCTCGCGTTTGGCCAAACAACTGCTGCACTTGGCTCGCAGCTACGGCGTGCCCTGTTTGACCAACGCGCAAGAAACACGAATTGGTTTGCACCTGGCGCAAGAAGAACTGGCGCAGCTGCTAGGGGCATCACGACAGCGCGTCAACCAAGAACTGAAAGCCATGGAACGCGAAGAAGCCATTCGCATCGAAGCGGGTGGTCTGGTCATCCGCAATCGCGAAGCTCTGCTCCACATCAGCGAAGCCGATCACTGAATGGGGTATGTGCATGAGCCGGGATGACACATTTGTTGGCACCCGCGCTGTCAGTGAGGCCCACAGCTTTGATGTGGAGACCTTGCAAAACTGGTTAAGCCAGCAGCTGCCAGGTTTTGCAGGGCCTTTGCAGGTGGAGATGTTCAAAGGTGGACAATCCAACCCCACTTACAAACTCATCACACCCCATCAAAGTTACGTGATGCGGGCTAAACCAGGCCCAGTTGCCAGGTTGCTTCCCTCTGCCCATGCGGTTGAGCGAGAGTTCAAAGTCATGGGCGGGTTGCATGGCAGCGATGTGCCGGTGGCAAAGATGCATGTGTTGTGCGAAGACGAGTCCATCATAGGGCGGGCCTTCTACATCATGGAGTTTGTACAAGGCCGCGTGTTTTGGGAACAAACGCTGCCAGGCATGAACCAAGCGCAGCGCGCAGACATCTACGATGAAATGAACCGTGTCATCGCCGCGCTCCACACCGTTGCGTTTGCCGAGCGAGGCTTGTCAGACTTCGGTAAATCCGGCAATTACTTTGAGCGGCAAATTGGCCGCTGGAGCAAGCAATACATTGCTTCTGTCACGCAACCTATTGCGGAGATGGATCAACTGATGGAATGGCTCCCCGCACACATGCCTGACAGCGCCCGAGACGCCAGCAAAGTCAGCATCGTGCATGGGGACTACCGTCTCGACAATTTGATGTTTCACCCCACCGAGCCCAAAGTCATGGCCGTCTTGGATTGGGAACTCTCCACCATCGGCCACCCCTTGGCGGACTTCAGCTACCACTGCATGGCTTGGCACATTCCACCGGGAACTTTTCGGGGCATTGGTGGGGTAGAACTCGCTTCTCTGGGAATTCCCAACGAATCCGAATACATCCATCGGTATTGCGACCGAACAGGATTGGCCCGCCCACAAGACCTCAAAGCCGACTGGAATTTCTACCTTGCCTACAACATGTTTCGCATCGCTGCTATTTTGCAAGGCATTGCCAAACGTGTAGAAGCAGGTACCGCATCCAGCGCACAAGCCAAAGCATCGGGTGCTGGGGCTCGACCCATGGCCGAATTGGCCTGGAAATTTGCGCAACAAGCTTAACCACTGATAAAAGATAACTCCAAGGAAAGCCCCATGAATTTCGACTACACCGACAAAGTCAAAGGCATGCAAGCGCGTCTGCTCGCGTTCATGGATAAGCACATCTACCCCAATGAACAAGGTTTCTACGACGAGATTGCCAAAAATCGAGCCAAAGGAAACGCTTGGGTGCCCACCCAAATTGTGGAAGAGCTCAAACCCAAAGCCAAAGCCGCAGGCTTATGGAATTTGTTTTTACCGCACAGCCCACGTGCTCCCGAAGGCTTGTCCAACCTCGAATACGCCCCTCTGTGCGAAATCATGGGTCGCGTCCCATTTGCTGCAGAAATTTTCAACTGCTCGGCGCCTGACACAGGCAATATGGAGACATTTGAACGTTACGCCAGCGAATCACTCAAAGACCAATGGTTAGAGCCATTGTTGCGCGGCGAAATTCGCTCGGCCTTCTTGATGACGGAGCCAGACGTGGCCTCGGCTGACGCCACCAACATTCAATGCCGCATCGAACGAGACGGCGATCACTACGTCATCAATGGTCGCAAATGGTGGAGTTCTGGGGCGGGCGATCCGCGCTGTGCGGTTTACATCGTGATGGGAAAAACAGATCCGCAGGCCCCACGTCACTCCCAACAAAGCATGATCATCGTGCCCAGCAACAGCCCCGGCGTGACTGTCGAACGGCCCTTGACTGTGTTTGGCTACGACGACGCACCTCACGGCCACATGGAGGTCGTGCTGAAAAATGTTCGTGTGCCTGCAGGCAACTTACTTCTTGGCGAAGGCCGTGGCTTTGAAATCGCGCAAGGTCGCCTAGGCCCAGGACGTATCCATCACTGCATGCGCACCATCGGCGCTGCCGAGCGCGCATTAGAGTTGATGTGCCGACGTCTCAATCGCCGAGTTGCCTTTGGCAAACCTGTCTCTGCCCAAGGGGTGTGGCACGAGCGAATTGCAGATGCACGCATCATGATTGAGCAATCACGATTGCTCACGCTCAAGGCAGCCTACATGATGGATACCGTCGGCAACAAAGTTGCCCGTGCAGAAATTGCCATGATCAAAGTCATCGCACCGAACATGGCCACCCAAATCATTGACTGGGCGATCCAAGCCCATGGTGCCGCTGGTGTATCTGGTGACTTTCCACTGGCCTACTCCTACGCCCACCAACGCACCTTACGCTTGGCCGATGGCCCGGATGAGGTTCACCGCAATGCGATTGCCAAACTAGAACTCGCCAAACACGCTGTCACAGCGCCTCAAGACGTTGAAATGCCCATCACCCGCGGCTGCTAAGGAACTCAGATGATCGACGTTTACTCATGGCCCACACCCAATGGTCACAAAGTTCATATCATGCTCGAAGAGTGTGGCTTCAAACTCGGACGCGATTGGCTGGCCCATCCGGTCAACATTGGGCAAGGCGATCAATTCAAGCCAGAGTTCTTGAAGATCAGCCCGAACAACAAGATTCCTGCTTTGGTCGACCCGCACGGTCCTGATGGCAAGCCCATCAGCCTGTTTGAATCTGGGGCCATCTTGCTGTATCTGGCGGCCAAAACAGGCAAGCTTTTACCGAAAAGCGACCGCGCCAAATACGAGGTGTTGCAATGGCTGATGTTCCAGATGGGCGGCTTGGGGCCCATGCTGGGGCAGGCGCATCATTTTCGAATTTACGCGCCAGAGAAAATTGACTATGCCGTTAACCGCTATACCAATGAGGCCAAACGTCTGTATGGCGTGCTGAACAAGCAGTTGGAGAAAACAAAATTTGTTGCTGGCAACAGCTACAGCATTGCGGACATCGCCATCTTTCCATGGCTGCGCAGTTGGCAAAATCAAGGGATCGACTGGGCCGACTACCCACATCTGAAAGAGTGGTTTGATCGCATCGGGGATCGTCCTGCTGTACAGCGGGGTGTTCAAGTCCTCGCTGACTTACGCAAACCCATCACCGATGACAAATCGCGTGACGTGCTGTTTGGCAACTCGCAATACAAGAAGCGCTGAACTCAAGGCGCGGTGGCGGAAAAGCTGCAACGACTTGCCGTCGATGCCGTTGCCGTGGAGGTATCTGCGCACTTGCCGTCATAGGCCACAAACCCTGATGCGACCAGTTTCAGCTGTTTGGGGAATGCACTGGGTAGATTGTTGGTCGGCTGTACAGTGCTGAGCGGTAGTGCACTGATGATCTGCGATGACACGGTAGTTGGCGCGTCGAAACGCACAAACTGCTTGAGTGCATCGTCCAACACATAGAAATAGTTATCCGATTTGATGAAGTCAGAGGGCATCAAAGAGCCTCCGCCAATGATGGGATTGACAAAACTGCGCGACCATCCAGCAGTTGTTGTAGTGAACTTCCCGTTGCCATCGTTCTTGAGCCACATCAGTGAATAACCATTGGTGAGGCTACCAGCCACGACCAAATCAGGTCCCTCGGTGGCATTGGCTATCGATGACGGGATCAAGAAAACCCGTTGCACCGAATTAGGCAAGCCCGAAGGAATTCGGTGGGTCACGGTGTTGTCTTCCTTTGAAAAGACGGCTGAGCCACCATTGATCAACGCACTGATTTGAAAACTTTCATCCACCGTGATGATGTCGATG
>CANCUP010000084.1 GCA_947381325.1 Comamonadaceae bacterium
GAAACCAAAAAAGAGCCTCCGACTGTCAGCACGCTCTACACCACCGACATCATCAAACTTGACGGCAACAACCGCCCGTACACGGCCATTTCACGCAGCACCAAAATGGCAGACTACTACCTGTGCCGCGATGTTGTAACGACCAAATACCGAACCATCGTTTTCAATGAAATGAACACCTTCGCGGACCGGATGGGACTGCCGCGCGCCAAAGATAAACCGTGCATGGTCAAAATCGCGAAACCCAACACGAAATTTCCGGGTGCTGTCTATATCGAGTTCTACCCCGACGAGCGGGCTGCTGTCGATTGCATGTATCGTGGTGAGTGCGGCGCAACCCGCTTGGTCATGCTTTTTCCTAAAGATAAAACCGGCAAACACAGCCAGGACATTTACCGCTCTTACGTGTTAACCGATGAGCACAAATACCAGCGCGGGTCATATTGCGTCTCTCCCCAAGGACAATTACTGGGTGAGAAAAACTGCTACGTGGTCTTGAACCCAGATTGGTTGTTCAATTGATCCAGCGAGATTGGTCTGCCCGGAGGGGATCGAACCCCCGACCCACAGCTTAGAAGGCTGTTGCTCTATCCAACTGAGCTACGGGCAGAATCCAGAAAAAAAGGCCCCAGTTGGGGCCTTTTTCATTAATTGGTCGGGGCGATAGGATTCGAACCTACGACCCTCTGGTCCCAAACCAGATGCGCTACCAGACTGCGCTACGCCCCGATCACTCGCATTGTAGCCTGAGTTGACCACGGGGAAACCATGATGAAATATATTGCCGAAATTAGCTAAAGTTGCAGTTTAGTGCAGGAGACAACATGCAAGCCATCGTCAACATACCTCGTCAATACAACGCAGCCCAAGATCTTTTGGCGCGAAATGCCAAGCACCCTCAGAAAGCGGCCTTCATCAATGCAGTCTCCGGCCACAGCCTGACCTATGGCGAACTGACTGACCAAGCTTACCGCTTTGCCAACGTCCTACGTGCTCAAGGCGTTGCGCCAGAAACTCGACTCATGCTGTGCATGCTCGATACACCGGCTTGGCCTGTGGTGTTTTTGGGTTGCATACTGGCCGGCGTGGTCCCCGTTGCCACCAACACGCTGCTGACCGCCAAAGATTTTGAGTACATGCTGCGTGACTCACGATCGCAGGCGCTGGTGGTTTCAGGGGCGCTGATGCCTGCGTTTGAAGATTTGATCGGTCGGCTACCAGATTTGAAAACTGTCATGGTGTCAGACACAAACACTGCGGACGCCCATATGTCTTTGGAGTCCCTCTTGGCCCAAGCGGACGCCACGCCATCTTGCTTGAACACCTGTGCAGATGACATGTGTTTTTGGCTGTATTCCAGTGGCTCCACAGGGTCACCCAAAGGCACCGTGCATCTGCACAGCCATCTGATTCAAACCGCAGAGTTGTATGGCAAAGCTGTCTTGGGCATTCAAGCGTCAGACGTTGTGTACTCGGCTGCCAAACTGTTCTTTGCTTACGGCCTGGGCAATGCACTGACATTTCCGATGGCTGTTGGCGCCACCACGGTCTTGCTGCCTGCACGACCCACGACAGGCGATGTATTTGGCATATTGACCAAGTACCAACCTACGATTTTTTACGGCGTGCCCACCCTGTATGCCTCGCTGCTGGCAGACCCGCAACGCCCCAAAAAATCCGCCTTGAATCTGCGTGTATGCACCAGCGCAGGCGAAGCCCTGCCCGCCGAGATCGGTAAAAAATGGACCGCCGAATACGGCAGCGAAATTTTGGATGGCATTGGATCCACCGAAATGCTGCACATCTTTTTGAGCAACCGCCCCGGTCAGGTGCGCTATGGCACCACAGGACAAGCAGTGCCAGGCTATGCGCTTCGCATCGTTGGAGAAGACGGTCAAGAATGCCAAGACGGAGAAATCGGTGAACTCCAAATCAACGGGCCCAGCTCAGCCCTCATGTACTGGAACAACCGGGAAAAAACCAAGGTCACCTTTGCCGGCGAGTGGACACGCAGTGGGGACAAATACATCCGAGATGCAGATGGCTACTACACCTACAGTGGCCGCAGCGATGACATGCTCAAGGTCGGCGGTATTTATGTTTCGCCCTTTGAAGTCGAAGCCTCACTGATGACACACCCCAGCATTTTGGAAGCGGCCGTTGTGGGCTTGGCCGACACCGATGGGCTGATCAAGCCCAAGGCATTCGTGGTGTTGAAATCGGGGGAACACCTCAACGCGGACGATTTGAAACAACACGTCAAATCGCAATTGGCGCCCTACAAATATCCTCGCTGGGTGGAGTTTGTTCAGGAACTGCCCAAAACTGCAACCGGAAAAATTCAGCGCTTCAAGCTGCGCGCCTGACCCCTCAAAGCAAAGGCCGCAGTTCTTGTGCAGCGCCCTGCAAGAGGGGCAAGAAGTGTTGCCGCATCTGGGCTGCTGTCATGGCCTGGGATGGCAAGACCACATTCAGCGCCGCCACCACTTGGCCCTGTGCGTTACGCAATGGCACGGACATGGCACTCACGCCAAGTTCGTGCTCTTCACAACTGATGACGTAATCGTTGGTTTGTGCCTGGACCACCTGTTCGCGCAAGGTCTTGACATCGGTCACGGTGTAGCCCGTCAGGCGCGACAACTGACGTCCTTTGACCCAGGCGTTGAATGCCGCCTTTGTCTTACCTGCCAACAAAACACGCCCTGTCGACGTGGCATGTACAGGCAAACGTGCGCCCAGATGCAAGCCATAAGCCAATACACGGGCCCCATCGCTGCGGGCAATGATCACCACTTCTTCGCCATCCAAGACCACGGCGGAATACGAATGTTGCGACTGAACCGCGAGTCGATTCAGGGTTGGCTGTATCACGCGCGGCAACCTTGACGAAGCCAAGTAGCTGCCCGAGAAACGCATCACCTTGGCTGCCAACCAAAAGTAGCTGCCATCCGACTCCAGATAACCCAGGTGATGCAAGGTCAACAAGTGGCGCCGCGCTGCAGCGCGGGTGATGCCAGCGCGTTGTGCGGCCAATGTGGCGTTCAGGCGCTGGCGCTCTGTGTCAAAACTCTCTAGCACGGCCATGCCTTTGACCATCCCTTCAATCACATCTGCTTTGGCTATCGACATACACCACCTCTTTGCGCGATCATCGAGCAATCGATCCAATCATCGCATAAAGCCAGCGCAACTCAGCGCACGCCAGTGCACCCCGTTCTATGCTCAGAGATCACCTAAAACGGAGTTACACCATGCGCACACAAGTGGCCATCATCGGAGGCGGCCCTTCCGGACTTTTACTGGGCGCTTTGCTGCACCAAGCGGGCATCGACAACATCATCCTTGAACGACAAAGCGGAGACTATGTTTTGGGCCGCATCCGCGCTGGGGTGTTAGAGCAAGTCACTGTCGATCTGCTCGACGAAGTTGGCGTGAGCCAACGCTTGCACAAAGAGGGTTTGGTGCATGGCGGGATTGAATTGCTGTTTGCAGGCAAACGCCACCGCATCGACATGAACCAACTCACCGGCGGAAAAAACGTGGTGGTGTATGGACAAACCGAAGTCACCCGCGACCTGATGGCAGACCGAGCCGCCAAAGGCCTGACCACGATCTACGACGCACACGACGTGCAAGTGCACGACTTTGACAGCACCAATCCCAGCGTGACCTACACCACCGAGGGGCAAACCCACACCTTGCAATGCGACTTCATTGCAGGCTGTGATGGCTTTCATGGCGTATGCCGAGCCAGCGTGCCCGAGGGATCGATCACTGAATACGAAAAGGTGTACCCCTTTGGCTGGTTGGGCATCTTGGCGGATGTGCCTCCTGTCTCGCATGAGCTGATTTACGCCAACACCGACCGAGGCTTCGCGTTGTGCTCCATGCGCAGTGCCACGCGGAGCCGCTACTACGTGCAAGTGCCGTTGACCGACAAGGTGGAAGATTGGTCAGACGAGCGCTTCTGGGCTGATTTGAAAAACCACCTCGACCCCGAAGCCCAAGCCAATTTGGTCACAGGCCCCTCCATCGAAAAAAGCATTGCCCCTTTGCGCAGCTTTGTGGCTGAGCCCATGCGTTTTGGCCGCATGTTCTTAGCAGGTGACGCCGCTCACATCGTGCCCCCCACCGGCGCCAAAGGCTTGAACTTGGCCGCCACCGACGTGAAATACCTCAGCCAAGCGTTGACCGAGTATTACGCCGAGAAAAGTGACGCGGGCATTGACCACTACTCGCAGCGCTGCTTGCGTCGCATCTGGCGCGCCGAGCGCTTTTCGTGGTGGTTCACCTCGCTCATGCACCAGTTTCCAGACACGGCGGGCTTTGGTCAAAAAGTGCAAGAGGCCGAGTTGGATTACTTGGTCCACAGCGCGTCAGCCTCGCGCTCCTTGGCAGAAAACTATGTGGGTCTGCCCCTGAACTTTGGGGAATGAGCAATGCCTCAATCGGGGCGAATATTACCGTCTCGAATGATGCGCCCCCACTTGAGGGTTTCAGACTTGATGTACTGACCAAACTCCTCAGGCGTTGACCCCACCGGGTCGGTGCCCATGGCCAGCATCTTGTCGCGAATCTCTGGCATGGCCATCACTTTGGCGATGTCTTGCTGCAACTTGCGAATGGTCTCCTTGGGGGTCCCTGCAGGCGCCACCAAACCATACCAATTGAGCACCTCAAACCCCGGCACCACTTCTTGCACCGCAGGCACATCGGGCAAAAAGGCGACACGTTTGTTGCCCGTCACGCCCAGCGCCTTGAGTCGACCGGCTTTGAGCTGCTGCGCTCCGGCTGCCGCAGCTTCGAACGTCATCTGCACCTGGCCACCCATGACATCGCTGATACTGGGTGCGCTGCCTTTGTAGGCCACGTGAACCATCTTTGACCCCACGGCGGCGCTGAACAATTCACCCGCCAAATGCGGCAAGCCCCCTGCCCCGCTGGACGAGTAATTGAGCACACCTGGATTGGCCTTGGCATACGAGACCAATTCAGACAAGGTGTTGGCGGGAACCGTTGGGTTGGCAAACAAAACAAACGACAACGAGGCCACCTCGGTCACTGGCGCAAACTGCTTGTCCACATTGAAAGGCAAGTTGGGATAGAAGGACGGGTTGATGCTCAAATTGCCCAAGGTGCCCAAAAACAAGGTGTGGCCATCGGGCGCCGATTTGGCCACATGGTCCATGGCCAACACGCCGTTGGCGCCAGGCCGGTTGTCCACCAACACAGACTGACCCAGCAACTCCGACAGCTTAGGCGCCATGAGCCTTGCCACCTGGTCAATGCCACCACCGGGTGGAAAACCAATCACCACACGCACTGGCTTTTGCGGAAACACTTGAGCAAAAGCCCCCAACACACAACCGAAAGCCAAGGCACATCCAACGCCCCATTGTTTGATCTTCAGCACAGCTGTCTCCTTCATGACGGTTGCAGTTTTGATAGTCTCTATCATTCAGCGAATGCAATTTACCACCCTTGTGCAAGACCTGAACTCCGTATGAATTTGCAACCGCATGTCTATGTCGGCACCGCTGGGCACTCGGCGTGGTTCAGTGAGGATGGTGGCATGGGGTGGGTTCACCCCAACAGCCACTCAGGCATGTACCTCGAAGCGCGTGTCTGGAGCTTTGCAAGCCACCCCATGCATCCAGAGTGGCTGTTGGCAGGCACCGACATGGGCTTGTTCCAATGGCATGAAGCCACGGCCCGTTGGACGACCGTCGCCACCCCGCTGCAAGACATCTGGGTGGCGGCCATCCATCCGCAAGACCCACAGCTGTGGTTTGTGGGCAGTCGCCCAGCGGGTATCTGTCGCAGCCGTGACGGCGGGAAAACCTGGCAAACCCTCCACGTGCCGAACTTGCAACAATTCTCCAGCATCAACATGGGCGCCACACGGGTCACGCAAATATTGTTCGATCCTCGGGATGTGCACACATTGTGGTTGACGGTGGAAATTGGCGGGATCTTTGTCAGCCATGACGACGGTGACACCTGGCATGCACGAGATCAAGGACTGATTTCTGCAGATGTGCATGGCATCGCCATCCTCGACCAAGCCAATCACCCACGACGGATGTACGCCACCACCAACCAAGGCTTGCACCGCAGCACCGATGGCGGTTTGCATTGGGAATTTCAAGCGATCGACTCGCCCTGGCAATACACCCGGGCCATCGTGCCCCGGCTCGATCACACCGGCGTGGTGTTTCTGACCAACGGCAATGGCCCTCCGGGCAATCGGGGGCGCTTGTTGATCAGCGAAGACTACGGCGCACACTGGCAAGAGGTGCACTTGCCCGGCACCGTCAACAGCACGGTCTGGACCGTGGCCACCCATCCCTTGCAACCCCTGCATCTGTGGGCCTGTACCAACTTGGGCCAGGTGTTCGCCAGCCAAGATGGCGGCTGGCATTGGGAGCGCTTGCCCCAAGAGTTTGGCGAAATCCGTGCGCTGCACTGGCGACCTTTGCGTCCAGGCATACGCCAACAAGACCATTCCCTCACACGTCGCGTCGAACCTGTATGAACAACCCACCCCACATTGCGTTGATGGTTCCCATCAACAACACCACCATGGCCACGGAGTTGGTGGGCTGGCTGCCAACAGGCACCAGTTGCCAAACCCTCAAGATTCCGCGTGGTCAAGGTCTGCTCACGCGTGAGACCATTCCGGCCTACAAAGCCCAAGCGCTGGGTTTGGCACAGACTTTGGCTGGGCAGTCCATTCAGGCTTTGGCCTACGGCTGCACCGCCGCCAGTTTTTTGTCGGGTGCACAAGGAGACGCCGACTTGTGCGCAGAGCTCACGCAGTTGATTGGCAAGCCCGTGGTCACCACGGCCAGTGCCATGGTCAAGGCGCTGCAAGCGCAAGGGGCCCAACGCATTGGTTTGGTCACGCCGTACCACGACGAAGTCAATGATCAGCTCAAACGTTTCCTCGCCGATGGTGGCATTGAGGTGGCATCGTTTGACAGCTTGCGCGCCCCCAACGTCGAAGCGCTGGGGCGCATCACCTCCACCGAAGTGGCGCAGATGGCACGCCAAGTCATGACCGATGGTTGCGATGCCATGTTCATTGCCTGCTCGCAACTGCCGACCTTTGACATCTTGACGCAACTGCACGCCGAGTTCGGTCGCCCTGTGTTGTCTTCCATCCAGGCCACTGCCCAACAGTTGCGCACCACCCTTCACCTTTAAACCTTCAGGATCACCATGCACCGTTTGATGTTGCGCGTTTTTTATGCCCTCGTGGGCATGCTGCTGACACACCAAGCCTTGGCGCAAAGCACTTGGCCCAGCAAACCGATTCGCATCATCGTGCCGTTCGCTGCCGGTTCATTCACCGAAACAGCAGCGCGCACGCTTGGCGCGGAGCTGACCCACCAGTGGGGGCAACCCGTGATTGTCGAAACCAAGGGCGGTGCAGGCAGCACCGTGGGCACCGACATGGTGGCCAAATCGGCACCCGATGGTTACACCTTGCTGGTCACCGACAACTCGTTTGCAGTGTCGTCTGCGCTCTACGACAAACTGCCGTATGACCCTGAAAAAGACATCGTCAAAATAAGCACCATCGCGGAAGCACCCGCGGTGTTGATGGTCAAGGCCGACGCGCCCTACAAAACCTTGAAAGACTTGGTCGATCATGCGCACAAAAACCCCAAAATCTTGACCTATGGCTCAGGCGGTCAAGGCTCTTCCGCGCACTTGGCGACTGAACTTTTTTTCATCCAAGCCAATGCAGAACTCACCCATGTGCCCTACCGGGGCGTCGCCGCCGCCTTGCTCGACTTGATGGCTGGCCGCATTGATGTGGGTTTGTCCAGCGCCGGTTCTGCCGCACAGCACATCAAAGGTGGCAAATTGCGCGGTTTGGCCGTGGTGGGCAAAGAGCGCCACCCCCTCATCCCTGAGGTGCCCACCTTCGCAGAGGCCGGTTTTGGCAGCTATGAGATGGTCTATTGGTTTGGTCTGATGGCCCCTGCCGGTTTGCCGCCTGCCGTGCTGGCGCGCATTCAGCAAGGCGTGGCGCGTGCTGTGGAGCAACCCAAAGTGATAGAGGTGTTTGCCGCCACAGGCGCACGCGCCGTGGCACGCAGCAGCGCAGATTTCAGCAAAAAAGTTCAAGACGAATCACGCATCTGGAAAAGCGTGGTGACCAAATCTGCCATCAAAGTTGAATAACCCGAAAGAAGAAACTGTCATGACCGCACCAAGCTACCAAAACAAAGCCAAACAAGCACTGCTCGCCAACCAACTGGTGTTGTGCATGGGCTTGCGCCAAGCGCGCACTGCCGACATTGGGCCTATGGCCGCCTCCTGCGGCTTTGACGCCATTTACGTGGACATGGAGCACAGCGCCATTTCGCACGACACCACCTCAGCCATTTGCGTGGCCGCCATTGGCCACGGCATCACGCCCTTCGTGCGTGTACCCGGCCACTTGGCCAGCGACATGAGCCGCGTACTCGATGGTGGTGCGCAAGGCATCATCATTCCGCACGTCAACACGGCTGAGCAAGCCAAAGCCATCATCTCAGCTTGCAAATTCCCACCCATCGGACACCGCTCGGTCATGGGCGCCAACCCGGCCTTGGGCTACCAAGCCATTCCTTTGGCGGAGAACAACAGCCGACTCAACCACGACACCTTGGTCATCGTGATGCTGGAGACCCCACAAGGCATTGAAAACGCAGAGGCGATTGCAGCCGTGGAAGGCGTGGACATGCTCTTGATTGGCTCCAACGACTTGTGTACCGAGATGGGCATTCCCGGCCAACTCAAGCACGAGAAGATCAAACAAGCCTACGAAACCACCGCAGCGGCATGCCGCAAGCACGGCAAGTTTTTGGGGGTCGGCGGCATTCGCGGCGACCTGGAGTTGCAAAGCCAGCTCACAGCGCTGGGCGCTTGCTTCATCATTGCGGGCAATGACGTGGCCTATTTGATGTCCGCTGCACGACAAGACGTTCAAGCACTGCGTAAGGCCTGCGTAAAATAATTAGCATGCTTACACATCACGACGCAGATCCCGCATTTCAGCCTCCGTCCCTCGCTTGCGACGCCCATTTCCATGTCTTTGGCCCGGCCGAGCGCTACCCCTATGCAGGCGGTTTGCGCTACACACCACCCGTTGCTGAGCTGAGCGATTACCTTGGCTTGGCCGAGTTGCTGGGCATGAAACGTTTTGTGTTTGTGCAGCCCTCGGCCTACGGCCGTGACAACAGCTGCATGTTTGACGCCATGCGTCAAATGGACCCCTCGCTGCGACGCGCCATCGTGGATGTGGACGAACACATCTCTGACGCCGAACTGGTCACCATGAATGAGCTTGGCGTTCGGGGTGTGCGCATCAATGTGTCGCCGGTGCACCCTTACGAAGAAGGTTTGCTCGAGCACATGCTGCCGCGCATTCAGCGCCTGGATGCACGCTGCGCCGAATTGGGCTGGCACCTCGACTTTTTGCTGCCCGGCTGGTTGACCCACAAAATGTTGCCCACCTTGGCCAAACTCAAAGTCGACCACAGCTTGGCCCACATGGGCATGTTTTTAGGTGCGAAAGGCCCACAGCAAGATGGCTTTACTCAATTGCTCGACTTGCTGAAAAACGGCCCTGGCAAAACCTGGATCAAATTCACCGGAACCTACCGCATGGCCACGGCGCCCACATTCGCCGATGCATTGCCCATGGCCCAAGCCATCTTGGGTGTGGCCCAAGACCGGGTGATCTGGGGCAGCGATTACCCCCACCTGTCGTTTGCCGACAAAGTGGGTTCGGTGGCCTTGTTCAATCTACTCAAGGACTGGGCTCCCGATGCCGCCATGCGGCAAAAAATTCTGCAAGACAATCCCGCCCGACTGTTTGGCTTTTAAGGACAAGGTATGAGTACCGATGTACTGGTGATAGGGGGTGGCAACGCTGCCCTGTGCGCAGCGCTGATGGCTGCCGAAGCGGGGGCCAGCGTGACCTTGCTGGAAGCTGCCCCCAAAGAATGGCGGGGCGGCAATTCCATGCACACCCGCAACCTGCGCTGCATGCACGACGCCCCGCAAGACGTGTTGGTCGAGGCCTACCCTGAAGAAGAGTACTGGCAAGACTTGCTCAAAGTCACCGGTGGCATCACCGACGAAAAGTTGGCCCGCTTGGTGATTCGCGCATCGTCTAACTGCCGCGACTGGATGCGCAAGCACGGCGTGCACTTTCAACCGCCGCTCTCGGGCACGCTGCATGTGGCACGCACCAACGCCTTTTTCATGGGCGGGGGCAAAGCCCTGGTCAACGCCTACTTTCGCAGCGCGGAACAATTGGGCGTGAAGGTGCGCTACAACGCCCCCGTCGACCACATCGAGATGGAAGATGGCCGTTTTGTGGCGGCCTATGTGGGCCAAGAACGCATCACCGCCAAAGCCTGCGTATTGGCCTGCGGCGGCTTTGAATCCAACCGGGAGTGGCTGCGCGAAGCCTGGGGCCAAAACGAATGGGGCGAGTGGACGGCGGACAACTTTTTGGTCCGTGGCACCCGCTACAACCAAGGCCTGATGATCAAAGACCTGATGGCGCATGGCGCCGACATGATTGGCGACAAAACCCAAGCCCACATGGTGGCGATTGACGCGCGCGCGCCCGAGTACGACGGCGGCATTTGCACCCGTCTGGATTGTGTGTCGCTCGGGGTGGTGCTCAACAAAGACGGCAAACGCTTCTACGACGAAGGCGAAGACTTTTGGCCCAAGCGCTACGCCATCTGGGGCCGCTTGGTGGCGCTGCAACCTGGGCAAATTGGCTACACCATCATCGACAGCAAAGCCATTGGTCGCTTCATGCCGCCAGTGTTTGACGGCATCCAAGCCGACACCCTGCCCGAACTGGCCGCTCTGCTGGAGCTGCCTGTGGACACCTTCATGCAAACCATCACCGAATTCAACCAAGCCTGCCACGTCGGCACCTTTGACCACAACGTGCAAGACGATTGCCACACCGAAGGCATCACCCCAGCCAAAACACATTGGGCACGTCCCATCGACACCGGTCCCTTCTATGGTTACGCATTGCGCCCAGGCATCACCTTCACCTATTTGGGTCTGAAGACCGACGAGACGGCAGCGGTGCGATTCCAAGACAAGCCCAGCGAGAACTTGTTTGCCGCTGGCGAAATCATGTCCGGCAATGTGCTGGGCAAAGGCTACACCGCTGGTGTTGGCATGTCGATTGGCACAGCCTTTGGTCGCATCGCAGGCACCAATGCGGCGCGCGCGGCACTGGGCCACACACAAGGGACAGACCATGCACACGCTTGAAGCCCTGACCCAAGAGGCACGCGCCTTGGCGCAAGGTGCTCTGCCCCTGTCCACCGCCGAAGCCGAAGTGGCGCGGCAACTGCAAATCTGCAATGCCTGCCGTTACTGCGAAGGGTTTTGCGCGGTGTTTCCGGCGATGACGCGCCGGCTTGAATTTGGCAAAGCCGATGTGCATTATTTGGCGAACCTTTGCCACAACTGCGGTGCGTGTTTGCACGCATGCCAATACGCACCACCTCATGTGTTTGCCGTCAACGTGCCGCAATCCATGGCCCAATTGCGCGGTCAAACCTACACCGACTACGCCTGGCCACCGGCTTTGGGCGTCCTCTACCAGCGCAACGGCTTGACGCTGTCGCTGGCACTGGCGGCAGGCTTGACCTTGTTCTTGCTGTTGGCATTGCAATTCAATGGCACGCTGACGGCCCAAGGCTTGGGCGGCGACTTTTACAAAATCTTCCCGCACAACCTGTTGGTGAGCCTGTTTGCCCCAGTGTTTTTGTTTGCGGCATTGGCCTTGAGCTTGGGCGTGCGCCGTTTCTGGCGTGAAGTCACACCGGCCACAACGGGTGCGCCACTGACGCCACCGGCCACGACTGAAGCCGCGCACGACGCGCTGCGTCTGAAGTACTTAGAAGGCGGTCACGGCCAAGGCTGCAACAACGAAGACGATGCTTTCAGCCTGTCGCGCCAACGCGCTCACCATTTGACCTTCTATGGTTTCATGCTCTGCTTTGCCGCCACCAGCGTGGCCACGCTCTACCACTATGTGCTGGGCTGGCAAGCGCCGTATGACTTGCCCAGCTTGCCCAAAGTTTTGGGCGCATTGGGTGGCGTGAGCTTGCTGCTGGGCACGGTGGGCTTGTTCAAACTCAAATGGCAGCGCCACCCCATGCACGGGGATGAGGCACAAAAGCCCATGGACTATGGCTTCATCGCCTTGCTGTTTTTCACCAGCCTGACCGGACTCGCCCTGTGGCTGGCGCGTGACAGCGCGGCTTTGCCGGCCTTGCTGGCAGCTCACCTAGGCGTGGTGATGGCTTTGTTTGCCACCCTGCCCTACGGCAAGTTCGCGCATGGCGTGTTTCGCACCGCCGCGCTGCTGCGCTATGCCGTGGAAAAACGCCAACCCAAAACCATTGGTTTGAGTGATGAGTAAACCGACGCCTTGTATGCGGTTGATACGATGAAAATCAATTTCGACGGCATCCAAGCGTTTGTGGTCACCGCAGAGTTGGGTAACTTCAGCAAGGCGGCTGACCAGCTGCACATCACACAAACCGCCTTGTCTCGACGGGTTCAAGCCCTCGAAGCACAACTCGACCTCCAATTACTGCACCGCACCACGCGCCAGGTTGAGCTCACCCCCGTAGGTAAAGAGTTTTTGCCACAAGCCCGTGCGATGGTCAGTGAGATGAAGACCACGATTGCGCGGCTCAAAGAATCGACCGCTCAAAACAAGGGCAGTTTCACCTTGGCCTGCCTTCCCTCCATGGCGTCTTACCTGCTGCCCAAGTTGATTCAACGCTATGCCAGGCACTACCCGCACAACCGCATTCGCATGATCGATGCGTCGTCATTCGAAGTGCGTGAAGCGGTTTTGAAAAATCATGCGGAATTTGGCGTTGCGATTCAAAACGAAGCGCATCCGGATTTGCTGGAGTCACACCTGTTAGACGACCCTTTGGTTTTCATTTGTCCTAAAAAGCATGTCCTGAGCCAACAGGCGACGGTGAGTTGGTCAGAGATGAAAGGTATCGACCTGATCTCGGTCAGCGGCTTGATGGCCACG
>CANCUP010000085.1 GCA_947381325.1 Comamonadaceae bacterium
TGGGCCGCGCCCTCAGGCATGGGCCACTGTTGGGGGGCAACTTCCAGCTGGGCATAGCTCAAGCCCGTGATGTCGAGGTCGCGCCCACGGGTCGATTCGCGGTGCTCCAACCAAATGGCTTCGGGCGAGGTGTAGGCCATGTGCAAGCCGCTGCGGCCTTCGCCCACGCCAGGTTCTTGGGCCAAACGCTGCGCCAGATCGACCACGATCTGCCAGTCATGGCGGGCCAGACCGGGCGGCGGCACGGCGGCGCGTACACGCGTGATGCGCCGCTCGCTGTTGGTGACCGTGCCTTCTTTCTCGCCCCAGGTGGTGGCAGGCAGCAGCAAGTCGGCAAAGTCGCAGGTCTCGGCGGTGGCAAAGGCCTCTTGCACCACCACAAACTCGGCACGCTCCAAAGCACGACGCACCATGTTTTGGTCCGGCATGGATTGGGCCGGGTTGGTGCAAGCAATCCACAAGGCTTTGATTTCGCCGTCGGCGGCGGCTTCAAACATCTCGACCGCCGTCTTGCCGGGTTTGGCGGGCACCTCGTCAATACCCCACAGCGCGGCCACTTCGGCGCGGTGCACGGGGTTGGCCAGGTCGCGGTGGGCGCTGAGCAAATTGGCCAAGCCGCCCACCTCGCGTCCGCCCATGGCGTTGGGCTGGCCCGTGAGCGAGAAGGGCCCAGCACCGGGTTTGCCGATCTGTCCGGTGGCCAAGTGCAGGTTGATCAGCGAGGCGTTTTTGGCGGTGCCACTGCTCGACTGGTTCAAACCTTGGCAATACAGGCTGAGCGTGGCTTTTGCTGTGGCAAACCAGCGTGCAGCTTGCAGCAAGGACTCGGTGGGCAGACCGCAGAGTTGGCTCACGCGCTCTGGGGTGAAGTCGCGCACCAAGGTGTGCAGGGCGGCAAAACCCTCGGTGTGGGCCTGGATGTAGGCTGTGTCGACCCAGCCTTCGCGAAGCATGATGTGCAGCAAGCCATGAAACAGCGCCACATCGGTGCCTGGCTGCAAGGGCAGGTGCAGGTCGGCGCTGCTGGCGGTGTCGGTGCGGCGTGGGTCGGCCACGATGATTTTCAAATTTGGGTTTTGCGCACGCGCCTCTTCAATGCGGCGAAACAAAATCGGGTGGGCATAAGCCGCGTTGCTGCCGGCAATGAACAAGCAGTCGGCCTGCATCACATCGTCATAGCAAGCTGGTGGCGCGTCGGCCCCCAGGGTGAGCTTGTAGCCCGCCACCGCGCTGCTCATGCACAGGCGGGAGTTGGTGTCGATGTTGTTGCTGCCCAGCAAACCTTTGACCAGCTTGTTGAACACGTAATAGTCTTCGGTCAACAGCTGACCTGACACATAAAAGCCCACCGCTTCAGGGCCGTGGTTGCGCACGATGTGGCCCAAGCTTTGGCTGGCCCATTGCAGCGAGGCGTCCCACGACATGGGCAGCAGTTGGCCGCCGCGCACCAAGCGCCGCTGAGGTTGCAGCAAGCGGGTTTGGGCAGCAGCCACGGGGCTGGCGCTCAGGTGCAGGGTCGAGCCTTTGCTGCACAGGCGCCCCAAATTGGCAGGATGCTCGGGGTCGCCGCGCACGCCTGTGATGCGCGCGCCCGACGATTCGATGATGACGCCGCAGCCCACACCACAGTAAGGGCAGGTGGAGCGGGTTTCTTTCATGCTCAGTCCAGGGCCAAGCTGGCCAGCTCTGTACGGCTGAGGGAGACCTCGCCGTGGGCCACCTGCACCGCAAAGCGTTGCGCACAGCCCTCGTCAGGCGCTTGGGCACAGCCGTCTGCCAAACCAATTTGCCAGTTGTGCATGGGGCAGGCCACGGTCGTGCCATACACAATGCCTTGGCTCAAGGGGCCGCCCTTGTGGGGGCAGCGGTCGAGCAGGGCGAACACCTGATCTTCGGCGTTGCGAAACACCGCCACCTCGCAGCCTTGTGCGCGCTGCACGCGGCGGGCGCCCAGCACAGGAATGTCTTCGACCTTGCAAATGACTTGCCAATCGCTCATGGTGTGGCTCCGATTCAAGCGGTGATCTGGGGAACGATGGGCACAAACTGGCGCGTGTCCACCTGGGCTTTGGCGTGCTCGAACCAGGGGTCGGGTTCGCCTTCCAGGGCAAACTGCAGGCGGGCCCACAGGGCTTGGCGGCCAGCATGGTCGTCCAAGATTTTTTGCTTCACATAGTCCAGGCCGACGCGGTTGACGTAATGCACCGTGCGCTCCAGGTACCAGCCTTCTTCGCGGTAGAGCTGCATGAAGGCACCGGTGTACTCCAGCACTTCGGCGGCGGTTTTGACCTTGGTGAAGAAATGCGCCACCTCGGTCTTGATGCCGCCGTTGCCTGCGATGTACATCTCCCAGCCACTGTCCACCCCAATGATGCCCACGTCCTTGATGCCGGCTTCGGCGCAGTTGCGTGGACAACCCGAGACCGCGAACTTGACCTTATGCGGTGCATACATGCGCCACATGGCGCGCTCCAGGTCTTTGCCCATTTGCGTGCTGTCTTGGGTGCCCATGCGACACCATTCGCTGCCGACACAGGTTTTCACGGTGCGCAAGGCTTTGGCGTAGGCGTGGCCACTGGGCATGCCAATGTCTTTCCACACGTTGACCAAGTCTTCTTTCTTGACGCCCAGCAAGTCGATGCGCTGCCCGCCGGTGACTTTGACGGTGGGGATCTTGTACTTGTCCACCACATCGGCAATGCGGCGCAACTCGTCGGCCGTGGTCTCTCCCCCCCACATGCGCGGAATCACGCTGTAGGTGCCATCTTTTTGGATGTTGGCGTGGCTGCGTTCGTTGATGAAGCGGCTTTGTGGATCGTCCACCGCCTCTTTGGGCCAGCTGCTCAAACGGTAGTAGTTGATGGCCGGGCGACAGCTGCCACATCCCGTGGGTGTGCGCCACTCTAGGAACTTGAACACCGCGTCGTTGGTCAAGAGCTTGTGGTCCCGGATGGCGTCGCGCACGTCTTGGTGGCTGTGGTCGGTGCAGCTGCACACGGCTTTTTTCTTTGGCGTGGCCGAGTAGTCGCCACCGGCGGTGAACATCAAAATTTGTTCCACCAAGCCGGTGCATGAGCCGCACGATGCGCTGGCCTTGGTGTGCTTGCGCACCTCATCGAGTGTGAACAAACCCTTTTCTTGAATGGCTTTGCAGATGGTGCCCTTCTTCACGCCATTGCAGCCACACACCTCGGCGTCGTCGGGCATGGCGGCGGCTTTGTTGTGGCCTGCGTGGCCCACGTCACCGATGTTGGACTCGCCAAACATCAGCTTCTCGCGGATGTCGGCCACGCTGCGGCCATCGCGCAGCAGTTTGAAATACCAGCTGCCATCCACCGTGTCGCCGTACAGGCAGGCACCAATGAGTTGGTCGTTGCGAATCACCAGTTTTTTGTACACCCCGTCGTGCGGGTCGCTCAGCACAATCTCTTCGGTGCTGCCATCGGTGCTGCCCATGAAGTCGCCTGCGCTGAACAGGTCGATGCCTGTGACTTTGAGCTTGGTGGACGTCAAAGAACCGGTGTAGCGGCCAATGCCGAACTCGGCCAAATGGTTGGCCAAGACCTTGCCTTGCTCAAACAAAGGCGCCACCAAACCATAGGCAATGCCGCGGTGGGCGGCGCATTCACCCACGGCATAAATGCGTGGGTCGGTCACGGTTTGCAAGGTGTCGCTCACCACGATGCCGCGCTCGCAGTGCAAATGCATCTGCTCGGCCAGTGCGGTGTTGGGACGAATGCCCACCGCCATCACCACCAGCTCAGCGGGCACATGCGTGCCGTCTTTGAACAACACAGATGTCACACGCCCGTCGGCATCGCCCAACAGCTCTTGGGTGTGCGCGCCCAAGCGAAACTGCATGCCACGCGCCTCGAGTGAGCGTTGCAACATGCCGCCGGCCACGCGGTCGAGCTGGCGCTCCATCAGCCACTCGGCCACGTGCACCACCGTCACCTGCATGCCGCGCTTCATCAAACCGTTGGCGGCTTCCAGGCCCAACAAGCCGCCGCCAATGACCACCGCATGTTGGTATTTTTGGGCCGCATCGATCATGGCCTGGGTGTCGGCCATGTCGCGGTAGGCCAAGACGCCGTCGAGTTCGCGCCCAGGAATGGGCAGCATGAACGGGTTGGAGCCCGTGGCCAACAGCAAGCGGTCATAAGGGGCCGTGCGGCGCTCACCGGTGGCGTTTTCGGCGGTCACCAGGCGTTTCACGCGGTCCACCTCGGTCACTTTCCAGCCCGCATGCAGGGTGATGCCGTTGTCGCGGTACCAGTCGAAGGGGTTGAGCACGATCTCGTCCATGGTCTGCTCGCCGGCCAAGACGGGGGACAACAAGATGCGGTTGTAGTTGGGATGCGGCTCGGCCCCAAACACCGTGATGTCGTACAGGTCTGGCGTGAGCTTGAGCAGCTCCTCCAGCGTGCGCACACCGGCCATGCCGTTGCCAACCATCACCAATTTGAGCTTGTTCATGTTTTCTCCACATGCGCTTGGCGCGTGTACAAAAAGTCGATCACGGCTTTGCGGTACTGCAAATAGCGTGGGTCGTCCGCCAGCTGCACGCGTGAGCGAGGGCGAGGCAGGTCGACACTGAGCACCTCGCCGATGGTGGCGGCAGGGCCATTGGTCATCATCACAATCTTGTCGGCCAACAACACGGCTTCGTCCACATCGTGCGTCACCATCACCACCGTGCTGTGCGTGGCCGCCACGATGGACAGCAACTCGTCTTGCAGCTTGGCGCGTGTCAACGCATCCAGCGCGCCAAAGGGTTCGTCCATCAGCAACACCTGGGGCTCCATGGCCAAGGCCCGGGCGATGCCCACGCGTTGCTTCATGCCGCCTGAGATTTCGCCCGGGCGCTTGTGCGCCGCGTGGCTCAAACCCACCAGGTCCAGGGCCGCGTCGGTGCGGGCCTTGAGTTGCAGCTTGGTTTCTTTGGTTTTGCCGTCCACCAAGCCGGATTGGCCAAACACACGCTCCACGCCGAGGTAGATGTTTTCAAAACAGGTGAGCCAGGGCAGCAGCGAATGGTTTTGGAACACCACTGCGCGCTCAGGGCCGGGCCCTGAGATTTCGCGGTTGGCGCAAATCAGGTTGCCATGGGTGGGGGTGGTCAATCCGGCAATCAGGTTGAGCAGGGTGGACTTGCCGCAACCCGAGTGGCCAATGAGGGCGACAAACTCACCCTTGGCCACGGTCAGGTCGATGTCGCGCAGGGCCGGGAAGTCGCCTTTGGCCGTCCGAAAGGTTTGGGCCACGCCCTGAATTTCTAAGAACTTGTGGGTCAATGAGGCGTTCATGTGCGCACCTCCTCAAAAGTGAATGCGGTGGCAAGTTTGATGAGGGCGTACTCCAGCACCAGGCCCACGATGCCAATCACAAAGATGGCGATGATGATGTTTTTGACGTTCAGGTTGTTCCATTCGTCCCAGACCCAAAAGCCAATGCCCACGCCACCGGTCAACATCTCGGCGGCCACGATCACAAGCCACGCCGTGCCCACGGCCAGGCGCACACCTGTGAGCATGTAGGGCAGCACCGCAGGGAACAAAATTTTGCTGATGATCTTCCACTCGGACAGGTTGAGCACACGCGCCACGTTCATGTAGTCCTGGGGCACGCGCTGCACACCCACGGCGGTGTTGATGACCATGGGCCAGATCGAGCAGATGAAGATGGTCCAAATGGCCGCAGGGTTGGCGCCCTTGAACACCAACAAGCCAATCGGCAACCAAGCCAGTGGGGACACAGGGCGCAGCAAGCTGATGAGCGGGTTGAACATGCGCGATAAAAATTCGAAGCGCCCAATCAAAAAGCCCAACGGGATGCCCACCAGGGCGGCCAAGCCAAAGCCCAGGGCCACGCGCTTGAGCGAGCTCAGCACGTTCCAGCCCACGCCTTGGTCGTTGGGGCCGTTGCTGTAGAACGGGTCACTGAACACCGAGATGGCTTGCATCAGGGTGTCGGTTGGGGATGGAAAGTTGTTGGTGCTGCTGAGCGACACCAAGGACCAGATGCCCACCAGCAGTGCCAGCCCCAAAAAGGGTGGCAGGGCCTGTGACAGCAGCGATTTGAGAAAGCGAGCCAGCATGCGGGAGTCCTTAAGCTTTGACTTTGAAACCGTCGGCGTATTTCTTGGGGTCTTTGCCGTCCCACACCACACCGTCGACCAGCTTGCTGGTGCGCATCACGTCTTTGGGCAGCGGGGTTTTGCTGGCCGTGGCGGCTTGCTTGTAGACGTCAATGTGGTTGATTTCTTTGGCCACCTTCAAGTAATCGGGGTGCTCTTTGAGCAAGCCCCAGCGCTTGTGCTGTGTCAAGAACCACATGCCGTCTGACAGGTAAGGGAAGGTGGCTTGGCCATCGGCGTAGAACTTCATGTGGTTGGGGTCGTCCCAGGTTTTGCCCAAGCCGTTTTGGTAGCGGCCCAAGATGCGCTGGTTGATCACGTCCACGCTGGTGTTGACATAGGCTTTGTCGGCAATCGTCTCGGCCATCTTCATCTTGTTTTGCAAGCCCGCGTCAATCCATTTGCCAGCTTCCAAAATCGCGGCTGTCACGGCGCGTGCGGTGTTGGGGTATTTCTTGACGAATTCGGCGGTGGTGCCCAGCACTTTTTCAGGATGGTCTGGCCAGATGTCTTGGGTGGTGGTGGCGGTGATGCCAATGCCGTCGGCAATCGCGCGGTGGCCCCAGGGCTCACCCACACAGTAGCCGTCCATGTTGCCCACGCGCATATTGGCCACCATTTGCGGAGGCGGCACGGTGATCACCTTGGCGTCTTTGAGCGGGTTGATGCCCACACTGGCCAACCAGTAGTAGAGCCACATGGCATGGGTGCCGGTGGGAAAGGTTTGCGCGAAGGTGTATTCGCGCTTGTCGGTGTTCATCAGCTTGGCCAAGCTGGCCGCGTCGACGGCGCCTTTTTCCGCGAGCTTCTTGCTCAGGGTGATGGCCTGGCCGTTTTGGTTCAGGTTCATCAACACGGCCATGTCTTTTTTCGGGCCTGAGGTGCCCAGGTGCACACCATAGACCAAGCCATAGAGCACGTGGGCAAAGTCGAGCTCGCCGTTGACCAGTTTGTCGCGCACACCGGCCCAGCTGGCTTCTTTGGTGGGAATGATCTTGACACCGTATTTTTTGTCGATCCCGAGCACCGAGGCCATGACCACGCTGGCGCAGTCGGTCAAAGGAATGAAGCCAATCTTGACCTCTTCTTTTTCAGGCTTGTCCGAGCCTTGGGCGTAGACCGCCGCCCGCAGGGCAGGGGCGATGGTGAGTGCACTGGCGGTGGCGGCTTGCAGCACATTGCGACGGCTCATGGGGGTCTCCAACAGATCGGTCATGAATCACTCCTTGAAAAAAATACGTGACTCCAAAAGTGTTGAGACAAAGAAAAAGGCGTCCACAGAGACAGCTTGTGAAAGCCATGTCTGGGGACGCCTTTGTCCGTTCAAACCTTGGAGGGTTATGTTTTATTCATTGCAAGGCCTGTGCCAGCGAATGGGTGGCATTTGGTCTGAGGTTTGCCCTCATTGGGTGCGCAGCGAGGTGCGTACGGGGCGTGATGCACCAAATCAGGACAATAAGTCGGCCATGTCCAGAATGCGCTGGGCCACTTCGGCGAGTTTGAGGCCTTTGTCCATCGCTACTTTGCGCAATTTGGCATGGGCTTGCGCTTCAGTCAGTGCTTGTTTGTCCATCAGCAGGGCTTTGGCGCGGTCCACCAAGCCCCGCTCTTGCAGGGCATACCGGGCTTGGTCGCGCTCTTGGCGTAAATTTTGTTCGTATTCAAAGCGCGCCATGGCCACATCGAGGATTGGGCGTATGCGGGTGCTGGACAGCCCGTCCACGATGTAAGCCGACACACCGACCGCCACGGCATCGCGGACATGGGTGGTGTCGTTGTCGTCGGTGAACAGCACGATCGGACGGCGCGCATCCCGGGTGGCAAACACCACATGCTCGAGCGCATCACGGGCCTCGGACTCGGCGTCCACAATGATCAGGTCGGGTTGCAACTGGCTGATGCGATCGGCCAAAAACACATCGGCGGGCAGGGTGGCGATCAGGTTGAAGCCGCTTTCCAACAAACCGATGCGCAGTGCGCGTGAACGCTCGGCCTGGGTGTGGGCATGGTCGTCGTCGGGATCGGTCACCACCAAGTCAGGCGCCACCACCACGATGCGCAAGGCTTCTGGGGGCGGGGTTTTCTTGGGTTTGGCTTTCATGGGGGGACTGTAAGGGCGCACGCACGGTCACCTAGACGGATGCAAGTTGTGCGCCAATCGGGGCTTGTCACAAACCCTGCGCATAAACTCGCACCCCTATGTTGATCCTTGGTATTGAATCTTCGTGTGACGAGACGGGCGTGGCCCTGGTGCGCTCAGAGGGCCACGAGTTGCCGCGTTTGTTGGCGCACGCTTTGCACAGCCAAATTGCCATGCACCAAGCCTATGGTGGGGTGGTGCCCGAGTTGGCCAGCCGTGACCACATTCGCCGGGTGGTGCCACTTGCGCGTGAGGTCTTGGCCGAGGCTGGGCAAATCTTGCAAGACCTGGATGTGGTGGCCTACACCCGTGGCCCCGGCTTGGCTGGTGCTTTGTTGGTCGGGGCCGGGGTGGCCTGCGCCCTGGGCGCGGCTTTGGGCAAGCCTGTGCTGGGCGTGCACCACTTGGAAGGCCATTTGTTGTCGCCGTTTTTGAGTGCCGATGCGCCTGCGTTCCCGTTTGTGGCTTTGTTGGTGTCAGGTGGCCACACCCAATTGATGCGGGTGGACGGGGTGGGGCGTTATGCCTTGCTGGGCGAGACCATTGACGACGCCGCCGGCGAGGCCTTTGACAAATCGGCCAAGCTGATGGGGCTGCCTTACCCGGGCGGTCCTGCTTTGTCTCTGCTGGCACAACACGGGGACCCCACCGCTTTCAAATTGCCGCGCCCTCTGTTGCACAGCGGCGATTCGGATTTTTCATTTGCCGGTCTCAAAACCGCTGTGCTGACCCAAGCGCAGAAGTTGGGGGCCCAGCTCGACGCCCGCAAGGCCGACTTGGCCGCGTCCACCGAAGCCGCGATCGTGGAGGTGCTGCTCAAGAAGTCCTTGGCTGCACTGCGCCAAACCGGCTTGACGCGCCTGGTGGTGGCGGGCGGGGTGGGCGCCAACCGCCACTTGCGCGAGCAACTCAACGCGGCCTGTGCCCGTTTGCAGGTGCGGGTGCATTACCCCGAGTTGCATTTGTGCACCGACAACGGCGCCATGATTGCCATGGCCGCCGCCATGCGCTTGCAGGCCGAAACCCAAGAGGGCTCGGCGCTGTCCACGCACTACAGCTTTGACATCAAGCCGCGCTGGCCGCTGGCCGAACTGGTCACCTGAGTGCGGCTGCTGAGGTTTGCTATACTCAGCGGGCTTTACCTTTTGGGTTAAGCACAAGCACGTTGGGTCAAAGTTCCATGGCCCAACGCAAGTCAAACATCAAAGGAAATCTCATGCTGACTGCAAAAATTGCTGAAGTCGTCAAAGACAACGCACGCGCCGCTGGTGACACCGGCAGTCCTGAAGTGCAAGTTGCACTGCTGACTGCCCGCATCAACGAACTCACCCCACACTTCAAGACCCACGCGAAAGACCACCATGGTCGTCGTGGCTTGTTGCGCATGGTGAGCCGTCGTCGCAAATTGCTCGACTACCTCAAGTCCAAAGACTTTGACCGTTACGCTGCGCTGATCGCCAAACTTGGCCTGCGCAAGTAATCGCTGAAGTTCGCGACAAACGCCTGAGTTATTTCAATAGCTCAGGCGTTTTGCACTTGTTGCACTGAATTTTTTAATCCAACGGAACCGAACGAGGCGCAGATTCGAAAAGCTGTGTCATTCCAAAAAAGACGCCGGATGGGCTTTTTTGGAATGGCATCGTTTGCTGCACCAGTTCCTCCGGGCTTCGGCGAAGTGGCCTGCACTTCCCAACCTCTTTAGGAGAAAACCATGTCACTTTTCAACAAAGTTTCCAAAACCTTCCAGTGGGGCCAGCACTCGGTCACCCTAGAAACCGGCGAAGTTGCTCGCCAAGCTGGCGGCGCTGTGCTTGTCAATATGGACGACACCGTGGTCTTGGCCACGGTAGTGGGTTCGAAGATCGCCAAAGCGGGCCAAGACTTCTTCCCCTTGACCGTGGACTACATCGAGAAAACCTACGCCGCAGGCAAGATCCCCGGCAGCTTTTTCAAGCGCGAAGCCAAGCCCAGCGAACACGAAACCCTGACCAGCCGTCTGATTGACCGCCCCATCCGTCCGTTGTTCCCGGAAGGTTTCTACAACGACGTGCACGTGGTGGTGCACACCGTGTCTTTGAACCCTGAAGTCGATGCCGACATCGCCGCTTTGATTGCTGTGTCTGCGGCCTTGAGCATCTCGGGCATTCCTTTCAATGGCCCCATCGGTGCTGCCCGCGTGGGTTACATCAACGGCGAATACGTCTTGAACCCCGGCCAAACCCAGCGCAAAGACAGCCTGATGGACTTGGTGGTGGCAGGCACTGAAGCCGCTGTGTTGATGGTGGAGTCTGAGGCTCAACAACTGTCAGAAGACATCATGTTGGGTGCTGTGGTGTTCGGCCACGAGCAAGGCAACATGGCCATCAACGCCATCCACGAGTTGGTGCGCGACGCTGGCAAACCCGCTTGGGACTGGACTGCACCTGCCAAGGACGAGCCGCTGATCGCCAAGGTCACCGCACAAGCTGAAGACAAGCTGCGGGCTGCCTACCAGATCCGCAACAAACAAGCCCGTACCCACGCGTGCCGCGAAGCCTATGCCGGCGTCATGGCAGGTCTCAAGGCTGACGGTGTGGAGTTTGACGCCGTCAAGGTTGAGAGCATGTTGTTTGACATCGAAGCGCACATCGTGCGCAGCCAAATTTTGGCTGGCGAGCCCCGCATCGACGGTCGCGACACCCGCACTGTGCGCCCCATCGAAATCCGCAACAGCGTGTTGCCCCGTACCCACGGTTCGGCCTTGTTCACGCGTGGCGAAACCCAAGCTTTGGTGGTGACCACTTTGGGCACCGAGCGCGATGCACAACGCATTGACGCCTTGGCCGGAGAGTACGAAGACCGCTTCATCATGCACTACAACATGCCTCCCTTTGCCACCGGCGAAGTCGGTCGCATGGGCAGCACCAAGCGCCGCGAAATCGGCCACGGTCGTTTGGCCAAGCGTGCCTTGGTGGCCGTGTTGCCCAGCAAAGAAGAGTTCCCCTACACCCTGCGTGTGGTGTCTGAAATCACCGAGTCCAACGGTTCGTCTTCCATGGCTTCGGTCTGTGGCGGCTGCTTGTCCTTGATGGACGCGGGCGTGCCCATGAAAGCGCACGTGGCCGGTATTGCCATGGGTCTGATCAAAGAAGGCAACCGCTTTGCCGTGTTGACCGACATCTTGGGTGACGAAGATCACCTGGGCGATATGGACTTCAAAGTGGCCGGTACCACCCACGGCATCACCGCTTTGCAAATGGACATCAAGATCCAAGGCATTACCAAAGAAATCATGCAAGTGGCCCTGGCTCAAGCCAAAGAAGCCCGCATGCACATTTTGGGCAAGATGCAAGACGCCATGGGCGAGGCCAACACTCAAGTGTCTGACTTTGCGCCCAAGCTCTTCACCATGAAGATCAACCCTGAAAAAATCCGTGACGTGATTGGCAAAGGCGGCTCGGTGATCCGTGCCTTGACCGAAGAAACCGGTTGCCAAATCAACATCGACGAAGACGGCACCATCACCATCGCAGCCACGGACGGCGACAAAGCCGAAGAGGCCAAAAAGCGCATCGAGCAGATCACGGCAGAAGTTGAAATTGGCAAGGTCTACGAAGGCCCGATCACCAAGATCTTGGACTTCGGCGCTTTGGTTAACCTGTTGCCAGGCAAAGACGGTTTGCTGCATATCAGCCAAATCAGCCACGAGCGCATTAACAAGGTCACCGATGTGTTGGCCGAAGGTCAGATCGTGCGCGTGAAAGTGCTTGAGACGGACGAAAAAGGCCGCGTCAAGCTGTCGATGAAAGCCTTGACCGAGCGTCCTGCTGCCGAGCATCAGGGTGAACATCAAGGCGAGCAGCGTCACCACCGCGGTGAGCGCCAGCATGCAGACCACCAGCAGGCTGAAGCCCAGCACGCTGAGCGTCCCCATGCAGGTGATGCCCATCCAGACCACCAGTCTTGATTGGACAGCCCAGGTGACGGACATGATGCGCATTGTTGAGATCACATCGCCCGGCGCCCCTGAGGTGCTGCGCCCTGCCCAACGGCCTATGCCGGTGGCGGGCGCGGGCGAGTTGCTGATTCGCGTCAGCGCCAGTGGCGTGAACCGCCCTGACGTGTTGCAGCGCACTGGCAACTATCCGGTCCCTCCTGGTGCATCGGATGTTCCCGGACTGGAGGTGGCCGGTTTCATCGATTCAGGCGACACAGCGGCTCTGGCTGCTGCTGGCTTGAAAGTAGGCGACCGGGTGTGCGCCTTGGTGGCTGGGGGCGGTTATGCTGACCATTGCGTGGCCCCTGTGGGTCAGTGCTTGCCCGTCCCCAAAGGCTTGAGCGATGTCGAGGCAGCTTCGCTGCCCGAGACCTTCTTCACGGTCTGGAGCAACGTGTTCGACCGCGGTCGCTTGCAAGCAGGGGAGACCTTGTTGGTGCAAGGTGGCTCGAGCGGCATTGGGGTCACGGCCATCCAGATGGCGAAAGCCCTTGGGGCCCAAGTCATCGTCACGGCGGGCAGTGACGACAAATGCGCCGCCTGTGTGGCGTTGGGGGCAGATCACGCCATCAATTACAAAACACACGACTTTGTCGCTGAGGTCAAACGCCTCACCGACGGCAAAGGCGTGGATGTGGTGCTTGACAT
>CANCUP010000086.1 GCA_947381325.1 Comamonadaceae bacterium
GATGGTGGCGCGATCGGCGGGATCGGGGGTGACCACAGTGTCTTCACGCAAATGCTCGGTGGTTTCGCTGGCGTTGCTGAGCACTTCGTCCTTGAGTTTGGACAGTTTCAGGCGGAAAAACGCCATTTGAATGTCGTTCATGTACTCGCTGTCGGGCATCGCGATGACTTCGGCATCGGACAGTTTGTCAGCGGTTTTGGTTTTCCAGTTGTTAGCGAGTTTGGCGTCTTTTTGAGGTATCACAGGAACGATCGAAGGGGCGGTGGGCACGGTCATCGGCATGAAGCTCGACTTGGCGGCGTTGGTCACCACCACCGCTGCGGGCGGAGGTGGTACGAGGGCAGCCATCTTGGCTGCTCTGGAGTTTTTCTTGTGAACCACTGGGGTGTAACCCGGAATGATGGGCACCACGTGGACCATGGGTGCCACCACCTCGGGCTTCACAGCCTTGGCTGACTTAGGCGCCGCTTTGGCAAGCGGTTTGGCGGTTTTGGTCGCCGTTTTGGGAACAGGCTTGGGCGCGACCTTGGGCGCGGCTTTGACGGGCGCTTTGGCAGGCACAGCCTTGGTCGTTACCTTCTTGCTAGGCAGCGGTTTTTGAACCGTCGCTTTCTTGGCTGGCACCGGTTTTTTGGCGACGGGCTTCTTGGCCGAGACAGCCTTTTTTGCCACCTGCTTTTTGTTGGGCACAGGTTTGGCGGCGGGCTTGGCGACAGCCTTGACGGTCTTTTTCAGCACCGGCTTGGCAACAGCCGCCTTTTTAGCCACGGGCTTTTTGGCAACCGCTTTGGCCGGAGGTGATTTTTTGACCACCGCCTTGCTGCTCACAGCTTTTTTGGCGGCCACCGGTTTGGCCACGGGCTTCTTGGCCACGGGCTTGCTGGGCTTGGCAGTGGGTTTGGCAGGCGCCGTCTTTTTCACGACTTTTTTGGCGGCCGCTTGCGGTTTTGCACCCGTTTTGCCAGCTTTTTGAGCGGGCACAGGCTTTTTGGGAGTGGGTTTGCGGGCTTTGGCGTTCACAGTGTGTCTCCTGACAGACCTTGGCCGCACGTGAATATGCGAAGGCTTGCAAGCTGGGTGAAGCTGTCCATTCGAACAGATCAACCCGACTCCACAACCCCTGTGCCACGTTTAAAAACTGGCGCGGCACGGCGTTGGTCTGGCGCGCGGGATTGTAGCCACAAAGTCTGCACCCATCGCGCAGGCAACGGTACCCCGCGTGGGTTCAGACCAAAGCGTTCTCTAAGCCCTGGAGCAAGATGTCTTTGGGCAAGTCAATGCCAATGAACACCATCTTGCTGATGCGTTCTTCCCCCGCCCCCCAATCAGGCCCCAAATCGCTGCCCATGAGCTGGTGAACGCCTTGAAAAATCACCTTCTTTTCGGTGCCTTTCATATGGAGCACACCTTTGTAGCGCAGCATCTTGGGACCATAGATGTTGACGATGGCGCCTAAAAAGTCCTCCAGCTTGGCCGGATCAAACGGACGCGGCGATTTGAAGACAAAGCTTTTCACGTCGTCATCGTGGTGGTGGTGGTGGCCGTGTCCATGGTCGTGATCGTGCGCATGTGAGGGGTGATCGCAATGTTCGCCGTGCTCATGGTCATGGTGGGCGTGGTCGTGGTCATGCGAGGGATGGTCGCAATGCTCACCGTGGTGATGCTCGTGGTGGGCGTCTTCCGACAAAAAGTCGGGGTCGATGTCGAGCTTGGCGTTGAGGTTGAAGCCACGCAGGTCAAACACCTCGGCCAAGCTCACTTCGCCAAAGTGCACCACTTTTTGCGGCGCGCGGGGGTTCATGTGCTTCAGGCGGTGCTGCAAGGCATCGAGGTCTTGGGCTGACACCAGATCGGCTTTGCTGATGAAAATTTGATCGGCAAACCCCACTTGGCGGCGCGCCTCTTGGCGGTCGTTGAGTTGCTGGGCTGCATGCTTGGCGTCTACCAGGGTCAAGATGGAGTCGAGCAAAAAGCTCTCGGCGATCTCATCGTCCATGAAAAAGGTTTGCGCCACCGGGCCGGGATCGGCCAAGCCAGTGGTCTCGATCACCACACGCTCAAAGTCGAGCAGGCCTTTGCGCTTTTTAGCCGCCAGCAGTTGCAAGGTGGTGCGCAAGTCTTCACGGATGGTGCAACACACGCAGCCATTGCTCATTTGAATGATTTGTTCGTTGGTGTCAGACACCAAGATGTCGTTGTCGATGTTTTCTTCGCCGAACTCGTTTTCAATGATGGCAATTTTTTGGCCATGGGCCTCGGTCAACACGCGCTTCAACAAAGTGGTTTTGCCCGAGCCCAAAAAGCCGGTCAAGATGGTGGCAGGGATCAACATGAGAAAGCCTTGTCTGATTTTTAAATGACTGAATCGGTGGGTATTGTGGCGCGGCTGGGTCTTTCAACCAGGTGGGCCGCTTTCATGACCACCAATCCCTTGAGGTATTCGCCCTCAGGGAAGGTCAGGGTCATGGGGTGATCGGGCGCGCCTTGCATGCGCTCGCTGATGTAGCCATCCACATGCGCATCGGTGCCCGCAGACGCCACGATTTTGTGGAACAGCTCGGCCCCAATGCCGCCCGAACAGCTGTAGGTGAACAGCACACCACCGGGCTCCAAAATTTTGAAGGCCAAGCGGTTGATGTCTTTGTAGGCGCGTGCCGCACGGTCGGCATGCGCGGCCGAGGGCGCAAACTTGGGAGGGTCGAGCACGATGGCGTCAAACGTGCGGCCTTCTTTGTGAAACTGACGCAACGAGCCGTTGACGTCGGCATCCATCATGGTGGTGCGTTCGGCATCAAAGCCATTCAGCGCCACGTTGGCACGGGCGCGTTCAATCGCGGGACCTGAAGAGTCGATGGAGGTGACATGCGCCGCACCACCCGCCAAAGCCGCCACGGTGAAGCCCCCGGTGTAGCAATAGCAGTTGAGCACGCGCTGAAACTGCAAACGACGGGTGTAGTCGGCAAATTTTTTGCGGCTGTCGCGCTGGTCCAGGTAAAAGCCGGTTTTGTGGCCCTCGGCGATGTCGAGTGAGAGCTGCCACTCGTGTTCACGCAAGATGATGGCCGTCGGGCCTTCGCCCCGCAGCCAACCGGTGACAGGCTGCAAACCTTCTAAACCTCGTACGCCAGAGTCAGAGCGCTCAAACAGTTTGGTGAGCCCAGTTTGCGCCAGCAAGGCGTCGGCGATCACGTCCTTCCAGCGCTCGGTGCCGCTGGAGAGGAACTGGGCCACCAAGGTGTCGTCGTAGCGGTCGACGATCAGGCCGGGCAAGCCATCGGACTCGCCGTGGATCAAACGCAGGCCATTGCTTTGGATGTCAAAACGGCTGCGCGCGGCAATGGCGCGACGGATGGCGGCGTTGAAGAAGTCGGCATCGATGCGTTGGCTTTCGTCAAAGCTCCAGATGCGGGCGCGAATTTTGGAGCTGGGGCTGAACGAGGCCCAGCCCAAGAAGCTGCCGCTGTGGGCTTCAACGCGCACGGTCTCGCCTGAATCTGCACCACCTTTGGCGATGGCGCTGTCAAAAATCCAGGGGTGGCTTCTGAGGGCAGAGCGTTCTTTGCCGTCTTTGAGTCGAATCGTTTTCATAGCCCGCTATTGTCGTTGCTTCGGTATTGGGCTTTGTGGTGCTACTTTTTACGCGCCCGTGGATGCGCCGCGTCATACGCCTGCGCCAAATGCTGAAAGTCCAAGCGGGTGTACACCTGCGTGGTGCTGATGTTGGCGTGGCCGAGCAACTCTTGCACCGCCCGCAAATCGCTGCTCGACTGCAACACATGGCTGGCAAATGAGTGGCGCAACATGTGGGGATGCACCGGTGTTGACAACCCCGCCTGCAAGCTGCGCTGGCGCAAACGCTGCCAAATCGCCTGCGCAGTCAAACGCGTGCCATAACGGCCAATGAACAAAGCCTGTTGCTCGGCGGTGGCTGGGGTCAAGCCCTCGGCGCGCACGGTGTACCAAGCCTGCAACGCCTCCAAGGCCTTGCGCCCGACCGGCACACTGCGGCGTTTGCCCCCTTTGCCCAGCACGTGGGCCTCGCTCGCTTGCAAGTCAATCCATCCTTTGGCTTGGGCGCTGGCCTGCACGTCCAAGCCCGTGAGCTCGCCCACGCGCAAGCCGCAGCTGTAGAGCAACTCCACCATGGCCGCATCACGGCAACGCAACCACGGGTCGTCGTCTGATGACGAAGCGCCTGCGTAGTCTGCGAGCTGCACCGCGTCATCCACGCTCAAGGCCTTGGGCAAAGGTTTGGGGGCTTTGGGGGCGCGCACGCCTTGCACCGGGTTGTTGGCGATCAAACCCTCACGTCCCATCCACACATAAAAACCGCGCCAACCCGAGAGAATCAAGGCGATGCCACGGCCACTGCGACCACCGCTGTGCATCTGCGCCACCCAACGGCGGATGTGGGTGGGTTGCACCGCATCCAGTGTCACCTGAGCCTCGGCCGCATGAGCCACCAGTTTGTCCAGGTCCAAGGTGTAGAGCGCCAGCGTGCGTTCGGCCAGGCGCTTTTCATAGCGCACATGGTCCAGGTAGCGGGCAACCCAGTCCATGTGTGGTGTGTGCGGAGGCGTCAGTTCAACGCAGGTGTGACAGGGCCGCGCTGGCCAAGTCGCCCAGTCGCTCGATGAAGGCGGTGCCCATGCCCTCGTGGTAGCGCTGCGCGTCGGGCGAGGCCAACACCAGCAGGCCAATCACTGGAGCCGTCGCCGCGGCGTCTGGCGTGTCTTCGATGCGCGTGGCGCGCAGCGGAATCAGCGCCACCGACTTGGCTGCGCCCGGCTCGACCAGCCATTGCACAGCTTCGATGTCGGTGTTCAAGCCCACGTAGGGGGCATGCAAGGTGGCGGCAAACTCTTTCACCGCTGGGCTGACGCCAACGGCAAAGGGTTCGATTTGAAAAGTGTCGATCACGTCCCAAACTTTGATGGCCACTTGCGGGACCATGAAGTCATGTTGAATTTGATCTGCGATGGTGTGAGGCAAGTCACGCGCATTGGTGGTCATCAACAAGGTTTTGACCCAGCGGTGTTGGCGCTCCATGAGCACCTCGTTGTCGGTGCCATGGCGCATCAACTCCATCATGCGCAACTCAAGGGCACGAATTTTTTCACGCAGCATCTCCGCTTGGCGCTCTTGCAAGCTCACAGCGCGCTGGCCGTGTGGGCTGGTCAAGCGCACCGCGGCCAACAACTCAGCGTGGCGGTTGAAAAAATCGGGTGTGTTCACCAAAAAATTGGCGATGTCGTCTTCGGTGATCGGGTGCATGGCAGAGGAAGTCATAAGGTATCGGGTAGGTGGATCTCGCCGTGAAAAACAGTGGTGGCAGGGCCGGTCATCTGCACCGCGTGGTGGCCCCCTGCCCAAGCAATGGTCAAGTCGCCACCGTGGGTGTGCACCAGCACCTCAGGGTCTAACAGCCCCCAACGGATGCCGGTCACCACAGCCGCACAAGCGCCGGTGCCACAGGCCAGGGTTTCGCCGGCACCGCGCTCGAACACGCGCAAGCGGATGGTGTGCCGATTCACGATTTGCATGAAGCCAGCATTCACGCGTTTGGGAAACGCTGCATGGTGTTCAATCTGCGGACCTTGGGTCAACACGGGGGCGGTGTCCACGTTGTCCACCACTTGCACCGCATGCGGATTGCCCATGGAGACCACGCCCACAGCCACACGGTCGCCAGATTCGAGTGCGAGTTGCCAAGTGAGCACCTCGCTCAAAGCCTCGCCGCCGTTGGGCCAAGCCTTGGCACGCTGGGGATCAAACGGCACACGGGGCCAATCAAAGATGGGGGCACCCATGTCCACCCGCACCTGACCATCGGGCAACTGGTGCAGCTCAATCACACCACCCTGCACTTTGACACGCACGCTGGTTTTGTCGGTCAAGCCCTGTTCGCGCACAAAACGCACAAAGCAGCGCGACCCATTGCCGCACTGTTCCACCTCGCCACCATCGGCGTTGTGGATGACGTACTCAAAGTCGACATCGGCTTGTGGCGCGGGGCGCACGCTCAAGATTTGATCAGCGCCCACGCCAAAGTGGCGATCGGCCAAGCGTCGGTAGTGCACGGGGCTCAGGTTCAAGCGTTCGCGGGTTTCGTCCAAGACCACGAAATCGTTGCCGGCGCCTTGCATTTTGGTGAAGCGAATTCGCATGGGCTGGATTATCGGCCAGCCAGCTGTCGCGCAACGGTCAACCCGCAGACGGCTCGCGGTTTATCCTCGCCGCCTTGTCAGTCACCCTTATTTAACCGAGGCCTCACGATGCGCATCCCAGATTGGACCCCCGAACAAAAACCCCAGCCCCAAGATTTGATCGACGCTGTGTTGAAGCGCCGCGGCGGCGCGTTCATCAACCTGGACCGGGCGCTGTTGTGGAGCGAGCCAGTCGCCCGCGGCTGGAACCACTATGTGGGCAATGTGCGCTCAGGCTTGCCCACCAGCTGGAAGCTGCGCGAACTGGGCATTTGCACCGTGGCCTTGCTGACTGGCGCCACTTACGAGTACCACCACCATGCGCCCGACTTTTTAAAAGCGGGCGGCACCCAAGCCGAATTGGATGCCCTCAACCGCGTGGTGCAAGGCGACGCACGCCGCCCCATCACCGACGCAGGCTTGGACGAAGTGGGCCGCTTGGTGGTGCAGTACGCCGCGCAAATGACGTTGGATGTGAAGGTCGACGACGGCTTGTTTGCCCAACTGCAATCGCACTTCAACACCACCGAGGTGGTGGAGCTGACCACGGCCATTGCCACCTACAACATGGTGGCGCGCTTCTTGGTGGCCTTGGGCGTGTCACCTGAACACTGAAACAACAACGTCCCAAAGAAAAAGCCGCCTCAAGGCGGCTTTTTGCATCGGGCTTGGCCAGACGTCAGTCGGCTTTGATGTTGTTGTCTTTCACCACCTTGGCCCAAATGTTCATTTGCTTTTCAATGAACACACGGGCTTGCTCGGACGTGCCACCTGCGATGTCAATGCCTTGGGCGTCTAATTTTTTGGCGACCTCCGGGTTCTTGAGCACTTTGTTGAGCTCTTCGTTCATGCGCTTGACGATCTCAGGCGGCGTTTTGGTCGATGCCAACACGGCCCACCAAGCCGGGGCTTCAAAACCGGGATAACCGTTTTCAGCGATCGTGGGCACTTGGGGCAAATCGGCAGCGCGTTTGCTGCTGGTCACCGCCAACGGGCGCATGCGGCCACTGTCAATGTGCGGCTTGGTGACAAACACCGAGCCGATCGACAAAGGCACGTGACCAGCCACCGCATCGCTCATCAACGGGCCGCCGCCTTTGTAAGGCACATGGGTCCATTCCACGTTGGCGTCTTTGGCCAGCAAGGCCATGGCCAAGTGGCCCAAGCTGCCGTTGCCGATGGTGCCAAAGCTGACGTTCTTTTTGGCCTTGGCCGCAGCCACCACGTCGGCAAAGGTTTTGTATTCAGAGTTGACATGGGTGGCCAGCACCATGGGCGATGTGCCCACCAGGACCAGCGGCACCAAATCTTTTTTGCTGTCGAACGGCATGTTGGCATTCAAGCTGGGGTTGACGCCGTGGGTGTCAAACACCACCGCAAAGGTGTAACCATCCGCTGGTGCTTGCACCACGGCCGCGGTGCCGATCACACCGGAGGCGCCGCCACGGTTTTCCACAATCACGCTTTGTCCCAATTGCTGCGACAGCGGCTGGGCAATGATGCGCGCCACTTGATCCACCGAGCCGCCCGGCGGAAACACCGCCACCAGCTTGATGGCTTGTCTGCTGGGCCAGGCCTGTGCGCCAGCCAGCATCGGCACGCTCAGTGCGGCAAAAGTCAAAGCACAGCCTAGGGCCGCTTTCAAAGTACGTCGTTGCATGGTGAGGCGCTCCAGAAATGAGGGAGGGTTGTCAAAGCCAGAATTGTCGTCACGGACAGTGCTTCAAGCCTGCGGCTTTTACGGATGGGGAAAGTACGCACCGTTCACTCTTCATAATCCAACCATGGTCAGACCTACCCAACTCAACCACACCCAACGCGAACCAGCGCCTCTGCGCCCTGCCGCCACCGTGTTACTGCTGCGCAATGGCCCACACGGCTTGGAAGTGCTCATGACGCGCCGCGCCATGACCGCCAGTTTTGCGCCAGGCGCTTATGTCTTTCCGGGTGGCGGCATTGACGCCGCCGACGCTCAAGCCCATGGCTTGGCAGTGCGCCGCACCACCCAAAGCGATGTCCAACTCACCCAAGCCATCGCAGCCATTCGCGAGAGCTTTGAAGAACTCGGCATCTTGCTGGCACGGCATGCCGATGGCCGCATCGCCGACGATGCCGACATCGCCGCGCTCAACCGACGTGCGCCTGCTGCCGACTTTGCAAGGCAATGCCAACAGCATGGCCTCACCTTGGCAGCGGACCAGGTGTTCTTGCTGGCACACTGGATCACCGACCGCGATTTGCCGCGCCGCTTTGATGTGCCGTTTCTGGTGGCCCACATGCCTGATGGCCAAACCCCGGTCGCCGATGACCACGAACAGTTTGAACCGGTGTGGGTGCGCCCTGCCGATGCGCTAAGCCGCCATGCAGCGGGCGACTTCTTCATCATCTTCCCCACCATCCGCACGCTAGAGCGCTTGCAGCACTATGCCGATGCACAGAGCGTGTTGGCCGCGTGCGCCAACGAGCAACCTTGGTTCACCAGCTGCCCGCGTGCAGGCTGGGTGACCGGCAAAGAGTCGCGGCACATGGAACACGAGCCCCCGTTTGGCGAGCTGGCCTTGACCTGCCCCGATGGCCAAATCGTGCACCACCTTGACTGGCAAACCGACCAGCCCGTGCTGCTTTTGAAAAACGTACAGCGCCTCACCGCACCCAACCCGGGCGTGATGACTGGCCCCGGCACCAACAGCTATCTGGTGGGCGACCCCGACACGGGATTCATCGCCATCGACCCAGGCCCGGCCGATCTAGAACACCTCGATCGCTTGTGGCGTGCTGCGGGCGGCAACATCCGACTCATCGTCTGCACCCACTCGCACCCTGACCATTCGCCCGGGGCGGCGCCGCTGCAAGCCTTGTGCGCACAACACGGGCATCGCCCACCCGTGCTGGGCTTGAGTTCGGCACAGACAGCACGCGCGCACAGCGAATTCACGCCCGATCGCGAACTCCACGATGGTGAGTTGTTGGTGCTGCAAAGCCAAGACATCACACACAGCTTGCGCGTGGTTCACACACCCGGCCATGCGGCCAACCACCTGTGCTTGGTGCTGCAAGAAGACGGCTTGTTGTTCAGCGGCGACCACGTGCTCAACGGCAGCACCACCGTGGTCGATCCACCCGATGGCCACATGGACGACTACCTCCACTCGCTCGACAAGTTGACCGATGCGTGTGAACAAGACCGCATCGAATTCATCTTGCCAGCGCATGGCTACGTGCTGGGCAATTTATGGGGCGAACCACACGATGCACGCGCCTGCATTGCCCACCTCAAAGCCCACCGACTCAAACGTGAAGCCAAAATTTTGGGTGTCATGCAACAGCACCCCCATGGCAGCATGGACGACTGGGTGCAGCAGGCCTACGACGATGTGCCCCCGCGTTTGTGGCCCGTGGCCATGCGCTCGCTGCTGGCGCACGTGGAGCGCATTCGAATGTTGAATTAGCCAACAACGGGATTTTCGTTTTGAACATGGTTGCCCCCCTGAGTTCAGGGCCGACACAGTGAGGCACGTTGAACACGATGGGTTCGTCAGAGCGCAACTGGGCAAGCAACTGCGCTTGATGTCGACCTGCTTGTGAGTCTCACGTGTCAGCGTCGCTTGCCATGGAGTAAGGCTATGTTCATCTCGGCAGACAAGGTGCTGGCGTAGAACTTTTCAATCATCTCCACCGAGGTTCTGGCGTTTCTTGCGAGCGTCAACAAATCAATGCTGCCCCCATAAATCAATCGAAAGGTGATGGCGGTGTGCCGCAAACTGTAGAGCGTGCGGTCGGTGCCGTGAGGGCCCCGTTTGATGCCGAGGTCATGCAAGATCCAGTTGAACAACCACCCCACAATGTCCAAGATCAAACGGCGATTGCTTTCCTCCGGAAAAAACACATAGTCGTCTTCGCCTCCATAGCCTCTGGCAGTTTGATGTGCCAACAAACTCTTGTACACATTCACAGCAGGGGGCAAGCTCACAGTGGCTGCGTTGTGGCGTTTGACTTCTGGCAAATTGAGTCGCAGGTAATTGTGTTTGCCTTGAATGATTTCAATGTGACGATTTTTGATTTGTCGTATGTCACCTGGACGCACAAAGGTGTAAACCATGAAACGAATCAACCAATTCATCTCGACAGGCATTTGGTGAAATGCGCTTTTGATCCACACCTTTCGGTCTTTCACCCAATCGGCGTAGACCGCCGTGCGCAACTGTTTTGACTTTCGCAAAATGTCTTGGTACTCATTGACCGTGAATGCCCCCCTCGAATGTACATACGCAGTCACTTTGGGAAACGGCGGGATGGAAGCAAGAAGACCTCGGCGATTGAGCAACAGCAAGACCTTTCTTACCTGGGCCATATACCCTTGGATCGTTGCTGCCGAGAGCGCTTGATGTGTCAGATACGACACGAAATCTTCTAACGTAACCGTGTTGATTTTGTTCAAAGGTCGCTGCTTGAAAAAGGTGAATACATGACCTTCGAGCCTGTTTTTTGTCATCAAGAACGACCCATGCTTGATCGCATCGCGTTTCACCTTTTCTGCCTCTGCGTTCAAGATTTCTTGAATCAGCTCAAACAATAAGCGCTGGTTTTCCTCATCACGAAGCGCGATTGATTTAGGCAGCTTGATTTTGTAAACGCCAGCTTCTTGCAGACTCTCAAAAAAATCTCGCGCAAATTTTTTAGCCTCTTCTAAATCGGTTGTTTTGAGGCTACGGGTGGTGTATTTGCCATGGTTGTACAAACGCAATTGCCAATACTTGCTGCCCGAAATACGAAAGATTTTGAGCTTGTCGGGAAGGCCCTGAATTGATGTGAGACTTGATTTGATCGGTGCGTTTCTGAAGCGAGAAGGCGCAAAATTCATCTCGTTGGCAGCAATTAGATTTGATGTGTTCACTTCTAAAACTAAGGCAATAAAATTAGACAATCACTCTATCCAATGAATAGAGAAAATTAATTTTTTATGGGACTCTGTTCATTGTTCATAAGTTTTTTGACTTAGGTGTTTTTGAAAATCTTAAAAAAAAATAAAAATAAATCAATATCTTAGGCATTCTTTTCTAAAAAAAACTCTAAAAACCCTCGTTGCTATCGCAGCATTGGCAGCAACAGCTGCATTCGCACAGTCTTCCGTAACCATTTACGGCGTTGCCGACATCGGCTATGGCGCAAAACAAATTGAAGGTAACACTGGCACAGTTTTGCAAAAGCAAACTGGTGTCATGGACGGTGGCTATGCTGGCAACCGTATCGGCTTTAAAGGTACTGAAGACCTGGGCGCTGGCAAAGCTGTTGGTTTCGTGATCGAACAAGGTATCAGCCCCACCAACGGCGCTTTGTTTGGCGTGCGCACAGCCAATGCTGGTATGCAGTTGGATGGTTTCGCAGCTAACACTGGCAAATTTGACCAAGGTACAGGCGGCGGTTATTCGCAAGGCACAAACCGCCAAAGCTACGTTAGCTACGCTGACAAATCTTTGGGTGAAGTTCGTGCTGGTTACCAGTACGCTGCAGTGTATGAAGTCTCCACTTTGATGGGCTTCACCACCATGTCTGAAGGCGTGATTGGCGGTTCTTCTTCACACACTCACGGCCAAGGTGCTATCGGTGGTACTCGTGCAAACGCCATTCAATACATCTCTCCACGTATGAGCGGCTTTGGTTTGGCTATCCAATCTGGTTCAGGCGCTAACCGTGACACGACTGAGTTCTCTGACGCAACTAAAAACACTGCGAACGGCCAAGCTCAAGCTAAAAACAAGCGTAGCAGCATCAAAGTTGACTTTGCTGAAGGTCCTTGGACTGCAGCCTACGCGCATACAAGTTTTGCCAACGCTACAGGTGCTGTAGCTTCGGGTACCAAACCCTTCAACGTTTACGGCGCACTTACCTCCACAGGTTCCACAGCGGCTACAACCAACACTGCATATGACTCTACTTTGAATCAAATCGCAGGCGCATACACTGGTTCTAACTGGAAAGTTGGCTACCAGCGTAACAGTGGCACATACAATGTGTCCGCCGAAGATACCGTTACAACAGCAACCTATGCTAAGTTGAACAAAATCGGTGCCTACAACATCAAATCACAGCGTATCAGCGGCATGTACACCATCGGTCAATTTGACTTGATCGCTGGCCAAGGCACTTCAACTGTTGATTCTGCTGATGGTGTGCGTCAGATGGATTTGAAAGAATCACAAGTTGGTGCTATCTACAACCTGAGCAAGCGTAGCAAGCTTTACATGTACAACGGTTCGTGGACAGACAGCGCTACCGCTCAAGCTTCAGCCACTGGCATGTACAAGGCTAAGCAAACCATTCTTGGTCTTTATCACACTTTCTAATCCCCACGCTGGCTTAGCCAGTTAAGGATTCAAAAGTCTAAAACCCCGTCACTTGAAAAAGTGGCGGGGTTTTTTTGATTACCATTCGAGCACCTGAAATTTTTTGGAACTTTTCTATGTTGTCAACACGAACCGCACTCTCAGTCCTCGCGCTCGCTCTTGTGAGTGCCTGTGGAGGCG
>CANCUP010000087.1 GCA_947381325.1 Comamonadaceae bacterium
GGGGCTGGATGTGCCGACCACGGGCCACATCGAGCTTGACGGCCACACCGTCACCGAGCCCGGTGCCGACCGTGGCATGGTGTTTCAAAGCTACACCTTGTTCCCCTGGCTCACGGTGCTGCAAAACGTCTGCTTTGGCCTGCGTGAAAAAGGCCTGCCTCTGGCAGAGCAAGAGGCCATCGCCCGTCAGTTTTTGCAGCAAGTGGGCTTGCAAGACTTTGCCCACCACTTTCCCAAACAACTCTCGGGCGGCATGCAACAGCGCACCGCGCTGGCACGCGCCCTGGCCAACAACCCACGCATCTTGCTGATGGACGAGCCCTTTGGCGCGCTGGACCACCAAACCCGCGAGTTGATGCAAGAACTGCTGCAAGACATTTGGCAGTCACAGCGCAAGACCGTGCTGTTTGTCACCCACGACATCGACGAAGCCATCTTCATGGGCAACCGTGTGGTGGTCATGAGTGCGCGTCCTGGCCGCATCAAGTGTGATTGGCCCGTCGACCTGCCCTACCCCCGCCACTACTCGGTCAAAACCACGGCAGCGTTCAGCGAACTCAAAGCACGCCTGACCGAAGAGATCCGCATCGAGGTGCGTCGCGCCAGTGGGCTGGAATAAGGCCTCACGCGCAGGTGCGTCACGCATTGCACAACTTCCCTGCACGATTGTTCAATTTATTTCGTTTCAGCTCTGAGCTGGGGTTTGGTTCAATACGGGGGTGACGTCGACACCCCCCTCCACCCTGAGCACTGAGCCCACGCGCCGCGAAGACGACGCCTTGCTGCGCGGCCAAGCCTGCTTTGGGCAAGACGTAGCGCTGCCCGGAGCCTGGCACTTGGCCTTTGTGCGCAGCCCCCATGCCCACGCGCGTTTGTTGGGGCTGGATGCACAAGTCGCCCAAGGCATGCTCGGTGTGGTAACGGTGCTCACTGCCACTGAGCTGGGCGAACACCGCATGCCCGCCATCAACCCGCTGCTGCCCCTGCTGCACCAAGAAGAGTTCACGCTGTTGGCCCGCAACACCCTGACCTATGTGGGCCAGCCCGTGGCGGTGGTGGTGGCGCACAGCCGCCAACAGGCACAGGCTGCGGCGGCACAGGTGGTATTGCGCTGCGATGTTTTGCCCGCAGTCACTGACAGACACGGAGACAGCGACAGGCATGGCGACAGCGGCATGCACAGCGCCCTCCACAGCGACCACAGCACTCCGCCAACGCCCACCACCCGCACCCAACACCGCCATGGCAGCTTGCCCAGCACCTGCGCGCACACCGCCAAGGTCCGCATCACGTCGCCACGCGTGACGGCCATGGCCATGGAGCCACGTGCATGCAGCGCACAGTGGCATGCCGATTCGGGCAGCTTGACGGTTTGGCTGGGCAGCCAAACGCCCTCGCGTGCACGCGCCGACATGGCGCGTGTGCTCGGTCTGGCGCACAGCCAAGTGCGCTTGATCAGCCCTGACGTGGGCGGCGCCTTTGGTGCCAAAGCCTCGGTCAGCCCGGAAGACTTGTTGGTCGCCTTGACCGCCCAGCATCTGCGCGCCACCGTGCGCTGGACCGCCACCCGATCAGAAGACTTTGCAGCGGGCATGCAAGGCCGCGGCTCTCAACTCGAAGGGCAGTTGCAGTTGGATGCACAGGGCTACTTCACCGGCTTGACGGCCCAGCTGCATTTCTCGCTTGGCGCTTGGTTGCCGTTTTCAGCCGTGGTGCCGCTGCGCAATGCCGCGCGCATCTTGCCTGGTCCCTACCGGGTGGCGGCGCTGGATGTGCAGGGCCAAGCCACCCAAGTGCATGCGGCGCCGGTCAATATTTACCGCGGCGCAGGCCGCCCTGAAGCCGCACTGCTGATGGAAACCTTGGTCGAGCAAGCGGCGCGCCAAGCGGGCATTGACCCGGTCGCGCTGCGCTTGAAGAATTTGATTGCCGCCACCGACATGCCCTACACCACGCCCAGCGGTGAAGTGCTCGACTCGGGTGACTACGCGGCCTTGCTGCGCCAAGCTTGCGAGAAGTTTGTCTACACCGCAGAGCGCCAACAACAAGCCGAGCGCCGCGCACGCGGCGAGTGGGTGGGCATTGGCCTGGCTTTGTATGTGGAGCCCTGTGGCCAGGGCTTTGAGTCGGCCCGCGTGACCCTGCACAGCGATGGACACGTCACCGTAGCCAGCGGTGCGCCCGCACAAGGCCAAGGCCACGCCACCACCTTTGCACAGATAGCCGCTGAGGCCCTGGGCTGCGACGCGTCCCAGGTGACGGTGCTGATGGGCGACACCGACCACTGCCCCGACGGCACCGGCGCACTGGCCAGCCGCAGCACCGCGATTGGCGGCAGCGCCATCGTGCAAGCCTGTCGCACGGCGCGGGCCTTGCGCGACGGCGGCGCCACCTATCCCATCGTGGTGGACGACAGCTTCACCAGCGACGAAGCCTGGAGCTGTGGCTGCGTGATGGCACGCATGGCCCTCGACCCCGACACCGGCCAGCCCACCGTGGAGCGGCTGGTGTGGGCCGACGATGCGGGCCACATCGTCAACCCCACTCTGGCCCATGGACAGCTGGTGGGCGGCGCCGCACAAGGTGTGGGTCAGGCCATGCTGGAGCGCTTGGTGTACGACGCCCAGGGCCAGCTTGTCACGGGCTCCTTGATGGACTACGCCGTGCCCCGTGCCGACGACATGCCTGCCATCGAGATCACCTCGTTGCACACCCCCAGCCCCCACAACCTGCTGGGGGCCAAAGGCGTGGGTGAGGCGGGCTGCATCGGTGTGCCCGCCGCCTTGATGAATGCCGCACGCGACGCGCTCTCGCCCCTGGGTGAATGCGCGCTGCACTTTCCCCTCACGTCAGAACAGCTCTGGCGTGCCATGCAAGATCACTTTGAAAAGGACCTGTGATGAAGTACAAAAAATCTGACGCCAAAGCCTATGCCCGCCAACACATGGTGGGCGTGTGGGCAGCCAGCCTCTCGCCTTTTGATGCCAACGGCAAGCTCGACGAGCAAGCCTACCGCGAGAACCTGCGCCACTGGATCAACGACCTGCAACTCGGCGGCCTGTTCATTGCAGGCAAGCAGGCCGAGTTTTTCTCGATGAGCATCGACGAGCGCAAAGCCTTGATGCGCATTGCCGTGGAAGAAGCGGCCAAAGCCGGTGACCGAGGTGGCGTGGGCCACTGCGGCATCGTGACCTCGTGCTCAGACACCAACTTGGATGTGGTGCTGGAGTTGGGCCGTTACTCGCAAGACATTGGCGCCGACTACGTGATCGTGCACAGCCCCGTGCTGCACTTTGGCGCCAGCACCGATGAAACCATTTACGAGTACTACCGCCACCTGACCGAGCAACTCGACATCGGCCTGGCCATGTGGAACCACCCCGATTGCGGCTATGTGATGAGCCCCGAGCTGTGCGACCGCATTGCCGATTTGCCCAGCGTGGTGGCCATCAAGTACAGCACCGACCGCGCGGCCTACACCCGGCTGACGCAACTGTCCGGCCACAAAATTCACGTGAGCAACCCCGACGAAGAGGACTGGCTGGACAACATCATCGAGTTGGGCTGGAAGCTCTACCTGTGCTCCACCCCCCCGTTCTTGTTGCAGACCAAGGTGGACCAACGCATGAACGAGTACACCCGACTGGCGTTTGCAGGCAAGTTCGACGAAGCACGAAAAGTCAGCCAAAGCCTGGAGCCCGTGCGCCAGGCCATGCGCAAATCCAAACCCAAAGGCAAACCGCAAGCCCACAGCAAGTACTGGCAAGAACTGCTGGGCCAACACGGTGGCTTGGTGCGTCGCCCCTTGCTGCAACTCACCGAGGCCGAGCGCGAAGCCACACGCCAGGCCTTTGCCGAATCGGGCTTGCGCGTCAAGTAACGCCACGCGATGTCTGCTTCTTTGCAGCTCACGCTCAACGGCCAGCCCACCTCGCTGGCGGTGGCGCCGTCGGCCTGGCTGATCGACGTGCTGCGCGAGGGCTGTCAACTCACAGGCACCCACCAAGGCTGCGACACCGCCCAGTGCGGTGCTTGCACCGTGCTGGTAGACGGCCTGGCCGTGAAGTCGTGCAACCGGCTGGCCCTGCAAACCCAAGGCCGCAGCGTGACCACCATTGAAGGCGTGGCCCCCGATGAACACGCGCTGCACGTGATGCAGCAATGCTTCACCCGACACCACGCGCTGCAATGCGGGTTTTGCACCGCAGGGTTTGTGATGCGCGCGCTGGCCATGGTGCACGAAGCCGTGCCCGCCGAAGAACACGCGGTGCGTGCCGCACTCTCAGGCAACCTGTGCCGCTGCACCGGCTACGAGGGCATTGTCAAAGCGGTGTGCGAAGGTCTGCGTGTGCTGCGCCAAGAGGACGCGCAATGAGCGGTGTGCAGTACCTGCGCCCGACCTCGCTGGCCGAGGTGCAAGCCTGCTTGCAGCAACACCCTCAGGCGCAACTGCTGGCGGGCGGGCAAAGCCTGCTCGCGGCCATGCGGCTCGGGCTGACGCAGCCGTCGCATCTGGTGGACTTGCAAGACGTGGTTGAGCTGCAAGACATTCGGGTCAGCCACGACCATGTCTGGATCGGTGCCATGGTCACGCATGCGCGCGTTGCCGCCCACGCAGACATTCAACACCACCACCCGATGCTCGCAAAGTTGGCGCATGGCATTGCCGATCAACAGGTGCGCAACGTCGGCACCCTCGGTGGCTCGTTGGCCAACAACGACCCGGCGGCCTGCTGGCCGGCCGGTGTGCTGGCCTATGGCGCCACGCTGGTGACCAGCCAGCGTGAGATTGCGGCTGACGATTTTTTCTCCGACTTGTTCACCACCGCACTGCGCCCTGTCGAGGTGTTGCTGGGCGTGCGTCTGCCCGCCTGCGCCTGCGCGACGTATGTGAAGTACGAGCAACCGGCCTCACGCTTTGCCATGGTGGGGGTGGCCGTCACACGTGCCACAGCCCACACGCACAGCCCGGTGCGCGTGGCCATCACCGGCCTGGGCCATGGCGTGATGCGCTGGCCCGACGCCGAGGCTGCCCTGCAAGGCCACTGGTCGGTGCAGGCCCTAGACGGACTGCGTCTTGACGCCGACATGGCGCAAACCGATGTACATGCCAGCGCCAGCTACCGCACCCATTTGGCCGCCGTGTTGTGCCGCCGCGCGGTGGCCGCTCACACTGGCGAAGAGGGGCGCCTGCCCCAACCTGCTCGAACCCGCTTCCCACGGGCGCTTGCGCACACCGAGCGCGTGGACAGCGCACAGCACACGAGACAACCTGCCCACCAGCCTGGGGCCATCAGCGGCAGCCACCACCTAGCGCAACCCGTGTCGCTGGTGTGGGACGCATTGCTCGACCCAGTGATCTTGCAGCCCTGCATTCCTGGGTGCGAATCCATCCAACGCTTGGACGACACGCACTACAGCGCGGTGGTGAAGGTGGGCTTGGGGCCCGTGTCGGCACGCTTTGCAACTCAGATCCAACTGCAACCCGTTCGCTCACCCAGCCAGGGCGAGCCCACTGAATGTCGCTTGCAACTGTCAGGTCAAGCCGGCAGCTTGGGCCAAGGCAGTGCAGAGGTGGTGGTGCACCTGCACACCGAAATGTCTGACGCTGGCACTGCGGGCACACGCTTGATGTGGCACGCCACACCGCAGTTGAGTGGCCAATTGGCGCAACTGGGCAACCGTCTGGTACAAGCCAGTGCACGCAGCTTGAGCACGCAGTTTTTTGTGCGTTTGACGCAGGTTCTGGGCGGTGCATCGACTGCGCCCCGCCCCCCCAGCATCTTCTATGCTTGGCGCACACATTTCTCTCGCTGGTTACAACGGTTCTTCAAGAGGTAAACACCATGTCCGACACCCCCTCGTCCAACAACCCGCCCTCACCCACACGCTACAGCGCGCCGATCAACCTCACACATTGGGTCGATGAACATGCGCATTTGCTCAAGCCACCGGTGGGCAACCAGCAAATTTGGAAAAACTCTGACCTGATTTGCACCGTGGTCGGTGGGCCCAACCAGCGCACCGACTTTCATGTGGACCCCTTTGAAGAGTACTTCCACCAGTTCAAAGGCAATGCCTCGGTGCTGATTGCCGATCGCGGCAAGATCGAACGCATCCACCTGCGCGAAGGCGATGTGTTTTTGTTGCCAGCGTTTGTGCGTCACTCCCCGCAACGGCCAGAACCAGGCAGCTTGTGCACCGTGATCGAGCGCAACCGCCCCGCCGGTGAGATCGATGCGTTTGAGTGGTACTGCGCGCAATGCGCCCACCTGGTGGCACGGCGCGAGTTGCAACTCGACAGCATTGTGGAAGACCTGCCCAAGGCCTTCGCCTCGTTTTACGACACCCGCGATGCAGAGCGCACCTGCTCGCAGTGCGGTTCGGTTCACCCCGGACGCGATTGGCAAACATGGCACCAAATCTGTGGCCGTAGTTTCGTGAAAACCCTGATGCCGTAAATTATTTCAAGATTAAAATTTCTCACCTTCTCTCAACCCTCAACCTCAAGAGACAACCCCGATGAAAACTTCCATCAAGTACTTCTCCGTGGCCTGCGCGCTGGCCATGACAGGCTTGGCTGCACATGCGCAGCAGCCTCTGAAAATTGGTTTCTTGGGCACCCTCTCGGGTCCTGCAGGCGCTTTGGGCCAAGACCAATACGACGCCTTCATGCTCGGCATTGAGCACCTGGGTGGCAAGCTGGGCAACAGCGCGGTGCAGGTATTGAAAGAAGACGACCAACTCAAGCCCGACGTGGGCGTGGAATTGGCCAAGAAACTGATTGAAAAAGACAAGGTCGGCATCATCACCGGCGTGACCTTCTCCAACGTGATGATGGCGGTGCACAAGCCCATCACCGATGCCGGTGTGTTTTTGATCGGCTCCAATGCCGGCCCTACCCCCATCACTGGCAAGGGTTGTAGCCCGATGTATTTCTCCACCTCATGGAACAACGACTCGTTGCACGAGTCGATGGGTGCCTATGCCCGCGAACAAGGCTACAAGCGCGTGTACCTGATGGCCCCCAACTACCAAGCTGGCAAAGATGCGCTGGCGGGCTTCAAGCTGCAATACAAAGCCGCGGGCTTGGACGAGATCTACACCCAGATCAACCAGCCCGACTACTCGGCTGAGATTGCGCAACTGCAAGCTGCCAAGCCTGACGCGGTGTATGTGTTTTACCCAGGCGGCATGGGCGTGAACTTCGTCAAGCAATACCAGCAAGCGGGCTTGCTGGGCAAGGTGCCCTTGCTGTCGGCCTCCACGGTGGATGGCACCACGCTGCCAGCACTCAAAGACATTGCCTTGGGCGTGATCACCGGTTCGCCTTACAGCCCAGACATCGACAACCCACAAAACAAAAAGTTTGTCGAGGACTTCCGTAAAAAGTACAACCGCGTGCCTTCGCTCTATGCCGCACAAAGCTACGACGCGGCCATGCTGATCAACTCGGCCCTGCTCAAGACCCAAGGCAAGATCGACCGCGAGCCTTTCCGTGCCGCGTTGAAACAAGCCAACTTCAAGTCGGTGGCGGGCCCCTTCCGTTTCAACAACAACCAGTTCCCCATTCGCAACTTCTACCGTGTGGACGTGGCCAAAGACAGCACAGGTCAAGCAGCGTTTGTGACCAAGGCCGTGGTGCTCAAAGACCATGCCGACCCACACGCCAGCCAGTGCACCATGAACTGATGGCGGTTGACCTCACGTCATTTCAAATCCCACGTCATGGCCTGAACGCATGACGTCGTCGCTGTTTTTCATCCAACTGCTCAACGGCCTGCAACTCGGCGTGCTGCTGTTCATGCTGTCGGCCGGCTTGACGCTGGTGTTTGGCATCATGAACTTTGTCAACCTGGCCCACGGTTGCTTGTACATGATGGGCGCCTACTTTGCGGCCACCGTGTACGCCGCCACCGACTCGTTTGTAGCCGCAGGCGTGGCCGCTGTGCTCGGCGGCGGCATGACAGCCGCGCTGGTGGAGCGCGTGGTGGCGCGGCCTTTGTACACGCGCGACCACTTGGACCATGTGTTGGCCACCTTTGGTTTGATTTTGTTTTTCAATGAGTTGGCACGCTGGGTGTGGGGCGCATCGCCCTACTACATGAATGTGCCGCCCGACTTGTCGGGCACCCTCGACATCTTGGGCGTCATGTACCCCATCTACCGCTTTGCCATCATCGGTGCTGGCTTGATCGCGGCCTTGGGCTGCTATCTGTTGATTGCCAAGACACGGGTGGGCATGCTGATTCGTGCCGGCTCGCTCAACCCCACCATGGTGGCGGCCTTGGGTGTCAACATCCGCTTGCTCAATGCCTTGGTGTTTTCACTTGGCGGTGCGCTGGCGGGCTTGGCGGGCTTGATAAGCAGCCCGATCTTGTCAGTACAACCCGGCATGGGCGAACCCATTTTGATTCTGGTCATGATCGTCATCGTGATCGGCGGCATCGGTTCGGTGCAAGGGGCGTTTTATGCCGCCTTGATGGTGGGCGTGATTGACACCGCAGGACGTGCCTTTTTGCCCATGTTGCTGCGCGAGTTCATCGACCGCAGCACGGCACAAGCGGCGGGACCCGCGATTGCCTCGATGCTGACCTGCATCTTCATGGCCGCCGTGCTGGCGCTGCGCCCAGAAGGCTTGTTTCCCGTGAAAAACGCATGAAACACCGTCTGTCTTTTGCCATCACGGTGGTGCTGTTGCTCGCCTTGGCTGTGCTCCCCGTGTATGCGCGCTGGGTTGAAGAGCCTTTCTTGTTGACCTTTTTGACCCGTGCCTTGGTGCTGGCTTTGGCAGCCTTGAGCCTGAACATCGTGCTCGGCTTTGGCGGCTTGGTGAGTTTTGGCCATGCCTTGTATTTGGGGCTGGGCGCCTACAGCGTGGGCATTTTGGCCAGCCACGGTGTGGACAATGGCGCACTGCAATTGCTGGTCACTGTGGTGTTGTGTGCGGTGGTGGGCTTGGTCACGGGGTGGGTGTCGCTGCGCACCAGTGGCATTGGCTTCATCATGATCACACTGGCCTTTGCCCAAATGTTTTTCTACCTGTTTGTCAGCCTCAAACAGTATGGCGGAGACGATGGTTTGTCGATCTCGCTGCGCAGCCAATTGCTGGGCCTGGACATGGGCGCACCGCTCACGCTGTACTACACCGCCTTTGCCTGCGTGTTGGCGGTGGTGGTGTGGACCCAGCACATGGTGCATGCCCCCTTTGGCATGGTGCTGCAAGCCTGCCGCATGAACGAACGACGCATGAACGCCTTGGGATTTCACACCCTGGGCTACAAGCTCAGCGCCTATGTGCTGTCGTGTGTGATCGCTGGCGTGGCGGGTTTTTTGTACGCCAACCTCACGGGCTACACCTCGCCCGCTTACCTCAAATGGCCCTTGTCGGGCGAGCTGATCGTGATGGTGGTGTTGGGTGGCATGGGCACGGTGCTGGGCCCCTTGGTGGGCGCCTTGGCTTTGCTGGTGTGTGAGGAAGTGCTCAAGGGCTTGACCGAACACTGGCCCATCATCTTGGGCCCGTTCATTGTGTTGGTGGTGTTGTTGGCCCGCCGTGGCTTGTATGGCCTGGCGCTGGATTGGGACGAGCGTCAAGCCGCGCGTCACGCATCACGGAGTCCTTCGGCATGAGCGCACACCACCCCACCCCCTTGCAGACGCAGGCTTTGGTGAAACGCTATGGCGGCCTGCTGGCCACCGACCATGTGAGCTTGAGTTTGGCCAGGGGCGAACTGCACGCCATCATTGGCCCCAACGGTGCTGGCAAAACCACGCTCATTGGCCAACTGGGCGGCGAGTTGCGCCCCGACAGCGGCGATGTGTTGTTGCAAGGCGAATGCGTCACCCCTCTGCCCGCTGCTGAACGTGCCTTGCGTGGCCTGGCCCGCTCGTACCAAATTTCATCGGTGTTTCCAGAGTTCACCGTGCTCGAATGCGTGGCCTTGGCCAAGCAAGCGCACGCAGGCCACAGCTTTGGCGCGTGGCGGTCGCTGCTGCGACGCACGCACTTGGTCGACCCGGCCGAACACGCGATTGCCCAAGCAGGTCTGAGCCACCGCATCACGCAACGTGTGTCCGACCTGGCCCACGGCGAGCGCCGCCAATTGGAGCTGGCCATGGTGCTGGTGGGCCAACCCAAGGTGCTGCTGTTGGACGAACCCATGGCCGGCATGAGCCACCAAGAATCGATGAAGGTGGTGGACTTGCTCGCCACCCTCAAAGGCGATTACACGCTGCTGCTGGTCGAGCACGACATGCAGGCTGTGTTTGCCTTGGCCGACACCATCTCGGTGCTGGTCAACGGCGCCATCATTGCCAGCGGCAAGCCAGAAGAGATTCGCCAACACCCCGATGTGCGCACCGCCTACTTGGGCGACGAGGAGCTGCCCGAATGAGCACCACCCCCTTGCTGCAAGCGCACGACCTGGAAACCTTTTATGGCGACGCCCAAGCCTTGTTTGGTGCCAGCCTGTCGGTGGCTGAGGGTGAGTTTGTCACCCTGCTTGGGCGCAACGGCATGGGCAAGACCACCTCGGTGCGTTCGGTCATGGGCATCATGACGCCGCGCCAAGGTCGCATTGAGTTTGCGGGCCAAGACATCACCCGCCTGCCCTCGCACCACATTGCGCGCCTAGGCGTTGGCTTGGTGCCTGAACAACGCCAGGTGTTTGCCAACCTCACCGTCTATGAAAACCTGGTGGCCACGGCCCACAACCGCTTGAACCAACGCGAGCCGTGGACGCTGGCGCGTGTCTACCAGTTGTTTCCGCGTCTCAAAGAACGTGCGGGCAACTTGGGGGCCAATTTGTCAGGCGGCGAGCAACAAATGCTGGCCATTGGCCGCGCGCTGATGACCAATCCCCGCTTGCTGATCTTGGACGAAGCCACCGAGGGCTTGGCGCCCTTGGTGCGCGCCGAGATTTGGCACTGCTTGCAAACCTTGAAAGACTCGGGCTTGTCGGTGCTGGTGATCGACAAAAACCTGGTGCCCCTGATGCGCTTGGCCGACACCCACTACATCTTGGAAAAAGGCCAAACCATTTGGCACGGCAGCTCTGACAGCCTGATGGCGGCACGCCACGAACTCAAGGACAGCTTGGGTGTCTGATTGGCGCAGTTGGCCCCAGGCCGAGTTGGAACGCCAATACGACGCACGCGCCACCGTGCCCGACATTGCATCGGAGCTGCAGGCCTACCGCGAGGCCTCCACCCCCATGTACCAGCTCACGCCCTGCTGGCGTGATGTGGCCTATGGCAGCGGGCCGGATGAAACACTCGATCTGTTTCCGGTGGCGGGCCAACCCAACGCACCCTTGTTGGTGTTCATCCACGGCGGCTACTGGCGTGCCTTGCACAGCCAAGACTCGGTGTTCATGGCGCAGCAGTTCACCCGCCATGGCGTGGCGGTGGCGGCGCTCAACTACACCCTCGCACCGCACGCCACACTCGCACACATCGTCGGCCAATGCCAACGCGCCGTGGCCTGGCTGTTGAAAGACGCCGCCCCTTATGGTGTGACCCCGCAACGCGCGGTGCTCTCAGGCAGCTCAGCGGGGGCGCACTTGGCGGCCATGCTGCTTGTGCCTGAATGGCAAGCTGAACACGGTGTAGCACCCAGCGCGTTGTGTGGTGGCGTGCTGCTGAGTGGCTTGTACGACTTAGAGCCGGTGCAACGCTGCGCCCCCAACACCTGGTTGAACCTGAGCGTGGCCCAAGCCCAGGCCCTGAGCCCTCTGCGCCAATTGCCACACCCGCAGATGCCTCTGTATGTGGCCGTGGCCGAGCACGACACCGATGCGTTCAAACGCCAGTCCCGCGACTATGCAGCGGCCTGTCGTGCCCAAGGCAACCCGGTGACCTGGCATGAAGCGCCACAGCGCAACCACTTCAACATCGTGTTGGATTGGTTGGATGCGCAGAGTGCGTTGTTTCAGGCCACGATGGGCTTGATCCAAAAAACCTGAGCACGCACACGCCAAAAGCGCCAAAGCTCGGGCGGTAAGATCGACCCCAACAGCCCATCACGCGCAGAAATTCAAGTCATCCATGAAAGTCATCGTTGTCGCCAACCCCAAAGGTGGGGCCGGTAAATCCACCTTGTCCACCAACATTGCCGGTTACTTGGCCAGCCAAGGACACACCGTGGTGCTGGGCGATGCGGACAAGCAGCAGTCGTCCAAGTTTTGGTTGTCGCAACGGCCTGCATCTTTGGGCGTCATCGGCTCGTTCGACTTTCAGGCCGATTTGGTGCTCACCGCCAAGCCGCCACCCGGCACCACCCACCTGGTGATCGACACCCCGGGTGGCATGCAAGGCTGGCGTCTGCAAGAGGTGATTCAGCGGGCAGACAAAGTGGTGGTGCCGATCATGCCCAGCGTGTTTGACATGCAGGCCACACAAGAGTTTTTAAGCCAACTGGTCGACATCACCCAAGGCCGAGACACCGAAGTCGGTGTGATTGGCAATCGGGTAGATGCGCGCACGATTTCAGCAGCCAACTTGCACAAGTTTGTCGACTCGCTGAGTGTGCCTGTGTTGGGCTATTTGCGTGACACCCAGTACTACCTGCACATGGCAGCCCATGGT
>CANCUP010000088.1 GCA_947381325.1 Comamonadaceae bacterium
GCCGGGTTGGGTGTGATGGGGGCAAACAGCTGTTTCAGCCGCTCAAAAGGATAGGGCTGGAGACGAGAAAGCAGGGGATTCATGGCTGCTATTATCTCTGCCCCCAGCCTATGAATACCCAAGTTACCCCCCCTTCTGCTTGGCTTGACCTGCGTGGCGCCCAAGAATTTGCCACCGACGATGTGCAGATGCGCGAACTCATCGCCACGTTCGAAGCCAGTTTGAGCCAAGAAATGACCACCATCCAAGCTGCTTTGGCGGCCAACGACAGCTTGAAGGTCGAGCATTCGCTGCATGCGCTCAAGGGGTTCATGTCCTTGTTTGCAGCCCCTGTCTTGGCGCAATCCGTGATTGATTTGTACCAAAACAGCCGAAATCAGCCCCTGGTTGCCACAAAAACCACCTTTGAATCGATCCAGCCCCATTTAGAGGCACTGCTGGTCGAGGTGCGCGCCTGGTCCAGCCGTTTATGATCCCCCCTCTCTTTCAAGAGGCTTTTCGGTGCGTCTGAATTCCATCAAATTATCGGGTTTCAAGTCCTTCGCGGAACCCACCAATTTCCTGTTGCCTGGCCAGTTGGTCGGTGTGGTGGGCCCCAACGGTTGCGGCAAATCCAACATCATGGACGCCGTGCGCTGGGTGCTGGGCGAAAGCCGCGCCAGTGAGCTGCGCGGCGAGTCCATGCAAGACGTCATCTTCAACGGCACCACCACCCGCAAAGCGGCCAGCCGCTCCAGTGTGGAACTTGTGTTTGACAACGCCGACCACCGCGCCGGTGGCCAGTGGAGCCAGTTTGCCGAAATCGCGGTCAAGCGCGTGCTGACCCGAGACGGCACCAGCAGCTACTACATCAACAACCAGCCGGTGCGTCGCCGCGACGTGCAAGACGTGTTCTTGGGCACCGGTTTGGGCCCCCGCGCCTACGCCATCATTGGCCAGGGCACCATCAGCCGGATCATTGAATCCAAGCCCGAAGAGCTGCGCTTGTTCTTAGAAGAAGCCGCTGGCGTGTCCAAATACAAAGAGCGCCGCCGCGAGACCGAAAACCGTTTGAGCGACACGCGGGAAAACCTGACCCGGGTGGAAGACATCCTGCGCGAACTGAACGCCAATTTAGAGAAGCTGGAAAAGCAAGCCGAGGTGGCCAACCGCTACCACGCGCTGCAAGCCGACGTGAGCTTGAAGCAGCAACAGCTGTGGTTCTTGCGCCGTGCCGAGGCCGAGGCTGACCAAGTGGGCCTGAAAACCCAAGCCGACAAAGCCGTCAACGACTTGGAGTCGCGCATTGCCGACTTGCGCCACATCGAGGCAGACCTCGAGACCGTGCGCCAAGCGCACTACGCCGCAGGCGACCAAGTCAACCAAGCCCAGGGCGCTTTGTACGAAGCCAGCGCCGAGGTGGGGCGTTTGGAAGCCGAGATCCGCTTTGTGGTGGAAGGACGCCAGCGTGCCGAAGCGCGTTTGGTGCAAATCAAAGAGCAAACCGCGCACTGGGCCCAGCAAAGCGAGCAAGCGCAGCAAGAAATTGAAACCCTGGCCGAACACGCCTTGAACGGTGAAGAGCAGGCCATGCTCTTGGCCGCGCAGGTCGAAGAACAAGCCATGCAACTGCCTGAGCTGGAAGAAGCGTTGCGTACCGCCCAACAACGCAGCAACGAACAGCGCGGCAGCGTGGTGCAGGTGCAGCAGCAGATCCAGGTTCTCGCGGCTGACCAGCGCAACATCGAAGAACAATCGCGTGCCCTCAACACCCGTCATGAGCGCTTGAGTGCCGACCGTAACGCCTTGGCTGCCCCCGACGACGCCCGTCTGAGCAACCTGCAAGCACAGCTGCAAGAAGCACAGGCCCAGGCCGAGGTGACGGCTGCGCAACTCGACGACTTGCAGCACAGCGTGCCTCAGTTGGACGACGCGCGCCGCCAAGCACAGCAAGCTGTGAACGCCGAGCAAACCAAGCAGGCCGATATCTCGGCCCGCCTGGAGGCCCTCAAAGCGCTGCAAGAAAAAGTACAAACCGACGACAAACTCAAGCCTTGGTTGGCCAAGCACGGTTTGGATGGCCTGCAAGCCTTGTGGAGCCGCATCCACATCGACACCGGTTGGGAAAACGCCCTCGAGGCCGCCTTGCGCGAGCGCATGGCCTCGCTGGAAGTCAGCCGTCTCGACATGGTGCGGTCTTTTGGCAACGACGCACCCCCCGCCAAACTGGCCTTTCACACGCCGCCCCTCGCCGCGGCCCCCGAAGCGTCCAGTGCCTTGCCCCGCCTGTCAGACCTGCTGCGCCTCAACGATGCTGGCCTCAAAGCCTTGCTGACCGACTGGCTCAGCGGCTGCTTCACCGCCCCCACCTTGGACGACGCACTGGCCAAACGCAGCAGCTTGCAGCCCGGCCAAGTGATGTATGTGCCCACGGGCCACGCCATCAGCGCCCACAGCGTGAGCTTTTACGCGCAAGACAGCGCCCAATCGGGCTTGCTGGCGCGGGCCCAAGAAATTGAAAACCTCGACAAGAGCACCAAGGCCCAAGCGCTGATCAGCGACGAAGCCCGCCACGCCCTGGTGCGTGCCGAAGCCGCTTACAGCGACGCTTCGCAGCGGTTGGTGAGCATCCGCAACGATGCCGCAGCCGCGCAAACCAACGCCCACGCCTTGCAGGTCGAGACCTTGCGTTTGTCGCAGCTGGCCGAACAAACCCGCGCCCGCAGCGAGCAAATCAGCGGCGACTTGGGCGAAGTCGAAGCCCAATTGGCCGATTTGCAAGAGCGCCGTGTTGCGGCTGAAGCCCGCTTTGAAGAACTCGACATGCAGCTGGCCGACAGCCAAGAGCGCCATGCCCAGTTGGACGAGGCCGTGATCAACGCCGAGCGCCGCTTGAACGACAGCCGCGAACAACAACGCAGCTTGGAGCGACAAGCCCAAGAAGCCCAATTCGCGCAACGCAGCTTGGCCACGCGTGAGGCCGAGCTCAAGCGCATCATCGACACCGCCACCCTACAGGCGGCCAGCGTGGCCGTGGAGGAGCAACGGGTGCAAGAAGACCTGACCCGCCTGACCGACGCCGCCGCGCAAGCGGGCCTGCAAAACGCCTTGAACATCAAGCTCGAACGCGAAGCCAGTTTGGGTGCCAAACGCAGCGAGTACGACGACTTGACCACCAAACTGCGTGCCAGCGATGAACGCCGCTTGCAGCTTGAACGTGAACTCGAGCCTTTGCGCCAACGCATCACCGACCTGCAGCTCAAAGAACAAGCAGCCCGTTTGGGGTTGGAGCAATACACCCAGCTGCTGGCCGATGCCCAAGCCGACCTCGAGGCCGTGGCCGCGTCCATCCAGCTCAACAGCGTCCGCTTAGGCGGCTTGCAAGGCGAGATCGACCGCCTGCACCGCGAAGTGGCCGCCTTGGGGGCCGTCAACCTGGCTGCACTCGACGAATTGGCCTCGGCCACAGAACGCAAGACCTTCTTGGACGCCCAGTCGGCCGACTTGAACGAAGCCATGAACACCCTGGAAGACGCGATCCGCAAGATCGATGGCGAAACCCGCGAACTGTTGGGCGGCACCTTCAAGATCGTCAACGAACACTTTGGCAAGATGTTCCCCGAGCTGTTTGGCGGGGGCAATGCGCGTTTGGTGATGACCGGCGAAGAAATTTTGGACTCGGGCGTGCAAGTCATGGCCCAGCCGCCGGGCAAGAAGAACCAAACCATCCATTTGCTGTCGGGGGGTGAAAAAGCACTCACCGCCATCGCGCTGGTGTTTGCGATTTTTCAACTCAACCCGGCTCCGTTTTGCTTGCTCGACGAGGTGGACGCGCCGCTGGACGACGCCAACACCGAGCGCTACGCCAAACTGGTCTCGAGCATGTCCAAAGAGACCCAGTTCCTGTTTATTTCACACAACAAGATCGCCATGGAAATGGCAGAACAACTGATCGGCGTGACCATGCAAGAACAAGGTGTTTCTCGCATCGTGGCCGTCGACATGGAGTCGGCCGTGTCCATGGTCGAAGCCGCTTGACATCAAAGTAAGCCATGAGCAGTCTTCAAATAGGTTTAGCCATCGCCGGGGGCGTGGTGTTGGCAGGTGTGGTGGCCCACAGCACTTGGACTTCGCGCAAAAACAAACCCCGTCAGGCCGAGCCCATGCCCGAGCCCGCCAGCAACACCGCTGACCACGCGGGTCCTGCCGTGCGCTTGGAGGCCCAAGAGCCGGTATTTGATGCGCCCCATCTGTCAGCGACCGACACGGACGTGGCCAGCCCAGCTGCCCACAGCGACGACCCGGTGGCTGACATGGCCCGGGTCATGATGCAACAAGCCACCCAGCATGCCCAACGTGTGCCTGACGAAGCCGAGTTGCAACGTTTGGCCGCTGAAAAAGCCGCTGACCGCGCCGCCGATGCGCGTGTCATGGCGCAGCGTGCCTTGCAGCACACCGCCGACACCCACGACCAAGGCTTGGCCCCCATGATTGCCAAAGTCATGGATGACGCGTCGTCCATGACGCTTCCCACCGAGAAGCGTCCCAGCCTGGATGCGCTGATCGACGTGCTGGCCCCGGTTGAAATCGACAGCCCCATTTCTGGCGAGGCCACCTTGGCCGCATTGCCACCCAGCCGTCGTGTGGGCAACAAACTGTTCAGCGTCGAGGGCTTGAATGCCGCGACCGGCTTGTGGGAGCCCCCACGCAACGGCCAGCGCTACAGCGCTTTCCAAGCCGGTGTGCAATTGGCCAACCGCATGGGTGCTTTGAACGACATTGAGTTTTCAGAGTTCGTGGTCAAAACCCAAAGCTTTGCCGACGCCATCAACGGCGCGCCCGAATTTCCGGACATGCTCGAAGAAGTCGCCCGCGCCCGCGAGCTCGACAGCTTTGCCAGCGCCCACGATGCGCAGCTGAGCTTCACCCTCAAAGCCACCAAGGCGGCTTGGAGCCCGGGCTATGTGCAGCAAAACGCCGCGCGCTTGGGCTTTGTGGCCGGGGTCATCCCGGGTCGCATGGTGGTACCCGCACCTGCGGTGGGCTTGCCCCCTGTGTTGGGCTTGATTTTTGACACCCAGGCGGCGATGGCCGAAGACCCAGCGCAGTCGGCCATCCGCGAGCTCACCCTGTCGTTGGACGTGCCCCAAGTCGACCGCCAAGAAGAACCTTTCGCTCGCTTGGTGCAAACCGCCCACGAGCTCGCACGCGTGATGGACGGCACCGTGACCGACGACAACGGTCAGCGTTTGTCAGAAGCTGCCATTGGCGGCATTGCCCGCGATTTGCAGGCCTTGTACGACACCCTGGACGCCCGCGACTTGTCCGCTGGGTCGCCGCAGGCGCGACGTTTGTTCAGTTGAGCTTTTTTCTAGGCCCTGTGTGGCGCAGCCTGGAGAACCTTTGATGTCGACTTCCACCTTTGTTTCCCGAGCTGCCGAGCTGCGCGCCCAGTTGCACCACCACGGCCACCTGTACCACGTGCTCGATGCACCCACGATTCCCGACGCCGAGTACGACCGCCTCTTCAAAGCGTTGCAAGCCCTTGAAGCGGCGCATCCCGAGCTGATCACCCCCGACTCGCCCACGCAACGCGTCGGTGGACAACCGTTGGACGCTTTTGCCAGCGTGCGCCACGCCCTGCCCATGCTGAGCATTCGCACCGAGACCGACACCGAAGCTTCTGGCGCCGAAGCCTTTGACGCCCGCATTCGCAAAGAGTTGTCGCTCACCGAGTCCGACCCCTTGGTGGACTATGTGGCCGAGTTGAAGTTTGATGGTCTGGCCATGAGCTTGCGCTACGAGCACGGCCTGCTGGTGCAAGCCGCCACGCGTGGCGACGGCGAAATGGGCGAGGACGTGACGCAAAACATCCGCACCATCGGGCAGATTCCGCTCAAGCTGCACACCCCACCCCCGGGCGATTCCTTGTTTGACGATGTGGGCTTGCGCGTGCCCGAGGTGCTGGAAGTGCGTGGCGAGGTCTATATGGGCCGGGCCGACTTTGAAGCCCTGAACGAGCGCCAACGCGCGCGCATTGCACAAGGCATGAAAGGCGAAAAAACCTTCGTCAACCCACGCAATGCGGCGGCCGGTGCGGTACGTCAGTTGGACCCCGCCATTGCCGCTGAGCGGCCTTTGAGTTTTTTCGCCTATGGGCTGGGTGAAGTGACGCCCGAATCCCAAGGCGGCCCGCACTTTGACACCCACTTCGCTTTGCTGATGGCACTGCGTGACTGGGGCTTTCCTGTGGCCCAACAAACCAGCACCGTGCAAGGGGCGCAAGGCTTGGTGGCGTTTCACCAGCGCATGGGGCAAGCACGCGATGCGCTGCCGTTCGACATCGATGGGGTGGTCTACAAGGTCAACCGCCTGGATTGGCAGCGTCAACTCGGCTTTGTCACGCGCGAGCCGCGTTGGGCTGTGGCGCACAAATACCCGGCGCAAGAGCAACTCACCACCGTGCAAGCCATTGAGGTGCAGGTGGGGCGCACCGGCAAACTCACCCCCGTGGCCAAGTTGGCCCCGGTATTTGTCGGCGGCGTCACCGTGACCAATGCCACCTTGCACAACGAGACCGAAGCCCGCCGCAAAGACGTGCGGGTGGGCGACACCGTGGTGGTGCGCCGTGCCGGCGACGTGATTCCTGAGGTGGTCTCGGTCATTGCCGAAAAGCGCTTGCACGAAGCCCAGATCTTCACCATGCCCAGCACCTGCCCGGTGTGTGGCAGCGCCGCCGTGCGTGAAGAAGACGAGGCCGACCACCGCTGCAGCGGTGGTTTGTTTTGCAGCGCACAGCGCAAGCAAGCCATCCTGCATTACGCCCACCGTCGCGCGGTGGAAATCGAAGACCTGGGCGACAAACTGGTAGAGCAATTGGTCGATGCCGGTGTGGTCCATACCTTGCCCGACCTCTACCGCTTGGGATTCACCGCCTTGACCAGCTTGGAGCGCATGGCCGAAAAATCCGCCAACAACGTGCTGGCCAGCATCGAGAAATCCAAGCAGACCACGCTGCCACGCTTCTTGTTTGGTTTGGGCATCCGCCACGTGGGTGAGGCCACCGCCAAAGAGCTGGTGCGCCACTTTGGCAAGCTCGACGCCATCATGGACGCGACCTTGGAGCAACTGCTGCAAGTCGCCGATGTGGGCCCCGTGGTGGCGCAAAGCATCCGAACCTTCTTTGACCAAGCCCACAACCGCGAAGTGGTGGAGCAACTGCGCGCCTGTGGCGTGCACTGGGAGGAGGGCGAGGCCACTGCGGGGGCCAGCCTGCCGCTGACAGGGCAAACCTTTGTGCTCACCGGCACCTTGCCCACCTTGAGCCGCGACCAAGCCAAAGACATGCTCGAAGCGCTGGGGGCCAAAGTGGCGGGCAGCGTGAGCAAAAAAACCCACTGCGTGGTCGCTGGTTCAGAGGCTGGCAGCAAACTCGACAAGGCCCAAGAACTGGGCATCCGGGTGCTCGATGAAGCGGGCTTGTTGGCGCTGGTGACCGAACATGCGGCCAGCGCCCCCCACCGCAGCAATGACGCAATCGCTGCGCCCTGAACCGAGCCCAACCATGACCGTTCGCGAGATTCTCAAAATGGGCGATGCGCGCTTGCTGCGCGTAGCCCAACCCGTGACGCACTTCAACACGCCTGAACTGGATGCCTTGTTGCAAGATCTGAACGACACCATGCTGGCCGCCAATGGCGCAGGCTTGGCTGCACCGCAAATTGGGGTGGACTTGCAGGTGGTGATCTTTGGTTCGGGCGAGTTCAACCCGCGCTACCCGGAGGCCCCCGTGGTGCCGCGCACGGTGTTGATCAACCCCGTGCTCACCCCGGTAGGGGACGAGCAGGAAGAGGGTTGGGAGGGCTGTTTGTCTGTGCCCGGCCTACGCGGTGTGGTGCCGCGCTTCAAACGTTTGCGCTACCAAGGCGTGGACCCGCAGGGTCAGCCGATTGACCGCACGGTTGAGGGCTTTCATGCCCGTGTGGTGCAACACGAGTGCGACCACCTGATGGGCGTGCTCTATCCCATGCGCGTGCGCGATTTCTCGCGCTTTGGCTTCACCGAGGTGTTGTTTCCGGGTTTGGACGCCGCCGACGATTGAGCCAACGCAGCGAGGCGATGGCAGCGCCGTATCGTTGCGCTCAAGCCTGATGCAAGGCGCTCAACAACTCGGTTTCAATTTCCAGTTGCGCTTTGTTTTGCTGCAAAGCAGCGCCGTCGATCAAGAAGGTGTCTTCCACCCGTTCACCCAAGGTGCTGATCTTGGCCAGAAACAAGTTGACCTTGTGGTTGGCCAACACCCGCGCCACGCTGTAGAGCAAGCCCACACGGTCGCTGGCCGAGATGCTGAGCAACCACTTTTGCGCCCGCTCGTCGGGTTGCAGCGAGACACGCGGGGCAATCGGAAAGCTCTTGACCCGACGCGACACGCGCCCACGTCCTGGCGCGGGCAAAGGGCCTGCGGCTTCAATGGTTTGGGCCAATCCCGACTCCACCATGTTGACGAGTTCACGGTAATGGCCTTGCAGGCGCGAGGCCACCACTTGGAAGGTGTCAATCGCATAGCCATTGCTCGCGGTGTGAACCTTGGCATCCAAGATGTTGAAACCAGCTTGGTCAAAGTAGCCGCAAATTCGGGCAAACAAATCGGCTTGATCGGGCGCGTACACCATCACTTGCAGGCCTTCACCCACGGGTGACATGCGCGCGCGCACCATCACCCCCACCGGTGTGTCTTGCTGTTTGGCCTGGGCTAAGCTGCGCGACAACTGACGTGTGTGCCAGGCAATGTCGGAGGCGTCATGGCGCATGAAATAGCCCACATCCAAGGTGTTCCACAAGTCTTTGTGGGCTTCAAAGGGCAGGGCGTACAAGGCCAGCAGGGTCAAGGCTTCGCGCTTGCGGGCTTCCACCTCGGCATCGGGGTCGGGCGCACGCCCACCCAAGGCGCGCAAGGTGTAGCGGTACAGGTCTTCCAGCAGCTTGCCTTTCCACGCGTTCCATACCTTGGGGCTGGTGCCACGGATGTCGGCCACCGTCAGCAGGTACAGCGCGGTCAGGTTGCGCTCGTTGCCCACACGCTTGGCAAAGCCTTGGATCACATCGGGGTCGCTCAGGTCTTGCTTTTGCGCGATGTGGCTCATGGTCAGATGCTCGGAGACCAGGAACTCAATCAGTTGCGCATCCTCTTTGGCAATCTGGTGGTCTTTGCAAAAACGACGCACTTCAGCACGCCCGAGTTGCGAATGGTCGCCGCCTCGGCCTTTGGCGATGTCGTGAAACAGCGCACCGGCGTACAAGATCCAGGGCTTGTCCCAGCCTGCGGCGAGTTGCGAGCAAAACGGGTACTCGTGGGCATGTTCGGCCATGAAAAAGCGCCGGACATTGCGCAACACCATCAAGATGTGTTGGTCCACCGTGTAAACGTGGAACAAGTCGTGCTGCATTTGCCCCACGATGCGACGAAATACCCACAAATAGCGCCCCAGCACCGAGGTTTGGTTCATCAAGCGCATGGCATGCGTGATGCCTTCAGGGGCTTGCAAGATGCGCAGAAAGGTGGCGCGGTTGGCGGGGTCCGCACGAAAGGTCGAGTTCATCACGCCACGCGCGTTGTAGAGCGCACGCAGGGTGCGCGCCGACAGGCCCTTGATGCCCACCGTGGACTCGTACAGCCAGAAGGTTTCCAAAATCGCATGGGGTTCGCGCAGGTACAAGTCATCGCTGGTCACTTCCAGCATGCCGGCCTTGTCGGCAAAGCGCTCGTTGATGGGGCGCAATGCCTGGGGCGAGGCATTGAGCCGCTCTTCGATGTTGAGCAACAAAATCTGGTTCAGTTGGGTCACCGCTTTGGCCGCCCAGTAATAGCGCTTCATCAGTGCTTCGCTGGCTGCACGGGCATCCAGGCTACCGTCTTCTTGCAGCCCAAGCCCCATGCTTTGCGCCACGGCATGCTGCAGGTCAAACACCAGGCGGTCTTCGCGCCGTTTAGCGGCCAAGTGCAAACGGGTACGAATCAAGGCCAAGGTGTCTTCGTTGCGCTCGATCTGCTTGGCCTCAAACGCTGTGGCCAAGCCGCTGCGTGCCAAATCTTGCCAACTGCGTCCGAAGCCCGCAGCCCGGGCCACCCACAAAATCACCTGCAGGTCGCGCAAGCCGCCCGGCGACTCTTTGCAGTTGGGCTCCAGGGAGTAGGGCGTGTTCTCAAATTTGGTGTGGCGTTGGTTGAGCTCAAGGGTTTTGGCCGTGAAAAACGCCTGGGGGTCCATGGCCGCATCAAAGCGTTGCAGGAAGGTGTTGAACAAGTCCTTGCTGCCTGTCACCCATCGTGCTTCCAAGAGCGAGGTCTGGACCGTGATGTCGGCACTCGATTCCACAATGCATTCGTCCACATTGCGCACGCTGGAACCAATTTCCAAACCGGTATCCCAGCAGCTGCCAATGAAGCTTTCAATCTGCCCTTTGAGTCGTTCATCGGCATCGGCACTGACGCCTGCGGGCAACAGCAACAAAACGTCGACGTCTGACTGCGGGTACAACTCCCCGCGGCCAAAACCGCCGACCGCCACCAAACTCAGGCTGTCATCAAAGCCCGCCGCCAGCCACAGGTCGATCAGCATGCGATCGGTCAATGCGCTCAAACGTTTGAGCAAGGTGCGCACACTGCGCGCAGAACCTGGACGATCGGACGTGCTCGCGATCAGATCCGCCTTGTCCGTGCGATAGCGTTGCGCCAAGGCATTCATGGCAAAGTCCTCAGCAGCAGGTGGTGGTCACAAAATCGGGCAACTCAGGGCTGCCTTGAGACAGGGTCAAGACTTCGTAGCCCGTTTCCGTGACCAAGACGGTGTGTTCCCATTGCGCCGACAGCGAATGGTCCCGCGTGACGATGGTCCAGCCGTCGCCCAGTTCTTTGATGTCTTTGCGGCCCGCGTTGATCATGGGCTCGATGGTGAAGGTCATGCCGGCTTTGAGCTCCTCGCCCGTGCCTGGCTTGCCGTAATGCAAGACCTGGGGCTCTTCGTGGAACACCTGGCCAATGCCGTGGCCACAAAACTCCCGCACCACCGAAAAGCCGTGGCCCTCGGCGAAGCGTTGAATGGCAAACCCAATGTCGCCCAGGCGTGCACCCGGTTTGACTTTGACGATGCCATGCCACATGGCGTCGTAGGTGAGCTTGCACAAGCGTTTGGCGGCAATCGACGATTCACCGACCAAGAACATGCGGCTGGTGTCACCATGCCATCCGTCTTTGATGACGGTGATGTCGATGTTGACGATGTCGGCTTTTTTCAGCGGCTTGTCGTTGGGAATGCCGTGACAGACCTGGTGGTTGATGGAGGTGCAGATCGACTTGGGGTAGGGGTTGTTGCCGCTGGGGTTGTAGTTCAGCGGGGCAGGAATGGCGGCTTGAACTTGGGTGATGTAGTCGTAGGCCAGTTTGTCCAGTTCGTTGGTGGTGATACCGGCCACCACATGGGGGGTGAGGTAATCCAGAACTTCGGAGGCCAATTTGCCTGCAACACGCATGCCCTCAATGCCTTGGGCGTCTTTGTAAGTGATCGTCATGGGTCGATTATCCCATTGGGGCGCATGCCCCAAGCGGCCCGAGGAACTTTCGGCTGAGAAGTAGGCACTTTTGAATGCCTGACAGGAAGTGGCTCCAGGGGCGATTGTGTACAAACCACCCCCGGTGGCCACGTAAAATCACCGCTTTGCCGACCAGCCCCAGTCAGCGGCCCGGCGCAACGATTTCCCCGTCTTTTTCTCAAGGCCATCCGTGTCCCTGCACTTCAGCATTTTCGAAGGCGGTAACGCCCTCAGCGATTTCCGTGTTCAACAACTCTTGCCCCGACTCGCCGCCATTGCGCCTGCCATCCAAGGTGTGCGCGCACGTTTCGTGCATTTGGTGGCCAGCGAAGAAGACTTGGATGAGAACCAGCAACACACCTTGGCCGCACTGCTGACCTACGGTGAACCTGTGCACGCAGCACAAGACGGTCTTGCGCTGGTGGTCACGCCACGTTTTGGCACGGTGTCGCCCTGGGCTTCCAAAGCCACGGACATTGCCCACAACTGTGGCTTGAGCTTGAAGCGCATGGAGCGCATCACCGAATTTCGCATCCTGCTCAAAGACGGTTTGCTGAGCAAAGCCAGCCTGAGTCCTGAGCAACTGGCCGCGGTGGCCGATGTGCTGCATGACCGCATGACCGAGTCGGTGATGCGCAC
>CANCUP010000089.1 GCA_947381325.1 Comamonadaceae bacterium
GTGAACAAACCGATGCCGTGCTGCAACAACGCTTGGGCCTGAGCGCCGAACGTGTGGCCGAGCTCAGACGTGAATCAGTGATTTGAAGTTCTAACCCGAGGAGACAAACCATGAAGTTATCCACCTGGCTGCTGGCCTTGATCATGTGCCAAGGACTGTCTAGCCCCACGCTGGCACAAACCAACACCTACCCCACCAAACCGGTGGTGCTGGTCAACCCCTATGCCACGGGCGGCCCCACCGACTTGCTGGGACGCACCTTGGCCAAAGGCTTGGCCGAACAGCTGGGCCAGCAAGTGCTGGTGGAAAACCGCGCCGGTGGCGGCGCGTCCATTGGCGCAGCCTACGTGGCCAAAGCCGCCCCCGATGGCTACACCTTGTTGCTGGGCACTTCAGCGGCACACGTGGTCACGCCCATGGCCACCAGCGTGCCGTATGACGGCATCAAAGGCTTTGAGTTCATCGGCATTGTGGGCAACGTGCCCAACATCTTGACCGTGCACCACAGCATGAAGCTCGATTCGCTCAAAGACTTCTTGGCCCTCGCCAAGTCGCAACCCGGCAAGCTCAGCTACGCCTCCGCAGGCATGGGCAGCTCCCCGCACATCGGTGCCGAGTTGTTGAAATACCGGGGTGGCATTGATCTGGTGCACATCCCCTACCGCGGTGCCGGCCCGGCCATCACCGACTTGGTGGCGGGTACCGTGCCCGTGGGCATGCTCAATATTTCGGTGGTGCAAAGCCACATCAAAAACGGCTCGCTCAAAGCCCTGGCCTATGCCAGCACCAAGCGTTCTCCCAGCTTGCCTGATGTGCCTACTTTTGCCGAAGCCGGTTTGCCCAACTTTGTCTCGGGCAGCTGGTACAGCTTGGCGGCACCCGCCAACACGCCCACCGCCGTGCTCGACCGTTTGGCCAAGGCCTTGGCCGCTGTGCAAGCCAGCGCTGAATTTCAAACCGCTGCTGCGCATCAAAACGCCGAGATCTACAGCCTGACGCGGGCCGAAACCCTGCGCTTCTTGCAAGACGATGCCAAGACCATGCAAGACCTGATCAAAACCACCGGCATGAAATTGCTGGACTGAGCCCATGCCCCACAGCTACACCATGATTGAACTCAGCGTCCACGCGCATGTGGCGACGCTGACCTTGAACCGCCCAGACAGCCGCAACGCCCTCAACCTGTTGATGTGCCAAGAACTCACACGGGCCTGCCAACAGCTGTCGCAAGACAGCGCAGTGCATGTGGTGTTGATCGAGGCCAAAGGCAGTTCGTTTTGTGCTGGCGCCGATTTGAAAGAGCGCCAAACCATGAGCACCGCCGACTTGGTGGCGCGGCGCATCGAAGGATTCACCGCCTACGCCGCCATTGAAGCACTGCCGATGCCGGTGATCGCCGTGGTGCAGGGCCCCGCCTTTGGCTCGGGCGGCGAGATCATCGCCGCCTGCGACTTTGTGTTGGCCAGCACCCAAGCCTGCGTCAAATACCCCGAAGTGGGCTGGGGCACGGTCGGGGCCACACAGCGCCTGCCACGCATCGTGGGACGGCGCATGGCCAAAGAGTTGTTGTTCACCGGACGCGTGGTCGACGCCCAAGAGGCGCACGCCCTGGGCTTGTTCAACCACGTGTACGCACCCGAAGATCTGCACACCCAAGCACGCGCCATGGCAAGCGGCATTGCCCAATGCAACCCCTTGACCACCCGCTTGACCAAACGCAGCATCGACCAAGGCTTGGACACCACCCGCGAAGGCGCCATGGGCGTGGAGCTGCTGGCGATTCAAGAAAACCTGCAAGGCAGCGACTGGAAGCGTGCCATTGCCAAGTTTGGGCAACCCGCCTCCTCGACCACCCCATGACCTTTGACACCCAGCCCCTCTCGCACGTCCTTGCGGGAACCCGCCAACGCTTTGGCACACAAGAGGCCTATGTGGGGCCCCACGAACGCTTGCTGTGGCAAGACATCGAAGCAGGTGCGCTGCGTGTGGCCTCGGCCTTGCTGGCTGCGGGAGTTCAACGCGGCGACCACGTGGGCGTGCTGCTGGGCAACAGCAGCACCTGGATGGAGGTGTTCTTTGGTTGCGCCTGCATCGGTGCGGTGACCGTGCCCATCAACACCCGCTTCAAGACGGATGAGATGCGCTTTTGCCTGCACCAGGCCGATGTGAGTGCCCTGTTCTTTGCCGATGACTTTTTGGGCATCGACTTCAAAGGCATGCTGCAAAGCATTGAACCTGCCCTGAACCAGCGCTTGCCCGGAGAACAACTGCCCTGCCTGCGCTTGGCCGTGATGCTGGGCGAGAGCCCGCTGCCCCAAGGGGCCATGTCATGGGCCCAATTTTTGGCAGCGGGCACGCAGGTGTCTGATGCGCAACGCCAAGCCGCCACGGCAGAGGTGAGCGCCGACGATGTGCTGTTGATGCAGTTCACCTCGGGCACCACCTCTTACCCCAAAGGTGTGATGCTGAGTCACACCAACATGCTGCAAGACGCCAAAGCCGCAGCGCTGCGCATGGGGGCCACATCGGCCGACCGCTACTTCAGCATTCGGCCCTTCTTTCATGTGGCGGGCTCGACCTTGTCGATTTTGGTCAGCCTGCAAACCGGTTGCTGCTTGTTGAGCTTGCCCAAGTTTGACGTGGCTGAAAACCTGCGCGTGCTTGCACGTGAACAATGCACCTTGATTTCGGGCAACGACACCATCTTTTTGTCGCTCATGGGCCACCCCGACTTTGACGCCAGCCAACTCCACCTGCGCGGTGGCTGGGCCGCCGCCGGGCCTGAGGTGATGCAACAAATCCATGACGTCATGGGTATCCCCTCGATCTGTAACGCCTATGGCCAATCGGAGGCCTCGCCCAATGTCTGGCTGTCGTCGTGGGACGACCCATTGCCGTTGCGCGTGGCGGGGTTTGCGCTGCCGCATCCGGGGGTGGAGGTGCGCCTGGCCGATGCCAACACCGACCAACCCAGTGCACCGGGCGAGCCGGGTGAGATTCAGGTGCGGGGCTGGAATGTGATGAAGGCGTATTACAAGCTGCCCGAGGCCACGGCCAAAGCCTTCAGTGCCGATGGCTGGCTCAAAACCGGCGACCTGGGTGAAACCGATGGCCAACAACGCTTTCGCATGGTCGGCCGCTTGAAAGACATCTACCGCGTGGGCGGTGAAAACGTGGCCCCGTCAGAGGTGGAAGAAGTGCTGCACAGCCACCCCAACGTCGTGCAAGCCCAAGTGGTCGGCGTGCCCGATGCTCGCTTGGGTGAGGTCACCGGTGCGTTTGTCTTGCTCAAGCAAGCCGATGCCAGCACCACGCAAGATTTGGTGGACTGGTGCCAAGCGCGCTGTGCCAACTTCAAAGTGCCGCGTTATCTGGCCATCGTCGACAGCTTTGAGCACATTGGCATGACCGGCAGCTCCAAAGTGCAAAAAAACAAATTGCGCGAACACGCCATCCAACTGTGGAAGCTATGACATCCCCCTCACCCTCACCCTCACCCACCCCTGCGCCACGCGACGTGGTGTTGTGCGAGTGTTTTGCCCGAGATGGTTTGCAACACGAACCCCAGATGATCGCCACCCACGACAAAGTGGCGCTGATCCAGCGTTTTGCGGCGTTGGGCTTTGAGCGCATCGAAGCCACCTCGTACGCAAACCCCAAAGTCATTCCACAGTTTGCCGATGCCAGCGCCTTGCTGCAGCAGCTGCCAAGGCAGGACGGTGTGTTTTACAAAGCCACCTGTGCCAATGTGCGCGCGGTGGAGCGCGCATTGGCCGACCAAGCATCGGGTTACGGGGCCAACGAAATCAGCTTGCTGGTATCGGCCACCGACACCCATTCGCTGAAAAACTTGGCGCGCAACCGACACGACCAATGGGACAACATCCGTGACATGGTGTCTGCAGCCAACCAGCAGTTCCGGCTGATTGGCACCATCTCGATGGCGTTTGGTTGTCCGTTTGAAGGCCGTGTCGACCCAGCCTCGGTGCTGGCCGACGCCGAGCGGCTGCGCGCCATGGGCGTGCAACACATCACCCTGGGCGACACCACTGGAACCGCCACCCCCAAAACCACAGCGGCCTTGTTTGCGCAACTTCAACGCGCCTTGCCAGACGTGACCGCCATTGCCCACTTTCACGACAGCCGAGGCACGGGTTTGGTGAACTACATGGCTGCCTACGATGCCGGCGTGCGCTACTTTGACTGCGCCTTCGGTGGCGTGGGCGGCCACCCGGTGAAGGTCAGTTACGGCGGAGGCCACACGGGCAACGTGTGCACCGAAGACTTGGTGGATTTGTTTGAAGCCATGGGGGTGAACACCGGCATCGACCGGCAACAGATGCTTGAGGTGGCTCACCACTGCGAAGCCCTGCTGGGGCGCTCACTCGACAGCCGGGTGTTGCGCGCAGGTCTGAACCCTTTGCGCCCGCTCTGAAGCGGCCTTGCCTTTTTCACGCTTGACCATCGACCTGCCCATGTCCACCTCACCTCAGTCACCGCCAGGCCCTGACAACTTCAAAGCACTGTTTTCGTTCAAGCTCAATGTACTGGCCCATCGCATGAGCCAATTGGCCGCCTTGATGAACCAGCAACTGTTTCAACTCGATGCACGAGAGTGGCGCATTTTGGGACTGCTCGGCACCAGCGCTCCCTTGTCCTTGCAGACCCTGGCCAATGAAGTGGGCATTGACAAAAGTCAAGCCAGTCGCATCGTGACGGGCTTGATCGAACGCGGCTTGTTGCAGCGCCATGCCCACGACGAAGACGGTCGCGCCATCCACCTGTCGTTGACGAGCCAAGGCAAACAGCTTTACAAAAAAGCTTTTCCCAAAGCGGTACAGCGCAACCAAGCCTTGCTGTCGGTGCTCAGCGCCAAAGACCAACAGCTGTTTGAACAGTCGCTCGACAAGTTGTCGCACCAAGCCGCAGACCTGCTGGCGCAGGCACGCAAGAAAAATCCATCGCAACGCAAACGCAACCCTAAAACAGCCCAAGGAGCTACCCATGACTGAGAAGAAATTAACCGGCAAGATTGCCCGTGAACGCATCCAAAGAATGAGCGTTCCGCGTCCAGCCCCTGGCCTGTTAGAAGGCTTTCGCAGCTTAGGGGACGCCTCAGGCATCTTGTCAGACGTGATGGACCAATTGGGCATCACGGGGGTGATTGGCGCCAGCGTCTTGAAACCCACCATGCCCGAGAAATGCATGGTCGGCGTGGCGCTCACAGTGCGCAATATGGTGCAGCGCGAGCACGTGTATGAGACGGCCAAAGACAAGGTCAACCGCATGGCCGAATTTGAGGCGCACAACTTGGCGCAAGCCGACGATGTGATCGTCATCCAAGGGGTGGCAGGCATCTCCAACATGGGCGGCATTTCTGCGCACACCGGTAAACGCCAGGGCGAGGTCGGCGCCATCGTCTCAGGTGGCATCCGAGACGTGAGTCACTCACGCTCGGTCGACTACCCATTGTGGGCCAACGAAATCACACCCGTCACGGGGAAGTGGCGCATTGAAACGGTTGAGATCAATGGCGATGTTGAAATCGAAGGCGTGCGCGTGTCCTGCGGTGACCTGGTGTTGGCCGACAGTACGGGCGTGTGTTTCATTCCCATCGCACGCGCAGCCGAAGTGTTGAAACTGGCACAAGCCGTGCATGCCGCCGAAACGCGCAAATGCCAAGCCATTGACGACGGCACGCCCGTGGCCGATTTGCCGAAAAACGCTTAAGCCCCTTCACGCACATCACACACCCCCAGGAGATCGACCATGAGACAACGGCTTTGGATGACTGCAGGCATTTTTCTGTTGAGTTGCATGAGTGCATGGGCGGTCTACCCCGAACGTCCCATCACCTTGGTGGTGCCCTTTCCCGCAGGTGGACCGGCAGATGCACTGGGCCGTGCCGTCGCCCAAGCCATGGGCGCACGATTGGGTCAAAGCGTGGTGGTAGAAAACAGAGTGGGGGCCGGCGGCTTGGTGGGCATTGCATCGGTGGCCAGCGCATCGCCCGAAGGGTATGTGCTCGGCATGGCGGGCACGGGCGCCATGATCTACGCACCGTTCATTGCCAAGAAGATGCCGTTTGACCCCATCACTGGCGTGACGCACATCACCACCTTGGTACGAACGCCCAATGTGTTGGTCGTCAATGCCAACTCGCCCTTCAAAACACTGGCTGATTTGGTCGCCAAAGCCAAAGCCGAACCCCATCGCATCACTTATGCCTCGGCCGGTATAGCCAGCAGCGCGCATGTGGTGGGCGAGTTGTTGCAAGTGCAAGCCGGCATCAAACTGGTTCACGTGCCCTACAAAGGGGGTGCCCCTGCCATCCAAGATCTGATGGGCGGGCATGTGGATGTCATGGTGGCAGAAGCTTCCGGTGTGCGGGGCGCCATCAGGGCTGGCACCTTGCGCGCTTTGGCACTGAGTGACAGTGCCCGACTGAATGTGCTCAAAGAAGTGCCCGCCGCCCCCGAGGTGGGTTTGCCCGGCTGGATTGCAGATGGCGCCTATGGCTTGGTCGCACCCCTGGGTATCGCCACCGACACCCTCAAACGACTGACCGACGCCGCCAATGAGGCTTTGGCCTCCCCCGAAGTCATTGCCAAATTCAACGACATGGCCAGCCTGACGCAGCCCGGCAACAGCGCCCAATACCGTGCGCTGATCAAAGCGGAGCAAGAACGCTGGGCTCCCGTCATTCGCGCTGCGGGCATCACAGCAGACTGAGACCCGCCATGACACAGGATGAATTGAGCAAGCCTTGGCAAGCGCACACCTTGGGTGAGGCGCTGCAACGCTGCACCCGCTTGCGCTCGGATGCCTTGGCGCTGATCACTGAACAGCTCACTCGCAATTGGCAACAGATCTCCGATCGCGCCCACAGCTATGCCAAAGCGCTGATGGCGCACGGCGTCAAACGCGGGGATTTGGTTGGCGTGATGGGTCCCAATGACGAACGTTGGATCGATGTATTTTTTGGCGCGGCCTTGATTGGCGCCATCACGGTGCCCGTCAATACCCGCTTCAAATCCGCCGAGTTGGCCTACTGTCTTGAACGAGCCGATGTGAAGTTGTTTGTCACGGTGGACCGTTTTCTCAACATCGACTTCATCGCCTTGCTGCGTGCAGCCGAACCTGCGGTCGACACGGGGCTGCCAGGACAGGTGTTGCCGCGCCTGCAAACCTGTGTGGTCTGGGGCGAGGATCGGCCAAGCACAGCACTCAGCGAGCAGGCCTTCTTAAACCGTGGTCAGGAGATCAGCGCAGCACAACTGCAAGCGGCCATGCAAGCGGTCACGCCCGATGATGTGTTGCTGATTCAATTCACCTCGGGCACCACCGCATTTCCCAAAGGGGTGATGCTGACGCACGACAACATGCTGCGCAACGCAGCCGCTGTGTCACAGCGCATTGGACTGACCTCGTCTGACCGTTATTTCAACTGCCGCCCGTTTTTTCACGTGGCGGGCTCCACCCTGTCCTTGCTGGCTGTGTTGGAAACCCAATCGTGTTTGGTGACACAGCCCACCTTTGAAGCAGGCGGTGCACTTGCCATGCTGGCACGGGAGCGCTGTACCTTCATCTCGGGCAATGACACCTTATTTCAGCTGTTGATGAACCACCCGTCGTTTGACCGATCGCAACTTTGCTTGCGCGGGGGATGGGCGGCGGCTGGGCCCGAGACCATGCGTCGCATCGTGCACGACATGGGCATCGAGGGCATTTGCTGGTCTTACGGTCAATCCGAGGCCTCGCCGAATGTGGTGAAAAGCGATCATCGCGCGCCTGTCGCTGACCGCATCGACGGACTCGCCAAGCCCTTGCCAGGGGTTGAAGTCAAAGTGGTCGCCGCAGGGTCCACCCAAGCGCTACCCGCTCAGTCATCTGGAGAGATTCACGTCAGAGGCTGGAACGTGATGCGTGGCTATTACGGCCAGCCCGAGCTGACCGCCCAAACGGTCGACGCGCAAGGCTGGTTGCACACCGGCGATTTGGGCGTGATGACCGCCGAAGGCCATTTGCGCTTCATCGGTCGACTCAAAGACATGCTGCGCGTTGGCGGTGAAAACGTGGCTCCCGCAGAGATTGAAGAAGCCTTGTTGAAACATCCATCGGTGGCCAATGCGCAAGTCATTGGCGTGCCCGATGCGCGGCTGTCAGAAGTTCCTGCCGCATACGTCACGCTCAAGCCCGGTGCTGCCATGTCCAGTCAAGACTTGATCGCGTGGATGCAAAGCCGCATTGCCAACTTCAAAGTCCCTCGACACATCGCCATCGTGGACAACTTCGAAAACCTCGGCATGACCGCCAGTGGCAAAGTTCAGAAAACCAAACTCAGAGAAGACGCTATCCAGCGTTTCGCACACCCATGAATGACAGCAACCCTTTGGCCGGCTCTTTTTTTTGTGAAGACTTAGGAATTGAATTGTTGGAGTGGGCCAACGGACGCTCTGTGATTGCACTCGAGGTCACGCAGCGGTTGGGCAATCGACTCGGCATGGCCCACGGTGGCGTGATTGCAACCCTCGCCGACCAAGCCCTGGGTTTGGCCTGGCGCAGTGCAGCACCGGACAGGACACCGGGCGGCACCATCAACCTGAACATCAACTTCATTGCACCCGGCAATGGCCGCTTGAGCGCCGAGGGCCAACTGGTGAAATTGACGGGCAGTTGCGCGTTTTGCGAAGGGAAAATTTACAACGCACAACGCGAGTTGATTGCCACAGCACAAGGCGCCTTCAGTGCACGTCGCCCCAAAAGCACTTGAATTCCATCAGGGGCGACGGTTTTAAAACACCATCCCGCCGTCGATGTGGATGGACTGCCCCGTCATGCCACTGGACTCGGCAGAGCCCAGATACACCGCCATGCCAGCAATTTCTTGGGTGGTCAACATGCGACCCAAAGGCACGCGGGCCAAGGCGGCTTTGACAAATTCATCGGCAGAAGCGCCCGAACTCAGGGCCACCTGCGCTTTGAGTTCTTCCAGCATGTCGGTCTGCACAAAACCCGGGCAAATGGCGTTGACCGTCACCCCATACGGGCTGGCTTCTAACGCCACGCAACGCGTCAATCCCACCACCGCATGCTTGCTGATGTTGTAAGCGCTTTGGTTGCGCGAGCCCCACTTGCCAGCGGTGGACGCCATGTTGATCACCCGTCCTTGTTTGCGCGCTTGCATGCCAGGCAAACAGGCTTGGGTGAAATGAATCACACCCATCACGTTGACATCCAACAGGGTTTGGAAGTCTTGGGCCGTGTAATCCAAAAAAGGTTTGGCTTGGTAAATGCCTGCGTTGTTGACCAAGATGTCGATGTGGCCAAAGCGGGCCTGGGTCGCTTGCACAGCGGCAAAGCAGGCGGCGCGGTCGGTGACATCCAAAGCCACGGTCATAACCCGCTCTGCGGGCAGTGCCAACTCAGCCACCACCTCATGGAGTGCGGCAGGGTTGCGTGCCACCAAGCACAGCGTGGCCCCCTCTTTGGCATAAGCCTGCGCGATCTCTCGGCCAATGCCACGACTCGCGCCTGTGATGAGGGCCACCGATTGCAACAAACGCTGTGACATGCATGCCTCCTTGATATGGCTGCAAATCCTAGCATCCACCCAGATTCACCAAGGCGACACCTGGGCAGCTTGTGCCATGGATTGCACCCTTGTCAGGGCAACAGCTGCAGGTTAGCGTTCCGCGAACCGTCAACACCTCATTTCCTTTTTCACCTCCTACAGAAATTCTTTCCATGAAAACTCAGCTGTCTCAACGATGTCTTCCCGCACTGGCCTTGAGCTGCGCGCTGCTCAGCGCTTGCACCACCCCCTCAGGGTCTTTGGCACTCAAAGACATGGGCTCCTTTCATGTCGGTGGGCGCGAAGTCGAGCTCTCAGGCAAACCCATCAAAGAAGTTCTGTTCTCGCAAGGCGGCGTGCCTGCCAAGGTCGACCCCAATGGCGTCTACCAAGTCGAACAGATGTATGTGCAGTACTTTGTGCCCGCCCATGAAAAAGGCAAGTTGCCTTTGCTGATGTGGCATGGCGGTGGCTTGAGTGGTGTGACGTATGAGACCACGCCCGATGGTCGCGAAGGCTGGCTCAATTACTTCATCCGCCAAGGGTGGACGGTGTACAACAGCGACGCCGTGGAACGCGGCCGTTCAGGCTGGGCCATGTACCCCGAAATCACGAAGACCGACCCGGTGTTCTTGACCAAAGAAAATCCGTTTGAGCGTTTTCGCATTGGCAATGGCCCTGGCAGTTACAACCGCGACCCGGCCAAGATGAAGCCACTGCCCGGCAACCAGTTCCCCACCGAGGGCTACGACAACTTCACCAAACAGGTGGTGCCACGCTGGACCAGCACCGATGAGCCGACCATTGCCGCCTACATTGCCCTGGTCGACAAGGTCTGTCCGTGTGTGGTCTTGGTCCATTCACAAGGCGGCCCCTTTGGCTACAAGGTGGCGCAAGCGCGGCCCGACAAAGTCAAGGCGCTGGTGTTGGTGGAACCCGCAGGCGTGGGTGACATCAGCCAAGCGGCCAAACTCAAAGACATCCCCAGCTTGAGCATTTATGGCGACTACATCGCCAGCGACGCGCGTTGGCCGACCATCCGCGCCAACAACATCAAGTTTCATGACGCCATCCGCGCTGCGGGCGGCAAGCCCGATTTGGTCAACTTGCCCGAGATCGGCATTGCAGGCAACAGCCACATGATGATGATGGACCGCAACAACCAACAGATTGCGCAAGTGATTCAGAAGTGGTTGTCAGACCAAGGCTTTGTGCGCTGAGCACGCCATCAGGCGGGTACCAGGCAAGCTTGGACGGCTTGCTCACCCGCAATTTTTCCAAACACCAAAGCACGCAACATGGCCACCGAGTTGGGCGCCTGGCGGTAAAAGTGCCCCGTCACTTCGCCGGCGGCATAGAGCCCGCGAACAGGTCCATGTGCAGACAGCACTTGGGCCTGCGGGTTGGTCTTGACGCCGCCAAAGGTGTAGACCAACGCCCCCACCAAGGGCCAAGCCAGATAAGGGCCCTGGTCAAGCGCTCGAGCCCAGTTGGACTTGGGTGGCTGCCCCACCGGTGCGCAGCTCAGGCCATCTTTGACGGTGGGATCAAAGCCTTCGGGCTTGCCATGGCAGGCAGCATTGAAGTCGTCCACCGTGCGGCGCAAAGCAGCCTCGGGCAGTCCCAAGGCCTGAGCCAGCGCGGCCAAGCTGGGCGCTGACACCGGCGGCACCTCGGAGCGAATGGCACGGGTGTAGTCGGCAATCGTGAGCAACTTGGCGTCCAAGATGGCATAGGCCTGTTGTTCGGGCAAGTCGTGTTGCATCTGGTGCGAGAAACGCTCCCAGGTTTCGTGCATCAAGCCGGCGCCTTCGTCAAAAAAGCGCTCGCCTTGCGCATTGACCACCACACCATACGGATAGACCAAGACCACCGGCGCGGGGCCTTGGCTGCGCGGGTCGATGGGCTCGGCGTGGCCGGTGTGCCAGTCGCCCGAGGCTTCGGCGCCGAGTGCGAGCGCAGCACGAATGCCGGCCCCATCGTTGAAGGCGGTACCTTGGGAGATCAAGCGAAAGTTTTCTGCGTTAGGCCCCAAGTGGGTTTTGAGCATCTGTGGATTGCCCTCAAAACCACCGCAGGCCAACACCACCGCATCGGCCATGTGCTGTTGGCGTTGCCCTTGCGCATCCACCCCTGCAACACCCGTCACCTGCGTGGCGTCGCCGAGCAAGTCGGTGAGTGTGAATTGGTAAATCACCTCCAAGCCCAGATCACGTGCATGGGCAAGCATGGCCTGGATCAAGGCAGCGCCACCACCCACCGGCTGAATGCGTGCGGGGCCTTTGGCCAGGTAATAAGGCGGACTTTGAAATGCAATGCCCAGCGACACCAACCAGTCGGCCATGGCGGGCGCTTGCTCGGCCAGTTGTTGGAAATAGGCCGCATCGGCCAAGCCCTCGGACTCGGCCATGATCTCGTCGACAAAACCGGGCGCCATTTGGTGATTAGCTTGCAGGCGAATATTGGAGGGGCTCCAACGGGTGTTGCCACCACTCGCCGCCATCGGCGCAGCATCGAGCAAGGTCACCTGCAGCGGGAGGCCTTGCGCGCGGGCTTGGGTCAGGGCAGACACGGCCGCACACAAACCTGCCGCGCCCTGCCCCACCACGACCAGACGCTTGG
>CANCUP010000090.1 GCA_947381325.1 Comamonadaceae bacterium
GGGCTGGCTTGGTCCACGCGTTGGCGGTCGTTCCAGGTGTTGGTCTTGGCGCACTCCAATGTCACGGCGTGCTTTTGCGTCACTTGCACACGCAGTGCCAAACCGGTGGGGTCGGTGCAACCCACACGCGTGCCCAAGTCCACAAAGCCGGGTTGCTGCTTGAGCCGTTCACGCACCACGTCGAGCTCGGCGTGGCTGGCCACACCCCAGACCACTTCGCGCAGCGTCGGGTCAGGCTCTACGCCTGCTGCCACACCGGGCTTGTCTGAATGCGCCACCACCACCCGGCAGCCATTGAGCGAGGTGAACACCAGCTCTTGGGCCGACTCAGCGTGCAGCGACAAGCCCCAGTCCAGAAAGAACTGGCGACATTTCTCCAGGTCGCTGGCGCCAAAAATGACTTCATCAATGCCGAGTAAATGCATGCCTGTCGAGCCGTTTCTTGTTTCTTTAGTAAAACAATGTTTCTGGTTTGAATCGAAGCGGATTATTGCCACCCTGTTTTCGCTTGTCAAGCTTTGGCTGGGGCGGTTGGCTCTCTTATGACGGTCCGCCCTGCGTTACAAATTCAGACAGGCTCCGCGTCGACGAATGCCCACGGCTGAATTTTGGGGCGCTTGAGTTTGGCCGCTTGGTACAAGTCATATTGCATCTGCATACCGGCCCACATTTCTGGACTGGTTCCAAATGCGGCACCCAGACGGTACGCCATATCGGCAGAAATGCCAGAGGCTTGGGTCACGATGCGTGACAAAGTGACGCGGTTGACGCCCAGCTTGTCCGCCGCTTCTGTGATTGAAATATCCCCTAAATATTCCCGAAGGACTTCCCCTGGGTGAGGGGGGTTGTGCATGCGTGTTGCCATATTTACCTCAGTGGTAATCCCTGTAATCCACAGGCTAGTTTGTAGCGTCCCATGCTACAAGATGGACAACCCCACTTTGCCAAATTGCTGCTGCGACGCCAGCCTGTCCAATGCAGCATGCACCTGGTCCATGGGGTATTCGTGGTCGATCACGGGCTGGATGCCATGCTGGGACACAAACGCCAGCATGTCGTGGAACTCGGCCAAGTTGCCGTGGGTCGAGCCCAAAATTTGCAGCTGCCGAATGAAGATGCGCCGCAGGTCGGCAGGCGGTTGGTCGCCGCTGGTGGCGCCACAGGTCACCAAGCGGCCGCCGCGCACCAGAGACTTCATGGCCGCAGACCACACGGCTTGCCCCACGTTCTCAATCACCACGTCCACACCGCGCCCATCGGTACAGGCCATCACGGCTTTGGCCACATCCTGCGTTGGGCTGTGGATGGTGTGGTCGGCACCCAGCGCCAAGGCACGCTGCAATTTGTGGTCGTCGCGCGAGGTGACGATCACGCGCACGCCCATGGCTTTGGCCAGTTGCATGGCCGCCAGCGACACGCCGCCGCCAATCCCAAAAATCAGCACCGTCTCCCAGGGCTTGATCTGTGCTTTGGTCACCAGCATCCGCCAGGCCGTGATGTGGTTCACGCCCAGCGCCGCCGCTTGCACAAAGCGCAAGCCCGCAGGCATGGCGAACACATTGCGTGCTGGCACGCTGACCCACTCGGCAAAGGTGCCGTGGCGATGCTCGCCCAGCAGCTGAATTTGGGTGCACAGCACGTTGTCGCCACGTTGGCAAAACTCGCAGCGGCCACAGGTCACGGCGGGGTGAATCAGCACCTTTTGGCCCACCGCCAGCACGCGCTCATCGGCGTCCACTTCTTCCACCGTGCCTGCGCCATCCAAGCCCATGATCTGCGGCAATTGGTGGGTGATGCCCGCACCGCTGTTGCGCATGTACAAGTCCACCTGGTTCAAGGTGGCGGCCGCCATGCGCACCAGCACCTCACCGGGTTGTCGAACTGGCCGCTCGCAGCTGCGAACCTCCACCACTTCGTTGCCACCGTGTCCGGTGATGACCACGGCTTTCATGGTTTGTCTTCCATCTCGTCGGGTGTGCCCGCGTCAATCTTCTCCATATTGCCCAAAAGCTTGAGCAAATAGTGCAGAGTGTGCGTCAAGTCGCCGGTAGAAAAGTCGGTCAAGGCCGCTTCGTAATACGCGCGAATTTTCGGTTGCGCGTCTTGTTGCCACACCCGGCGCCCGTTTGGGCTCATGGTCACCAGCTTGGCGCGTCGGTCGCGCGCATCGGCCACCAGTTTGAGGTGACCATCGCGCGCCATGCGGCTGAGCAAGCCTGAGAGGTTTTGCCGACTCACCATCAGGTAACGCGCCAAGTCCCCCACGCTCATGCCGCCTTGCGCTTCGGGCCGCGACAGCGCGCCCAGCACCGCCCACTGCTGCGTGGTCAGGCCCTCGTCTTCCACGGCTCGGGTGCCTGTTTTATGCAACATATTGGTACATTGATACAGCTTGAAAAACAAGCGGTTGGCCAAGTCCATACGTGCTGCGTCAGTTTTTTCAGGGTAAACCATAGTATTTCAGCGCTTTAAACAGCTTGCATCTTGAAACGGGGTAGACGTAATATACGTCAATACATTGGCATATTGCAAAAACTTTTTGACAACGTGCCTTCCCAGCATACCCCCCTGATTCAACTGGAGTTCCGCATGCAAAGATTCAACAACAAAACCGTCGTCGTCACCGGAGGTGGTGGCGGCATCGGCGGCGCCACCTGCCACCGCATGGCCCAAGAAGGCGCCAAGGTGGCGGTGTTTGACATGAACTTAGAAGCCGCCCAAAAAGTGGTCGACGCCATCACCGCCGCAGGCGGTCACGCGGCGGCCTTCAAGTGCGACATCACCGACCGTGCCGCCGTCGACACTGCGGTGGCGGCCACCGAGGCGCAACTCGGCCCCATCGACGTGTTGATCAACAACGCCGGTTGGGACGTGTTCAAGCCCTTCACCAAAACCACCCCCGATCAGTGGGAGCGTTTGATCGCCATCAACCTCACCGGTGCCCTGCACATGCACCACGCCGTGTTGCCCGGCATGGCCGCGCGCAAGAGCGGGCGCATTGTCAACATCTCGTCTGACGCGGCACGCGTGGGCTCATCGGGCGAGGCCGTCTACGCCGCCTGCAAAGGCGGCTTGGTGGCGTTTTCTAAAACCATCGCGCGTGAGCACGCACGCCACGGCATCACCGTCAACGTGGTGTGCCCCGGCCCCACCGACACCGCCTTGTTTGCCGACTACAAAGAAGGCGCGGGCAACCCCGAAAAATTGATGGAGGCCTTCACCCGCGCCATTCCCCTGGGCCGCATTGGCCAGCCGCAAGACCTGCCCGGCGCGATTGCGTTTTTTGCCAGCGACGACGCGGCCTTCATCACCGGCCAAGTGCTCAGCGTCTCGGGCGGCTTGACCATGAACGGCTGAGCCCTCGGCACCCCAACCTGAGCGCACGCAACCTGCTTCCCCCCATTCAGAAAGACCCCCATGAACTTTGAAGACATCCTGTACGAAAACCGCAACGGCGTGGCCTGGATCACCATCAACCGCCCCGACAAGATGAACGCCTTTCGCGGCACCACCTGCGACGAGCTCATCAAGGCCTTGAACAAAGCCGGCTACGACCGCGACATCGGCGCGATTGTGTTGGCAGGTGCGGGCGACCGCGCTTTTTGCACCGGCGGCGACCAAAGCGCCCACGACGGCAACTACGACGGGCGCGGCACCATTGGCCTGCCGATGGAAGAGCTGCACGACGCCATCCGCAACGTGCCCAAGCCCGTCATTGCCCGCGTGCAGGGCTACGCCATTGGTGGCGGCAACGTGCTGTGCACGATTTGCGACCTGACCATTTGCTCGGACAAAGCCATCTTTGGCCAAGTCGGCCCCAAGATGGGCTCGGTCGACCCCGGCTACGGCACCGCCTTTTTGGCGCGTGTGGTGGGCGAGAAAAAAGCCCGCGAAATTTGGTACCTCAACAAGCGCTACTCCGGCCAAGAAGCCGTGGACATGGGCCTGGCCAACATCTGCGTGCCGCACGACCAGCTTGACGCCACCGTGCAAGAGTGGGGCGAGACCATTTGCGAACGCAGCCCCACCGCCATTGCCATTGCCAAGCGCAGCTTCAACATGGACACGGCCCACCAAGCCGGCATTGCGGGCATGGGCATGTACGCGCTCAAGCTGTACTACGACACCGAAGAATCGCGCGAAGGCGTCAAGGCCTTGACCGAAAAGCGCAAGCCCGATTTCCGCAAATACGCCAAATAAGCCACACCCTTGGCCGGAGACACCTGATGAACCCCAACCCCTACATCGACGACGACCTGCAAGCCCTGGCCGACACCGCGCGTCGCTTTGCCGACGAGCGCGTCAAGCCGGGCTTTCAAGAGCGCGACCAAACCCGCGTGCTCGACCGCGCCTTGCTGCGTGAAATGGGCGAGCTGGGTTTCATCTGCCCCGAGCTGCCCGAGGAATTTGGCGGTTTAGGCATGGGCTGCTTGGCCGCCGGCGTGATCCACGAAGAAATTGCCCGCGCTGACCTGAGCTTTTCCTACCTCAACCTCTTGGCCTCGCTGAACGGCCACATTCTGTGTAAGTACGGCAAGCCCGAGGTGGTGGGCCCGTGGCTGAAAAAACTCACCCAAGGCGAGGCCATTTGCGCCATTGCCTTGACCGAGCCGCGCGGCGGCTCAGACGCCGCCAACCTGCGTTTGCGCATCGAGCGCGACGGCGACTTCTATGTCATCAATGGCGAGAAAACCTCCATCTCTGCCGCCGACCAAGCCGACATCACCGTGGTGTTTGGCCGCACCGGCAGCGCCGAAGACGGCGCGCACGGCGTGACCGCTTTGTTGGTGCCCATGGACACGCCAGGCTTGACCACCAACCGCTTCGACTGCCATGGCCAACGCGCCATTGGCCGGGGCTCGATCTTTTTTGAAAACGTGCGTGTGCCCGTGAGCCACCGTTTGGGCGACGAGAACAAAGGCTTTGTGCAAGTCATGCATGGCTTTGACTATTCGCGCTCGCTGATTGGCTTGCAGTGCTTGGCCGTGGCCCGTGTGGCGCTGGAAGAAACCTGGGAATACATCACCCAGCGCCAAGCCTTTGGCCAGCCCTTGTCGGCCTTTCAGGGCGTCACCCATCCGCTGGCGCAGTTCGACACCGAGGTCGAAGGCGCGCGCCTGCTGTGCCTGCAAGGCCTGTGGCTCAAAGACAAAGGCCTGCCCCACACCGCCGAGGCGGGCATGGCCAAGTGGTGGGGCCCCAAGCTGGCCTACGACGTGATCCACCAATGCCTGCTGTGCTACGGCCACGGCGGTTACGACCGTGGCCTGATGGAGCAACGCTTGCGCGATGTGCTGGGTTTCCAAATTGGTGACGGCACCGCCCAGATCATGAAGACCATCATTGCGCGCACCCGTGCGGGCCGCAAGTTTGTGCCCGCCTGAGTTTTCACCACAACAAAACATCCACCCCCCGAGGAGACACGCATGCAATTCGACGCCGTACTCATCCCACCCCGCCGCGCTCACAGCGTGGCCCAAGGCTTGTGGCACGACCGCACCATCAACGACGACCTGGAGCGCTGCCTCGCGCAATGCCCCGACAAGCTGGCCGTCACCGCCGTGCAAGCCGAGAGTGGGGCGGTCACACGCTTCACCTACCGCGAACTCGCCGCCATGGCCGACCGCGTGGCCGTGGGCTTGAGCAAACTCGGCGTGGGCCACCACGACATCGTGGCTTGCCAGTTGCCCAACTGGTGGCAGTTCACCGTCACCTACTTGGCGTGTTCGCGCATCGGTGCGGTCTTGAACCCGCTGATGCACATCTTCCGCGAGCGTGAGTTGTCGTTCATGCTCAAGCATGGCGAAGCCAAAGTGGTCATCGTGCCCAAGGTGTTCCGTGGCTTTGACTACGAGCAGATGGTCGAAGGCCTCCAACCCAGCCTGCCCGACTTGCAGCATGTGGTGGTGGTCAACGGCAGCGGCGCCAACAGCTTCGAGGCCTTGCTCAGCGGCCCGGCGTGGGAGCAAGACCCCCAAGCCCACGCCATCCTCACCCAGCACCGCCCCGGGCCCGATGACGTGACCCAACTCATCTACACCTCGGGCACCACGGGGGAACCCAAGGGCGTCATGCACACCGCCAACACCGTGATGGCCAACATCATTCCCTACGCCCAGCGTTTGAAGCTTGACGCCAACGACATCGTGCTCATGGCCTCACCCATGGCGCACCAAACCGGCTTCATGTACGGCTTGATGATGCCCATCATGTTGCAAGAGTCGGCCGTGTTGCTCGACATCTGGGAGCCGCTCAAAGCCATCGACCTCATCCGTGCCGAGGGCTGCACCTTCACCATGGCCTCGACGCCTTTTCTCACCGACCTGGCCAAAAACGTGACCGAGTCCGGCCAAGCCGTGCCCACCTTGCGCACCTTCTTGTGCGCGGGCGCGCCCATCCCCGGCCCGCTGGTCGAGCAAGCGCGTGCGGGCTTGGGCACCAAGATCGTCTCGGCCTGGGGCATGACCGAAAACGGCGCCGTCACCTTGATCCAACTCGACGACCCCGACGAGCGCGCCTTCACCACCGACGGTGTGGCCCTGCCCGGTGTCGAGCTCAAAGTGGTGGACGACGATGGCCACACCTTGCCTGCTGGGCAGCCCGGCAAATTGCTGGTGCGTGCCTGCTCCAACTTTGGCGGCTATTTGAAGCGCCCACAGTGGAACGGCACCGACGCCGAGGGCTGGTTTGACACCGGTGACTTGGCGCGTCTTGATGCCCAAGGCTATGTGCGCATCACCGGACGCAGCAAAGACGTGATCATTCGCGGTGGCGAGAACATCCCGGTGGTCGAGATCGAAGCGCTGCTCTACCGCCACCCCGCCATTGCCTTGGCTGCCATCGTGGCCTACCCCGACGAACGCTTGGGCGAACGCGCCTGCGCGGTGGTGGTGCCCAAGCCCGGCCAGCGCATCGATTTGCCGCAACTCGTGGCCTACCTCAAAGAACAAAAAATCGCCACCCAATACATCCCCGAACGCCTGGAGGTGCGCGAGAGCATGCCCTCCACCCCGTCGGGAAAGATTCAAAAATTCAAGCTGCGTGAGGACTTGCGTGCCTCGTTGGCTTGAGCCACCCACGCCAACCGCAAGCCCTGCGCCCACCCTGTTCCCCTGTGCCTTTCACCCTGTGCCTTTCAATTTTTACAACGGAGACCCCCCCATGACACACACACCCAACTCCCTGCGCCGTGCGCTCACCGTGGCCGCAGTGGCCGTGCTGGGCCTAGGCACCAGCCTGGCCAGCCATGCCCAAGCCTGGCCCACCAAACCCATCCGCATCGTGGTGGGCTTTGCCCCTGGCGGCACCACCGATGTGCTGGCGCGTTTGATGGCGCAAAACCTCACCGACACCTTGGGTCAAACCGTGGTCATCGACAACAAGCCCGGTGCCAGCGGCAACATCGCCGCCGCCGAAGTGGCCCGCGCCGCACCCGATGGCTACACGTTTCTGATTGCCCCCACCTCGGTCGAAACCGCCAACCCCTCCTTGTTCAAATCCACCTTGCTGCCCTCGCGCGACCTGACGCCCGTGGCCGGCATTGGCAAAACCCAGATGTACCTGGTCACCAAGCCCCAACTCGCCGTCAAAGACGTGCACGAGTTGGTCGCCATGGCCAAGGCGCAGCCGGGCAAGCTGTCCTACGCCTCATCGGGCGCGGGCACCCCCCCGCACCTGGCGTGCGAGTTGTTCAAGCAAGCCACCGGCACAGACATCGTGCACATCCCTTACCGTGGTGCTGCACCGGCTTTGCAAGATGTGCTCTCGGGCCAGGCCGACTTTGTGTGCGACCCCGGCATTGCCTTTCCACACATCCGCACCGGCAAGGTCAAGCTCTTGGGCGTGGTGAGCGAGAAGCGCTCGCCTTTCTTCCCCGACGTGCCCACCGTGGGTGAGCAAGGCTTCAAAGGCGCCAACCTCGACATCTGGTTTGGCATGTGGTCACCCAACGGCACACCACCCGAGGTGATTGCCCGCGTCACCCGCGAGTTGACCAAGGCCTTGGCGCTGCCCGCTGTCAAGTCGCGCTACGGCGACTTGGGCGCCGAAGCCACCGCTTTGGACACCGCCGAGTTCAAAGCCTTGCTGGCCAACGAAGGCAAGGTGCTCTCCACCTTGATCCGCGAACAAAAAATCACCGTCGATTGATCGACTTCCACCAGGACACCACCCCATGGCCCTCGACACCGAATCGTTCGACCTGTTGTTGCCCACGCTCCAGCGCTTCATCCGTGAGCGTTTGGTGCCGGCAGAAAACCACCTCGAAGAACACGACGAGGTGCCTGCCGACATCGTCGAAGACATGAAGGCCATGGGCCTGTTTGGCCTGTCCATCCCAGAAGAGTTTGGCGGCATTGGTTTGTCGATGAGCCAAGAGGTGCAAGTGGCCTACGAGATCGGGCGCACCGCCTTGGCTTTTCGCTCGGTGTTTGGCACCAACGTGGGCATTGGTTCGCAAGGCATCTTGATGGACGGCACGCCCGAGCAAAAGCGCGACTATTTGCCGCGTGTGGCCAGTGGCGAGCTCATCATGTCGTTTGCCCTGACCGAGCCCGATGCGGGCTCGGACGCCGCCTCGCTCAAAACCCGGGCTGACTTGGACGGCGACCACTACGTGCTCAACGGCACCAAGCGCTACATCACCAACGCCCCGCGTGCTGGGGCTTTCACGCTGATGGCCCGCACCGGCGGGCCGGGCGCGGGCGGTGTGTCGTCCTTCATCGTGCCAGCCGATTTGCCGGGCATCACGCTGGGCCAAACCGACAAAAAAATGGGCCAACGCGGCACCAAAACCTGCGACGTGATCTTGGACAACGTGCGCGTGCCCGCCGCCAACATCATTGGCGGCGTGCCGGGTCAGGGCTTTAAAACAGCCATGAAGGTGCTCGACCGGGGGCGCTTGCACATCTCGGCTGTGTCGTGTGGCATGGCCCAGCGCATCCTCGAAGAAGCCACCGCCTACGCCCGCGACCGCAAACAGTTTGGCAAAGCCATTGGCGAGTTTCAGCTCATCCAAGCCATGCTGGCCGACAGCCAGGCCGAGTTGCTGGCGGGCTGGGCCTTGGTGCAAGACGTGGCAAAGCGCTTTGACGCCAAGCCTGCGCATGTGTCTGACCCCGAGGTGTCCATGCGCGTGTCGTGCGCCAAATTGTTTTGCACCGAGATGGTCGGCCGTGTGGCCGACCGGGGCGTGCAAGTGCATGGCGGGGCGGGCTACATCAACGAGTACCCGGTCGAGCGTTTTTACCGCGATGTGCGCTTGCTGCGCCTGTACGAAGGCACCACCCAAATTCAGCAACTCATCATTGGGCGCGAACTCTTGCGCGCTTGACGCCCCCTGAGGGGACGTCGGGCCTGCGGCACACCGCCAGCCAGCCGCAGGCATGAACCACCCCGCACACCGGGCGAGCGTGCGCCCGTACAACACGCAAAATCGCCTAAACCTTCATGAATTAACAAATTTGACGTATTCGCTGTTAATATTTGGCTACTTAGTATTACTTTGTATGCCAAATCATGAACACCAGCCACTGCATCGCCCTCGCGCTTCAGCTGAGTTTGGGGGTGTTGACCCTCCAAGCCGCCACCCCACAAGTCGCCCGCACCCTGCCGCCCTCAGTGGCTGCATCCCCACCGACCGATTTCAAGCTTGAAGGCCTGCGCTTTGAGGGCAACACCCTGCTCTTGAGCGAGAGCTTGCTGCAAGCCCTCGGGCCGGTGCTGGGCAAAAGCTATGACCTGGCAGGCCTGAACGCTTTGGCCGAGCGCATTGCCGACATCTACGCCGAGCGCGGCTATTTGTTGGTGCGCGTTGAAGTGCCTCCGCAAGAGGTGCTGGCGGGTCAGGTGCAAATCAGCATCGTCGAGGCGCGCTTGGGGCCTGCCCAGGTGCAAAGCGACACCCCCAGCTGGGCCGGACAAGCCCAGCCCTTTGTCGCCGCCTTGCAAGAAGGCGCCCCGGTGCGCAGCGCGGTGCTGGAGCGCACGGCCTTGATCTTGTCCGACTTGCCCGGCGTGCAAGCCGACACCCAGCTGCTCACAGGCACACAAGACGGGCAAGCCGCCCTGAGCGTCAACCTCAAGGCCAGCGAGGCTTACAGCGGCGATGTGGGCCTGGACAACCAAGGCAACCGCTTCAGCGGTCAGCAGCGCTTGCATGCCAGCCTCAACCTCAACAGCCCTTTCATGCTGGGTGACCAAATCAAGTTCTACAGCCTCACCACCGACGAAGCCCTGTGGCTGGGCAGCCTGAGCTACAGCCTGCCCATCGGCGGCGACGGCCTGCGCGGCAACGCCAGCCTGGCGCGCACCAGCTATCAACTGGGCAAAGACTTTGTCAGCCTGCAAGCCTATGGCACCGCCAAAGTGGTCAGTGCCGGCCTGAACTACCCGTGGCTGCGCAGCCAGCCAGCCAACCTCAACCTGTTGGGCAACTACCAATACAAACAGCTGCGCGACAACAAAGACAGCACCCAAACCAACACCCACAAAACCAGCCAAAGCTTGCCTCTGACCGCCCAGTTTGACGCCCGCGACAACTGGGGCGCAGGTGGCATGAACTTTGGCTCGATCACCTGGACGCCGGGGCGCTTGCGCCTAGACAGCAGCCTCATCGCTGCCGATCTGGGGCAAACCCAAGGGCGCTTTCAAAAGCTCAACCTCGACGTCACCCGCTTGCAGCAACTCAGCCCCAGCCTGAGCCTGCAAGCCCGCGTGGCCGCCCAGTGGGCCACCAAAAACCTCGACAGCTCTGAGAGCTTCACCCTGGGCGGCCCCAGCGGCGTGCGCGCCTACCCCAGCGGCGAGAGCAACGGCGACGAAGGCCAGCTCACCCAGCTCGAACTGCGCTGGGCCCAAGGCGAGTTCATGCCCTATGCCTTCCATGACCGGGGCCGCATCACCGTCAACGCCAACCCCAGTTTGCTCACCTTGCCCGCGCCAGTGCAAAGCCGCGCGGGTGTAGGCATTGGCCTGCGTTGGGCCAGCGGCCCGTGGCGTGCCGACGCCAGCCTGGCCTACCGCACCGTGGGCGGCGAACCCACCTCCGACACCAGTCGCCCCGGCTACCTGCGCGGCTGGTTCAGCCTGAGCCGCACCATTTGAGAAGGACTTGACATGACCCACATCTTTCGCACCCTCTCCCAAGCAGGCTTTGGCCTGAGCCTGCTCAGCCAAGCTCTGGCCCAAACCCTCCCCGCACCCCTGCCCACCGGCGCCAGCGTGGTCGCAGGCCAAGCCAGCATTGCACAGGCCGGGCGGGTGATGACCATCACCCAAACCACGCCCAAACTTGCCACCAACTGGCAAAGCTTCAACATTGGGGCGGGCCACAGCGTCAACTTTGTGCAGCCCTCGGCCAGCGCCGTGGCCTTGAACCGCGTCATGGGCGCCGACGTGTCCACCATCCAAGGCGCCCTCAACGCCAATGGGCAAGTGTTCTTGGTCAACCCCAACGGCGTGCTGTTCACCCCCACCGCGCAAGTCAACGTGGGCAGCTTGGTGGCCAGCACCTTGAACCTCAGCAACGACGACTTCCTCAAAGGCAACTACCGCTTTGTGGCCGACCCAGCCAACCCCGGCTTTGCCAACAGCGCCATCGTCAACCAAGGCCAAATCGTGGTGGTGGGCGACGGGGCAGCAGGTGGGGCAGGCGGCACCGTGGCCCTGTTGGCTGCCAAGGTCAGCCAAAGCGGCAGCGTGCAAGCGCCCTCGGGCCAGGTGCTCATCGGTGCGGGCAACCGCATCACGCTGGACTTGGGTGGCCCCGTCAAACTCAACATCGAACAAGGCGCCTTGAACGCCCTCATTGAGCAAGGCGGCGCCATCGAGGCCGATGGCGGCCTGATCTACCTCAGCGCCCAAGCCCTGGGCGCGCTCACCCGCAGCGTCATCCAACACACCGGCACCAGCCGCGCGCAAACCTTGGCCAGTGGGCAAAGCGGGCGCATTTACCTCTTGGGTGGCATGCAGCAAGACCGCATCGAGGTGGGCGGCACCTTAGACGCCAGCGCCCCCCAAGGCGGCCACGGCGGCTTTGTAGAAACCAGCGCTGC
>CANCUP010000091.1 GCA_947381325.1 Comamonadaceae bacterium
CGGCCTCGACCAACTTCGGCGCTGCAGCCACCGGCACGGCCGACCACAACTCGGCCTCGGCCGACAGAGGCGTGTCTTGGTTCCACTGAATGCCCGCTGTCAGCGCCACCAGCAACAAAGCATGCACAAACAAGGCGAGCGTCAATGAACGCCCGGTGCCCGGTGCGGGAGGCGGAGCAAATTCGAGGTGTTGGGCTTGGGCGCTCATGGTGGCAGCGTGGCGTGGCGATCAGTCCACCAGTTGCACGGCCAAGCCCACCCGCTGCACACCTGCGCGCTGCAAGGTGTCCATGGCCTTGACCACGGTCTCGTACTTGATGGTGCGGTCCGCTGTGATGACCACCGGGCCTTGTGCCACCTCACCCTGCAGCTGGCGCACATCGCGCGCCAGCATGTCCAGCGAGCTGCTTTGCGTGGCAACCGTGGTGCCGGTGCTCTTGAGGGTGATCTTCTCGTCTTTGCTGATCTCCACATGGATCACCTGGTCGGGCACCGTGGCGGCTTTGCCCACGGTGGGCAGGTCGATGACGCTGGGCGAGATCAGCGGCGCTGTGACCATGAAGATGATCAGCAGCACCAACATCACGTCGATGAAGGGCACCATGTTGATCTCGTTCATGGTGCGACGACCACGGCCGGAGCGGGGAGCGATAGACGCCATGGGGGAGCCTTTGAACTCAGTGAGCCAGCGTGGCGGCGCTGACGTTGCGCTGCAAGATGTTGGAGAACTCTTCGATGAAGGTCTCCAGCTTGATCGACACGCGGTCGATGTCGCGCGCAAAACGGTTGTAGGCCAGCACGGCGGGAATGGCCGCAAACAAACCAATGGCGGTGGCCACCAAGGCTTCGGCAATGCCGGGGGCCACTTTGGCCAGCGTCACTTGCTGCATACCGGCCAAGCCGGTGAAGGCGTGCATGATGCCCCACACCGTGCCAAACAAACCCACATAGGGCGACACCGAACCGACCGAGGCCAGCAAAGACAGGTTGGACTCGATGGCGTCCATCTCACGTTGGTAGCTCGCGCGCATGGCGCGGCGTGCACCGTCCATCAAGGCGCTGCTGTCGTTGATGCGGCGTTCACGCAGTTTTTGGTACTCGCGCATGCCGCTGGCAAAAATGCGCTCCATGGGGCCTGAGAGCTTGGCGTTTTTGGCAGCCGATGCAAACAACTCGTTGAGGCTGGTGCCCGACCAAAATTCGCGCTCGAACTCGTCATTGAGGGCGTGTACGCGCTTGAGTGAAATGATTTTGCGAAAGATCGCGGTCCAGCTGGTGATGGACACACCCATCAGCATCAGCACCACCACCTGCACCACCCAACTGGCGTTGAGCAACAAATGGACGATGGAAAAGTCTTGTGTCATGTCAGGCGTTCCAATACAGAAGAAGGAATTCTCGCAGGCTTGAGGCTGGAAGCATCGACCCAGCCAATGCGGATCGTGCCTTCGCACAACAAGCTGTCACCACACCAGGCTTGTTGGGCAATCACCAAGCTGGCGCGGCCAGGCTCAGCCAAGCGCGCGGTCACACGCAACAAGTCATCAAGCTGCGATGGGCGGTGGTATTTGATGCTGGTTTCACTCACCACAAACATGCCACCCGTTTCTTGGCGCAGCGCGTGTTGGCTCACCCCCAGGGCACGCAACCACTCGGTGCGCGCGCGCTCAAAAAACTTGAGGTAGTTGGCGTAAAACACAATGCCACCGGCATCGGTGTCTTCCCAGTACACCCGCACAGGGTGTTCAAAGGCTGTGGGTGTGGTGTGCGTCATCGGTGTTCAGCCCAGCAAGGTGTGCAAACGGGCCACGGCTTCGCGCAACTCGGGCAGCGAGCGGGCGGTTGAAAAGCGCACAAAGCGAGCGGTGTCGGCCTGGCCAAAGTCGCGCCCCGGCGCACAGGCGATGTTGGCGCGTTGCAGCACTTCAAACGCAAAATCCCAACTGCCTTGGATGCCCAGCTTGGCACAGGCTGCGGTGCAATCGGCCCAAGCGTAAAACGCACCGTCGGGCATCACGGGCACCGTCAGGCCCAGTTGATTGAGGGCCGGCACAAAGAAGTCGCGCCGTGCCTTGAACTCTGCGCGACGTCGCTCGTACTCGGCCAAGCTGTCGGCTTCAAAACAGGCCAGTGCGGCATGTTGCGCCAAGGTGCTGGGGCAGATGAACAGGTTTTGCGCCAAGCGCTCCACTACAGGCACCAAGGTCTCTGGCACCACCATCCAGCCCAAGCGCCAACCCGTCATGCTGAAGTACTTCGAGAAGCTGTTGATGCTGATGATCTGATCGTCCAGCGCCAAGGCGGTGTGGCTGAACTCGTCGTCGTAGCTCAGGCCCAAATAAATTTCGTCGATCAGCGTCACGCCCCCGCGCTGAGACGCCTCGGCATGGATGTCCCGCAGGGCGTGGGGGTGGATCGAGGTGCCGGTGGGGTTGGACGGCGAGGCCAGCAGCACGCCACGGGTGTGCGCATTCCAGTGCTCGCGCACCTGCGCCGCATTGAGCTGAAAGCGGTCGTCGGCGCTGGTGGGTACCAACACGGCCCGGCCTTCGGCCGCGCTCACAAACTGGCGGTTGCAGGGGTAGCTCGGGTCGGGCATCAGCACCTCGTCACCTGCTTCGATCAGGGCCAGACAAGCCAGTTGCAAAGCCGCCGATGCGCCGGCGGTGATGACGATCCGGCTGGCCGGCACCTGCACGCCAAAACGCTGGCTGTACCAGTCACTGATGCGTTCGCGCAAAGCGCCCAGTCCCAAGGCTGCGGTGTATTGGGTGTGGCCGTCGTGCAGGGCACGCACAGCAGCTTCTTGCACCAAGGGTGGGGCGGTGAAGTCGGGCTCGCCAATGCTCAGGTAGACCATGGCCGGGTCGCTAGGCCCCAAGGTGGCCGCGCGCTGGGCCGCCGCCTTGGCGACTTCCATCACATAAAAAGGCTCGATGCGCTGCGCGCGCTGGGCGATCTTCATCTGGCCTTGCCGTTGTTCCGATCGGCTTGCACTTCGAGGGCGCGCAGTTGCGGTGCCAAGCCGTTGAGCACGGCATTGACGTACTTGTGTCCGTCGGTGCCACCAAACGATTTGGCCAGCTCAATGTATTCGTTCAACACCACGCGCCATGGCACGTCAATGCAATGCTGAAACTCGTACACACCCATCCACATCACGGCGTGTTCGATGGGGGAGATTTCTTCCAGCTTGCGGTCCAGCAGCGGCACGATCAAGGCGTCGAGCACTTCGCGTTGTTCCACGCAGCCGTACAGCAGCGCGTCGTAGTGGGCCGAGTCGGATTTGTGAAAACCGCTCAGATCACGCGTGAACACATCGATGTCTGCCGCCTCGTTGCGGCCCACCAAAAATTGGTACAGGCCTTGCAACGCGAATTCGCGTGAGCGGCTGCGGCCCGATTTGGCCGAGCTCTTGCGCGGGGCCTTGGCTTCAGGCATGGCGGGCTCTGGCGTCGGGGCTGCGTCGGGCGTGACGGTGACCGTCATCATGCGAGTTGCTCCAACAGCAGCGCCATTTCCACCGCCACGCGGGCGGCGTCGCGGCCTTTGTCGGTTTGGCGGGCCACGGCTTGCTCTAAGTTCTCGGTGGTCAAAATCGCATTCGCAATCGGCACGTGGTAGTCCATGCCCACGCGGGTCACGCCGGCGCCCGACTCGTTGGCCACCAGCTCGAAGTGGTAGGTCTCGCCACGGATGATGCAGCCCAAAGCGATCAGCGCACTGAAGGGCTCGGGGTCTTCAATTTGCGCCAGCGCAGCCAGGGCGAGGGGCACTTCCAGTGCGCCGGGCACTTGTACCAGGGTGATGCGGTCATCGGCCACACCCATGGCCTTGAGTTCGGCCACGCAGGCTTCGCGCAAGGTGTGGGTGATGTCTTCGTTGAAGCGGGCTTGGACGATGCCAATTTTCAGGCTGCTGCCGTCCAAGGTGGTGGTGCTGGCGAGGTTGGAGACAAACATGTCAGTGGTTCCTTGAGACTTATTCTTTGGCCAGATAGCCGACGATTTCCAGGCCATAGCCGGTCATACTAGGCATGCGGCGTGGGTTGCCCAACAGGCGCATCTTGTGCACGCCGCAGTCACGCAAAATTTGTGCGCCCACGCCATAGCTGCGCAAGTCCATGCGGCCACGCGATGGCCCATGGGCCGACCGGGCCGTGCCATCAAACTGGGCCAGCAACTGCTCGCCGCTTTCGCCGCAGTTGAGCAACACCACCACGCCGGCGCCTTCTTGGGCAATGCGTTGCAGGCTCGTGTCCAAGCCCCAGGAGTGCATGACCCGGTTGGGCTCGAGCGCGTCGAGCACCGACAAGGGCTCGTGCACGCGGGCCAACACATCTTGCGCAGCATCCCAGCTGCCTTTGACCAAGGCCATGTGCACGGCACCGTTGGTCATGTCTTTGTAGGCATTGGCGGTGAACTCGCCGTGGGCTGTGTTCAGCGGGCGGCTGCCCACTTTTTGCACCAGCGACTCAGTGCGGCTGCGGTGGGCAATCAGGTCGGCGATGGTGCCGATCTTCAGGCCATGCTCAGCGGCAAACAGTTGCAAGTCGGGCAGACGGGCCATGGTGCCGTCGTCTTTCATGATTTCGCAAATCACCGAGGTGGGCGAACAACCCGCCATGGCTGCCAAGTCACAACCGGCTTCGGTGTGGCCAGCGCGCATCAGCACGCCACCGTCCACCGCTTGCAGCGGAAACACGTGGCCGGGTTGCACCAGGTCAGTAGGGCGGGTGCCTTTGGCCACGGCCACTTCGATGGTGCGGGCGCGGTCAGCGGCCGAAATGCCAGTGGTCACGCCCTCGGCGGCTTCGATGGACACGGTGAAGGCGGTGCTGTAGACCGTGCCGTTGCGTGCGGCCATGGGCGGCAGCTTCAAAAATTCGCAGCGCTCGCGGGTGAGCGTGAGGCAAATCAGGCCACGGCCAAAGCGCGCCATGAAGTTGATGGCCTCTGGGGTGACGTGGTCGGCCGCGAGCACCAAGTCGCCTTCGTTTTCGCGGTCTTCTTCGTCCACCAAGATGACCATGCGGCCAGCTTTCATCTCGGCCACGATCTCATGCACAGGCGAGATGGCCACGGGTGTCAAGGCAGTTGTCATTGGGGGGCTTTCAAGGTGGCGTCCACGCGCAGCATGCGTTCGACGTAACGCGCCACGGTGTCAATTTCAAGGTTCACCGTGCTGCCTGCTTGCAGGCTGCCGAGGGCGGTGTTCTCAACGGTGTGAGGAATGAGGTTGATGCTGATCTCTGAACCGTGCAGACCCAGTGGTCCAGCAGCGTCAAAGAAGTCTTGCACCTGGTTCACCGTCAGGCTCACGCCGTTGACGGTGATTGAGCCTTTGTAGGCCAGGTACTTGGCCAGCTCGGGCGGCGCCATGATGCGCAGCTCCCAGCTTTCACCCACGCGCTCAAAGAGGCTGACTTGGCCGATGCCGTCCACATGGCCGGACACGATGTGTCCGCCCAAGCGGTCGTGGGCCCGCAAGGCTTTTTCGAGGTTGACGCGCCCGAGCTGCGCCAAGCCGCTGGTGCGGGCCAGCGATTCGGCCGAGATGTCAATCGTGAACTGGTGGTGGAGGGGGTCAAACGTGGTGACGGTCATGCAGGCGCCGTTCAAAGCGATGCTGTCACCCAAGCCCACGTCGTCGAGGTACCCGGCAGGGGCCTCGATGGTGAGGCGCTTGCCGTGGTTTAAAGAGCTTCCCAGGTCGTGAACTGCGGTGATGCGCCCCACGCCGGTGATGATTCCGGTGAACATCCTGCTATTTTCGCAGGTTTATCGGGCCTCACCGCCGAACTCTGGCCAATATCCTTAGATCAGGCCCAATTTGTGTGACCTCATGAAAGTCCAGGGTCAGGGCTTCTTGCAGGTTTGACAAGGGTCCCAGGTTGCTCATGCCCCGGCCTTCACCGATCAAGAGGGGTGCCATGTAGACCAGCAGCTCGTCCACCAAGCCGGCGCGCAGCAGCGAGCCGTTGAGTTTGTGGCCGGCTTCCACATGCAATTCGTTGACGCCGCGCAGCGCCAGGTCGCGCAGCATCTGAGCCAAGTCAACTTTGCCGGTGGCCTCGCCCAAGCAGGTCACGTGGGCGGCTTGGGCCTCCAAGGCGCGGCGTTTTTCGGCATTGTCTTGCGCGGCGTAGAGCCACACGGGGCGTTGCGGGCCAAACAGTTTGGCGTTGAGTGGGGTTTCCAAACGGCTGTCGACCACCACCAAGCTGGGTTGGCGCGGTGTGGCGACGGCACGCACGTCCAACTGCGGGTCGTCTTCGAGCACGGTGCCAATGCCGGTCAGCACGGCGCAGGCGCGGGCCCGCCAGGCGTGGCCGTCTTGGCGCGCGGCGTCGTGGGTGATCCATTGGCTCTGGCCATTGGTCAATGCGGTTTGGCCGTCGAGCGAGGCGGCGATTTTCATGCGCACCCAGGGCATGCCGTGCTGCATGCGCTTGAAAAAACCCATGTTGAGTTCGCGTGCTGCATCGGCCATCAACCCCACGTCCACCTGCACGCCCGCCGCGCGCAAACGCGCCACGCCTTGGCCCGCCACCTGGGGGTTGGGGTCTTGCACGCTGGCCACCACGCGTCGAATGCCCGCTTGAAGCAGCGCATTGCAACACGGGCCGGTGCGGCCTTGGTGGCTGCAGGGTTCCAGCGTCACGTAAGCCGTGGCACCTTGCACGCTGTGGCCACGTGTCTGGGCATCGCGCAAAGCCATGACCTCGGCGTGGGCCTGGCCCGCTGCTTGGGTGTGGCCGCTGCCCAGCACCACACCCTCGGCGTTGGTGATGACGCACCCAACCCGTGGGTTGGGTGAGGTGAGGTACAGCGCCTGCTCAGCCAAGGCCAAGGCCTGGACCATGTGGGCGGTGTCGGTGGGAGAGAACATGCGGCAATTATCTGTGCAGGTGGGGTGCTCGGCCTGTGTGGGGGTGTCAGCCACGGCTGTTCGACGCTGGTGTGTGTGCTGCACGGCGCGGGCATGAGCCCTTCAATGCCCCCAGCACTGCGCGGGGCTGAGGGTCGCCTTGAGCACACTGCGCACACCGGTGTGCGTGAGCGTGAAGCTGCCACAGGCGTCGCCCACTTGCGCGCCCGTGGGTGTGGCGGTGAGGGTGAAGCTTTGCGCGCTGCTGGTGACGCTGAGTTGGTAGCGCAGGCCTTCGGCTTGCAACACGCTGGTGGGCACGTCGGCTGCTGCGGGGTAGCTGCCGTTGGCGCTGGCGGCGCGCTCGAGCCAATGGGCGGCTTGCAGCAAGGCGGTGCGGGCTTGGGCGCGCTGGCTGCGCTGAAGCAGTTGCTGGTAGTTGGGCCAGGCCCAGCCCACCAGCACAGCGATGCAGGCCAGGACGATCAACAGCTCGACCAGGCTAAAGCCGGGTTGTTGTGCTGCATGCGCACGGGCTTGAGGACGAGGAAGAGGCGCTGGTCTTGTCATATGCAGTCGCATGTTCGTGGGTGGTGGTGCACTCGTTGGCGGATGATGCCTTGGACGTTGTGGGGTTGTCGGGTCAGTCGGCCAAGAGCTGCCAGCTGTGCCAGGTTCCTCCGCTGACGTTGCCCGGCACGGGGTTGGCAGGGGCCGACCACAGGGCTTGCAACACCACGGCTGTGCCGGGCAGCACGCCGCGTGCCAGCACGGTGATGCGGTAGACAAACGGCGCGCTGGGGTGGAGGGGCGTGGCATCGACCAACACCTCCACCCAATACCAAGCGGTGTTGGCGCCATAAGGGGTGTCGGCAGTGCCCACGGGCCAAGCGCTCGGGGCCATGGCTTGCCATGCACTGACGCTGCGGCTGGGCGCACCATCAGGCGCGCAGATGCCGCTCACACAGGCTTGGGCGCCCAAGCGTTGGCGCAAGGTGTCGCGCTCGCTCAAGGTGCTGGGGAAGAACGCGTGCGTTTGCGCCTCGTTGCCCGGCGTGTGGCGTGGGTTGGTGTTGCCTTGCGCATCGGTGGCCGCCCCCAAGATGTCTTGCACCGCCAAAGGCAGGGCCGCTTCGGCGCTGTGTTGGGTGCGTAGCAAGTCGGCTTCGGCGTTGAACAGCCACTCGGTGGTGCTCAGATTGCGCCAAGTCACCAAGGCGGCCAAGCCCACCAGGGCCAGCACGGCCAGTACGGTGGGCAAGGCCAAGCCTCGTGCGGGGGGACTGCGTCCGCTTGCGCTCATGGGGTGCCCCTCATGGCAGCACACCCGCATGGTTGCGCAAGGCGATGGTGCGGCGCAGCACCCGACGGCCCAAGCCATCCGCCGCCACAGTCTCGCCCTGGCAACCCACGCTGGGGGTGTTGCGCGTCGCATTGGGCTGGTTGCTGACCCAACGCATGCACACCTCAATCGCCAGCACTTGGCCCATGTCACGCACTTGGGCGGCCGTGACCCATTGCAAGGTCTGGTTGGCACCCGCTTGGGCGTAGCGCACTTGCAGGTCTTCCACGCCTTCGGCCAAAGCTTGGTAGCTGCTGCCGCTCAGGCGCAAGTCTTTGCAGGTGAGCTCTTTTTTGGTGTTGAGTTGGTAACTGTTGAGCACCAGTGCGTCGCTGCCGGTGTGGTTGCCTTGGCAGTCGTAGGGGCTCAGGCTGCGCCAGTGACCCAAGCTGAGAGCGTCGCTGCGGGTGCCCTCGGTGCCTTGCAGATCGGGCTGGCTGCTGTCATGCGGCGGTGTGCGTTGCACCCGTTGACCGTCGGCGGCGGTGTTGACTTGCGCGCCGCCCGCCCTCTGTGCGTGGGCACGCAGATTGCGCAAGGTCGCACGGGCGTTGTGGTGCAGCACATCCACCGCGTCAAAGGCCCCCCATGATTGGCGGGCGATGTTGTAGCTGGTCACACCCGACAACACCACGCACAAGCTGACCGCCAAGCCGATCAGCAACTCGGGCACGGTGTGGCCGTGTCTTGGCAAGGGGCTCACCACGCAGGACGGAACAACAAGCGCCAGCAACTCATGGCAGCCGGACAGCCGGGGCTGCCCCAAGCCGAGTCGGTGCGGTAACTCTCGTTGCTGTCGCGCCATGCCACGACCACGCCCCACCAACCTACTGGGCCTTTGAGGGCGAACACGGCAGCATCGCCCTCGGGCAGCTGGCTGCTGAGTGCTTGTTGCAGCTGCGCCATGTCCCAAACTGCCAAATCGCTGCGGCTGCAGGCCAAGGCGGTGCAGTCGGGGGCGCTGCCCACCGCGCCAGCTCCCCAGCTGCGGCTGTAGCGCTGCACTTCACCTGCGTTGAGGCGCATGCGCTCGGCCAGGTCGTCGGCCAAACCCATGGCCACGCTGCGGTTGACTTGCTGGCGCTGGGTTTGCAAGCCCAGTTGTTGCAGCCACAGCGAGGCCAACACGCCAGAGGCCAGCAACAACAACGCCACCAGCGCCTCCAACAGCGCCACGCCTGTGGCTTGGCGACTCAGCTGCATACGCTGCCCGAGACCACGCGAATGCGGCTGGCATTGTTGAGGCACAGCGCATAAGCCAGGTTGAGGCTGGCTGTGCGCGAGCTCACCGTCCAGCGGTCGCCCACGCCGCCCAAGTCACCTTGAACACTGATGGCCAGTGCGCTGGTCTTGGTGTAGCTCACCAACAAGGGCGTGTGCAGGGTTGTGACTTGCAAGGTTTGACTGCCGTCGGCGAGCTGGAGTTGCCAGCCGCAACTCCAGTCAGAGCCTGTGGTGGTGGCCCAGCTGCAATCGCTCAAGCGGGTCAGGCGCAGGGCTTGGCCGAGTTGCAGGGCGCGCACGCGTGCCATGTGCAAGTCATTCAAGAGCAGGTCACGGGCCAGCTCGACACGCCCCCGCTCGAGCAGGCGTTGCATGCTGGGCACGGCGAGCAGGGTCAGCGTGCCCAGCACCGTCAAGACCAGCGTTAACTCCACCAAGGTCAAGCCCGGCTGTGCGTGCTTGTGTGAATGAAAAATGCCCAGCGTTTGCATGCGGCAAATGCTAGGCACTCAGGGTGAAGCGGCCCATGGCCGCAGATCGAAAACTATTTGCGAACTTCGTCGACCAAGCTCTTGAAGTCGTCGATGTCTTCAAAGCTGCGGTAGACGCTGGCAAAGCGGATGTAGGCCACCTTGTCGAGTTTTTTCAACTCGCGCATCACCAGCTCACCGATGCGGGTGGAGGGCACCTCGCGCGCGCCGAGGCTGAGCAGTTTTTCTTCGATGCGTTCAATCGCGTTGTCGACTTGCTCGGTGCTGACGGGGCGTTTGCGCAGGGCCAGGCTCATGGAGTCGAGCAGTTTGTGGCGTTGGTACTCGATGCGGCGCCCGTCTTTTTTGACGATGTTGGGAAAGCTCACATCGATCCGTTCGTAGGTGGTGTAGCGCTTGTCGCAGGCACCGCATTGGCGGCGGCGGCGGATGGAGTCGCCGTCTTCAGACATGCGCGTTTCGACCACTTGGGTTTCAAGGTGACCGCAGAAGGGGCATTTCATGGGGTGTTGTCTCGCTTTGGTTTGTTGGCGATTGTGCTTGTGACTTTGCCTTGGCTTGCGCTGGTGCTTGTTGCTCTTGCTGTTGCTGTTCTGGGCTCGCTGGGGGCATGGGTGGGGGCCGCTTCTTCATACTGTGTACAGAAAATCATCAGCTGCCCCCACCCATACCCCCAGTCTGCGGCTGGCTTGGCTGGCGCTCGCCGCACCTGATTCGCTGAGCGTCATCGTGTCGCTGACATTTCTGCTGGCTCGCAACCCTGTTGTAACTTTCGTGGCTTCTGGCGTCATGCTTCTGATTCAGCATGGGTTCCCGAAAGAACTTGCTCTTAACCCAACCGCGGGGGTGATGGGTGCGGCGGGCGATGATTTTCTGTACACAGTATGAAGAGCCCGCCGTGCCCATCGCCCCTGGCGTTTCCGGCGCGAAATCTTCACGCCAGAAACACCCCAACTCAACGGTAAACCGGAAAGCGGCTGGTCAAGGCATGCACCTTGGCGCGCACGGCTGCGATGTTGGCTTCGTCGTGCGGGTTGTCCAACACGTCGGCAATCAGGTTGGCGGTCTGGCGCGCTTCTTCGTCTTTGAAACCACGCGTCGTCATGGCGGGGGTGCCAATGCGCACGCCGCTGGTGACAAAAGGTTTCTCGGGGTCGTTGGGGATGGCGTTCTTGTTGATCGTCATGTGGGCCGCGCCCAAGGCGGCTTCGGCTTCTTTGCCGGTGATTTTTTTGGAGCGCAGGTCGACCAACATCACGTGGCTTTGTGTGCCGCCGCTGACGATGCGCAGTCCGCGTTGGGTCAGCGTTTCGGCCACGATGCGGGCGTTGGTGATGACTTGCTGCTGGTAAGCCTTGAACTCAGGGGCCATGGCTTCTTTGAACGCCACCGCTTTGGCCGCGATGACGTGCATCAGCGGGCCGCCTTGTAGGCCCGGGAAGATGGCGCTGTTGATGGCTTTCTCGTGCTCGGCTTTCATCAAGATGATGCCGCCACGTGGGCCGCGCAGGCTCTTGTGGGTGGTCGAGGTCACCACGTCGGCGTGCGGCACGGGGTTGGGGTAGACACCTGCGGCGATCAAGCCGGCGTAGTGGGCCATGTCGACCAAGAAGATGGCGCCCACGTCTTTGGCCACTTTGGCAAAGCGTGCGAAGTCGATGTGCAGGCTGTAAGCCGAGGCGCCGGCGATGATGAGTTTGGGCTTGCTCTCGTGGGCCTTTTTCTCCATCGCGTCGTAGTCGATTTCTTCTTTCTCGTTCAGACCGTAGGACACCACGTTGAACCATTTGCCGCTCATGTTGAGCGCCATGCCGTGGGTCAGGTGACCGCCTTCTGCCAGGCTCATGCCCATGATGGTGTCACCTGGCTTCAAGAAAGCCAAGAACACCGCTTCGTTGGCCGAGGCGCCACAGTGCGGCTGCACGTTGGCCGCGTCAGCGCCAAAGATGTGTTTGATGCGGTCGATGGCCAGTTGCTCGGCCACGTCCACGTGTTCGCAACCGCCGTAGTAGCGCTTGCCGGGGTAGCCTTCGGCGTATTTGTTGGTGAGCTGCGAGCCTTGGGCTTGCATGACGGCGGGCGAGGCGTAGTTCTCGCT
>CANCUP010000092.1 GCA_947381325.1 Comamonadaceae bacterium
CAGCGCGACGCCAAGTGTAAAGGTCATCACATGCTGCACCGCCGGGTCAGACGGCCCCACGGTGTGCAAGACCCATAAGGTCAAGGCTGAGGCGGGCAGGCTGCCTGCGCACAGGGAGAACACCACACGCCAAGGCACCAAACGCTGACGCGCCATGCTGAGGGTGCCGCCCGCCTTGGTGAAGGCCGCAAACAGCAAGTCGGTGCCCACGGCCAAGTAGGGCTTGACGCCAAAGAAAAAGATCAGCAATGGCGTCATCAGCGAGCCACCGCCCACCCCCGTCAAACCGACGATCACACCGACAAAAAAGCCAGCAAACACAAAGCCAAAATCTTGCATGGCCGGGACTGTAGCCGTCCCTTATGCCAAATCAAACGATTTGTTAGTTGGGCATATATGCCTATTCGGCATAAGGCCGATAAATCACACACACCGGTCCCCCTCCCGCTGGTCCTTGGTGTTCAGCGCCGCCAGACACGTACAGAGCGGTTTGACCGGTCAGGCTGGCCAGCACACCGCCCACGGCGGCCCGCGCATGGCGGGTGGCGTTGATGTCGGAGTCATCCAACATGGTGTGGCGCGTGCCGCGAATTTTGCCGCTGGGTGCGGCTTCGGCTTTGGCCAGCAGGTTGACCAGTTGCGTGGGTTCGGCCCCCGTGGTGTCAGACGAGTTCTGCAAACCGCAGGCGTGCAGCATCTGACTCACCGAGCGAGCGTCGATGGCGTCTTGCATCACGGTGTGAGCGATGGCCAGGTCGGATTGGCCGGCACGTGACATGCCCAGCACCACCACCACATTGTTTTCGAGCTCGATGCCCGAAGAGGCCGAGGCGGTGGACGAATACAGCGACATGTCGCGCATCACGGCGGCGTCGTTGAGTTGTGGTGGCGTGACTTCACCCAGGGCCAGCGCAACGCCCAGGGCCGAGGCGGCACGTGAATAGCCCATCGACTCGTAGGTGTCGTGGGTGACCGTGTCGTGGCCTTGTTGTTGTGCAGCGCGAATTTTGTCCATGGTCAGCAACGGACATTTGATTTGCACAAAGTGCACATCGGCTGCCTGTTCGATCTGCGCTTCTTGCATGGCGGCTTTGACCGCTTGTGCGGTGGCGTCGATTTGGGCCATGCGACCCATCTCCCATGGCGCAAAGTCACGGGTTTGCGCCACGCCCACCACCAAGCGGGGTGTGGACGAGGGCGTTGGTGTCTTCACCCATTGGCGAGAGAAGACGGTGAAGTGGGGGGACAGCACGCCCTCGGTGCCGCCAGACATCACCAAGGCCACGCGTTGGTGGGCCTCTTCGGGGCTGCACCCCAGATGCGGTGCCAACCAATGGCACCAAGCCATGCTGGCAAAGTCGCGGGTGTGGTCGTTGACGCAGCCGTTGCCTTCGGTCTTGCCCATCACCGCCACGATGTGGCGTGGGTCGAGCAAGCCCTGGTCGACCAACTGTTGCACCCCCGACAGGTCGGACGGGCCTTGGCACAGCACGCGCTGAACGGTGACGATTTGTTGTGGCATGTGAGGTTTCTCCAGTGTCAAGGTGTGTGGTGATGGACTGTGGGTTTTTGCAGCAGTTGCTGCAGGGCTTCAACCCAGACGTTGGTGATGACTGGGAGTTGCCGCCCGCGCAGACGCGCCAGCACCAGCTCACCACTTGGAAAGCCACGTTCTGCAATGTCACGCACGGCCAGCTGGCCGCCTTCGTCTTGTGAGCCGATTTCGAACTGAAAGCTCACCATCTGGTTGTGGTGCAAACAGCCGCGTAAAAATTCAAAGCTGTTGCTGGTGATGACAGGCGCCAGCGTCAGGCTGCTGCGCTTGAGGTAGCGCTGCAGCAGTCGCCTGGCGCCAAAATCTGCGTCGGGCAAGACCACCGGGTAACTGAACGCATCACGCAAGCGCACCTCGCGTTGCTTGGCCAGCGGATGGCTGCGGTGAAGCATCAGCTTCAAGGGCTGCGGCAACACCAGCAGACGTTCGATGTCTGCTTCATCGGGCAGGTTAAGCACCAAGGCCAAGTCGGCTTGGTAGTTGCGCAAGGCATTGAGGGCTTGCACATGGTCCAACACCAGCACATGGAATTCGACCTGGGGATGGGTTTGTTGAAACAAGGCAATGGCACGCGGCAAAAGGCTCACCGCCACGCCTTGGCTGACCAGCAAGCGAATCTGCCCCCGGCGTAAGCCTTTGAGTTCTTCAATGTGCGAACGTGTTTGGTCCAAAGCCGATCGGTGGCTGCGGATGTAGTTGATGAACAACTCACCCGCTGCGGTGAGTCGCATGCCGTGCGGCATGCGCTCAAAGATGGGTGTGCCCAGTTCTTCTTCGATGTCGAGCAAGCGCCGATTCACGCTGGAGGCCACCACGTGCAAACGTTCGGCCGCTTGCCGGATCGAGCCAGCTCGGGCAATCTCGTCGACGTAGTTCAAAAAGCGCAGATGGTTCATGGCAGGTGTGGTCTTGTGCCGGTATGTCATGCAATAACAAGGCCATATGCGTTGCTCTTTAGGCATCGGGCAAGACGTTAAAAAACATTTATAGGCAACGTCTTCTGGCACGTCACGTGCGTACACACAGGGCATGAAACGCACCAACGCCTCTACAACCCAGGCCTCGTCGCCCAGCGCCAGCACCTCCTATGGACCCTCCGCCTTGCACCGGTGGGATGTCAATGCCGAGCGCGTCAGCATGGTTCGTCCACAAGTCCGCGCTAAAAGCGTGCGCTTAGACGCACAGCCGCAGTGCATCGAGATCGATGTGGTGCGCACCGTGTTGATCGTGATCGACATGCAAAACGACTTTTGCCATCCCAAAGGCTGGTTTGGCCAAAGAGGCTTGAGCCTGAAAGCGCTGCATCGCCCGGTGGCCCCGCTCAACGCGCTGCTAGGGCCGTGGCGCGAAGCAGGCGGCAAGGTCTTGTGGCTGAACTGGGGCGTGCGCCCTGACCGCCTCAACTTGGGCCCCACCATGCAGTTCAAAGCTAAGCGCACACCCGACGGTGTGGGCTATGCCGAACATTCACCCGAAGACCATGGGCCTTCGTTGGTGCCCGGCAGCTGGGGCGCAGCGGTGATCGACACCTTGCCTGTGCTGCCCCAAGACATGGTGGTGTTCAAACACCGCTTGTCGGGGTTTTGGGATTCTGAGCTCGACAGCGTGCTGCGCTTGCAAGGGGCCACCACCTTGCTGTTTGCAGGCGTCAACACCGACCGCTGTGTGTTCTCGACCTTACAAGACGCCAATTTTTTGGGCTACGACTGCGTGCTGCTCGAAGACGTCTGTAGCACGGTCTCACCCAGCTATGTGAGCCGCGCCATCCTTTACGTGGTGCAACAGCTGCATGGCTTTGTCTCCAACACCACCACCTTGCTCGATGGCTTGGCCCAGCTCAAGCCATCTTTGGCCTCAGCCAAATCTAAACGCCGTAAATCTGTCTGACTTTTAACCTCAAGGAGTTGTTGATGACTTTGACTTTCAAACCCAAACTGGCCGCCGTGCTGTCGGGCCTGTTGGCTGTGGTGGCCCTGAGCGTGACGCCCGCAGCCTTGGCGCAAACCAAAATCAAGATGGTGCTCAACTGGAAATACCAAGGCCCGCAAGCCTGGTTTTTTCTGGCGCAAGACAAAGGCTATTTCAAAGCCGAAGGTTTGGATGTGGAGATCGACCAAGGCGAGGGCTCGTCGGCGCCTGTGGCCAAGATCGCAGCCGGTGCCTACAACGCAGGCTTTGGCGACATGAACGCCTTGATCGACTTTGCCGCCAAGCGTCCCGCAGAAGCGCCTGTGGCCGTCTACATGATTTACAACACGCCGCCCTTCACCATCGCGGTCAAAAAAGACAGCCCGATCAAAACGCCCAAAGACTTTGAGGGCAAGAACATTGGTGGTCCTGCCAACGACGGCGCCTTGAAGTTGTTCCCCGCTTTGGCCAAAGCCGCCAAGTTTGATGCGAGCAAAGTCACCATCTCCAACATGGCACCCAACCTGCGCGAGCAAATGCTGGTGCGCGGTCAGGTGGACGGTATTTTTGGCTACATCAACACCATTTGGTTCAGTGCCAAGTTGGTCGGCTTAGACCCCGACAAAGACCTGCGCTTCATCAACTACGGCAACCATGGCATCGACCTCTACTCCAACGCGATTCTGTTCTCGCGCGGTTTTGTGCGCGACAACCCAAAGGCCGTGCAAGGCTTTGTCAAGGCGCTCAACCGCGCCATCAAAGAGGTGGTGGCCAACCCCGAACCTGGCATGGACGCGCTGATGGCCCGCGAGCCTTTGCTCAAGCGTGACCTAGAGAAAGAGCGTTTGATCGCCACCATCAAAGAAGAGATGAACCACCCCGAGATCGCACGCATCGGCTTGGGTGACATCGACACCGAGCGCATGAAGCGTTCGATTGGCGTGGTGGTCGAGGCCAACCAACTGCCCCGCACCCCGACTGTCGAAGAGGTGTTTGACCGCCGCTACCTGCCAGCACGCGCTGACTTGATCAGCAAATTCTGAAAGCACCCGATGGATTTGCAACTCAAGAACAAGGTGACCGTGATCACCGGGCCCGCCAAGGGCATGGGCCGCGCCATCAGTTTGGCGTTTGCCAAAGAGGGTGCACAGCTGGTGTTGGCGGGGCGAGACCTCGCCGCCATTGAGCCAGTGGCACAAGAGGCCCGCGCGCTCGGTGTGGCCGTGTATGTGGTGCCCTGCGACATGACCGACCCTGCGCAAACCGAAGCCTTGGCCCAACAGACCTTGGCTGCGTTGGGTCGCATCGACATTTTGGTCAACGTGGCCGGTGGCTCAGGCCCCATTGGCAAGACCGGTTGGGAAACCAGCACCGATGAGTTCAACCAAATTGTCGAGCTCAACATGACCGGCTGCTTCAACACCATGCACGCGGTGTTGCCCAGCATGGTGGCGCAACGCTACGGCAAAGTGGTCAATGTGGGCGGCACCTTTGGCATGCGTGGGCGCGCAGGGCGCATGGCCTATTCGGCCTCGAAGTGGGGCTTGCGTGGCATCACCAAAAGCTTTGCACTGGAAGCCGGGCCGCACAACATCAACGTCAACTGCGTGGCACCCGGCATGGTGGATGGCCCACGTTTTCGCGACAAGGTGTGCGCCAACATGGCCGAAAAACTCGGCATCAGCCTGGAAGAGGCCATGACGCGCCATGCCGCCGACTACGCCATGAAGCGTGTGTCAACCGACGAAGACATTGCCTATGCGTGTCTGTTTTTAGCCAGTGACTTGGCCCGTCAGATCACCGGCGTGGACTTGCCGGTCGATGGCGGCTGGGCCATGCTGTGAGGTGATGAAATGAGCTTACGACCCGACGTTGACCTGGTGATCCGTGGTGCCAAGGTGGTGTCACCCGACCACATCTTCGAAGCCTCGGTGGCGATTGCCGGTGAGCACATCGTGGCTGTGGGCCACGACGACACCATGCCGCCTGCGCGCCAAGAGCTGTCGGCCAAAGGCCTGTACTTGCTGCCCGGCGCGATCGACAGCCATGTGCACTTTCGCGACCCCGGCTACCCCAACAAAGAAACTTGGAAGAGCGGTTCTGCGGCGGCAGCCTGTGGCGGTGTGACCACTGTGTTTGAGATGCCCAACACCAAACCCGCCACCGGCACGGTGGAAGCCTTGAACCTCAAGCTCAAAGCCGCTGAGTCGTCGTATGTCGACTTTGGCATCCATGGCTTGCTCGGCGACGACACGCTGGACCGTTTGGACGAACTGCTCGAAGCCGGTGTCACCAGCTTCAAGGCCTTTGTGGGTAACACCTTTGGCAACTTGCCTGCACCCACCGATGGCGCATTGCTGGAGGGGTTTGAAAAACTTGCCCCCTTGGGCATTCGTACCGTGGTGCATGCGGAGAACTCGTCCATCATGGCGCGCCGACAAGACCACTTGGTCAAGGCCGGACGCATTGACGCGCTGGCCCATTTGGCTGCCCGCCCGGCGGTGTGTGAAATCGAAGCCATTGGCCGCGTGTTGACACTGGCCGAATGGACCGGCGCACGCCTGCACATTGCGCACCACAGTGCCGCCGATTCGCTGTACTTGTTGCGCGACGCCAAACGTCGCGGGGTGGATGTGACGGTCGAAACCTGCCCGCAATATTTGTTGCTCAACACCCAAGACATGCTGCGCTTGGGTGGCATCTTGCGGCTCAACCCTCCCATTCGCGAGCAGCGCCACAACCAGCCGCTGTGGGACGCGTTGATGGAAGGCGTGATCGACATGATTGCGACCGACCACGCGCCCCACACGCCCGAAGAAAAAACCCGCCCCAACATTTGGGACTGCGACTGTGGTTTCCCGGGTGTGGAAACCCAAATGCCTTTGATGCTGACCGAGGTCAACCGCCAGCGTGCCAGCTTGATGGACTATGTGCGCTGGAGCTCGGTCAACCCCGCCAAGGCTTGGGGCTTGTACGGCACCAAGGGCGTCATTGCCGCCGGTGCGCACGCCGACATCGCCGTGGTCGACATGGACCGCATGGGCGTGCTCTCGCAAGGCAAGTTACAAAGCATCAGCAAAATTTCGCCATGGAACGGACGCGCGGTACAGGGCTACCCTTTGCACACCTTGGTGCGTGGCCGCTTTGTGATGCGCGATGGCCACTTGGTGAGCGAGGCGGCGGGGTGGGGCAAATCGGTCAAGAGCGTGCAACGCATGCCCAAGCCGCAGCCTAAAAACACCGAGCATTACACCCAGGCCATCCTCACCACGCCCGAGGGCTTGCCCACCAACGCTTTGCCAACGGGGGCCTGAGATGTCGCTGATTCAACTCTCCGATGTGAGCTTGCAATACGGTGCCGGCACCGTGGCGCTGGACCACACCGACTTGCAGATCAAGCCCTCTGAGTTCGTCGCCTTGGTCGGGCCCAGCGGGTGTGGCAAATCGACCATCTTGAAATTGGTGGCAGGTTTGCTGGCCCCCAGCTCTGGCGGCGTGATTGTGGGTGGACGCGAGGTGGGCGTGTTGGGGCGCAGTGGCCAAGCGGCCAGCGGGGTGCGCATTGGCATGGCGTTTCAAAACCCCACGATGCTGCCTTGGCTGACGATTCGCGAGAACGTGTTGATTCCTTTGAAGATCGTGCAGCCGTTTCGCCAAGACTATGCCAAGAAGAAACACACCGAGTTCGCCGAGCGTGCCGATGCACTGCTGGCGCAAGTGGGCTTGAAAGGCTTTGGCGACAAGCGGCCTTGGCAGTTGTCGGGGGGCATGTTGCAGCGCGCCTCGCTGTGCCGTGCGCTCATCCATGAGCCACAACTGCTATTGCTCGATGAGCCCTTTGGTGCGCTCGATCAGTTCACCCGCGAAGAGCTTTGGTCGATCATGCAAAACCTGTGGATGACCCACCAGCCCACCGTGTTGTTGGTGACCCATGACCTGCGTGAGGCGGCCTATTTGGCCAGTCGCATTTGTGTGATGACCTCGCGCCCGGGTCGTATCTTGCAAGACAGCCCTGTGCCCTTTGAGCGCCCACGCACGCTTGAAAAAAGCTACTCACCCGAGTTCGCCAGTCTGGTGCAACAGCTTCGCATGTGCATTGCCCAGGCACGCACCGAGGACGACCCATCCGCCCACCCCGTGACCTCGGCCAAGGCCTCTACCCCTGAAAGCGTGTCATGAGCCAGTTGTCTAAAAACATCCAACACAACGTTCTGTCAGCGACGGTGCTGATCGGTTTTTTTGTGCTTTGGGAAATGGCCTGCGTGGCCTTGGGTGTGTCCGATCTGGTCTTGCCCAAACCCAGTCAAATTGCGGTGGTGCTGTGGCAAAAAATGCCGCTGTTGTGGCCGCATACCTTACAGACCCTCTACACCACCGTGGCGGGCTTTGCCATCGGCGTGTTGGTGGGGGTGCTGTTGGGCGCTGTGATTGGCTCGTCCAAGCTGGCCTATGACGTGGCTTATCCCTTGTTGGTGGGGTTCTCGAGCATTCCGAAAGTGGCGGTGGTGCCGATTTTTGTGGTCTGGTTTGGCTCAGGCACGGTGCCCGCCATCTTGACCTCGGCCGTGATCTGCATCTTCCCCGTGGTGGTGAACGTGGCCACGGGTCTGGCCACCACCGAGCCCGAGCTGGAAGACGTGTTTCGGGTGCTCGGTGCGTCCAAGCTCGACATTTTGTGGAACGTGGGTTTGCCCCGCGCGCTGCCGTATTTGTTTGCCTCACTCAAGATTGCCATCACCTTGGCGTTTGTCGGCACTGTCTTGTCAGAGACCGTGGCCGCCAACAAAGGCATTGGCAACGTGATGATCATTGCCAGCGGCAACTTTGACGTGCCCATGGTGTTTGCGGGCTTGTTCATCTTGGCGGTGTTGGGCATTGCCCTGTATGCCGTGTCTGCTTTTTTCGAGCTGCGCATGACGGGTTGGACCCAGCGCAAGAATGACTTTTCGCTGAGTTGATCGCTGCCGAGTCACCACATCCCATGTCTTGTTGTGCTGAATGTTCAAAGGATTCCCATGGTTGAAAAAATTCGCATCACTGCTGCGGGCTTCACTTTTGTGGCGCACACCCACCCGGATGCACCGCAGACCGTTGCGGCTTTCAAAAAATTGCTGCCTTACCGCCAGCAGCTCATCCATGTGCGCTGGAGCGGCGAGGGCGTGTGGGTGCCGCTGGGAGACTGGTCGCCCGGTCTCGCTTATGAGAACCACACCAGCCATCCCTCAGTGGGCGACATCTTGTTTTATCCGGGTGGTTACAGTGAAACCGAAATCATCTGGGCCTATGGCGCATGCAGCTTTTCCAGCAAGATGGGGCAACTCGCGGGCAACCACTTCTTGACGGTGGTGGAAGGGCGCGAGCACTTGGCGGCCATGGGGCGAAAAATTCTCTGGCAGGGTGCACAAGACGTGTTGTTTGAAGCCATCGGCTGAAACATGCAAAGCCGCACGAGGCGGCTGTGTGACGTGTACGAAGGTGGTTTTTAAAGTTTGACGCCTGCGCCCTTGACCGCTGGTGCCAAGGTCTCCACCTGATCTCGCACATAGGCGGTGAAGCTGGCGGTTGAGTTGGGGGTGAGGGTGATGCCCAAATCGAGCATGCGCTTTTTGATGTCGGCTTGGGTCATGATTTCGTTGCAGGCGTCGTGGATGCGTGCCACCACGTCGACGGGCATTTTGGCGGGGCCAGACACGCCAAAGAAATTGTCGAGCACGAGCTTGCGGGAGTTGCCCAACTCGGTGATGCTGGGCACATCGGGCACCAGTGGCGAGCGCTTGGCCGAGGTCACGGCCAGAGGCACCAATTGGCCGGTTTTGAAATACGGCACATAGGCGGTCAACACATCCATGCCCACCGGGATGACGCCCGAAATCAAATCGGTGGTCATGGGCGCACCGCCCCGGTAAGGCGCGTGCACCATGTTGAGGCCCAACTCTTTCTTCATCAACTCGCCGTAGATGTGGCCGATCGATGCGGGCCCGCCAGAACCAAAATCGAGTCGGCCCTCTTTGCGGGCGTGGGCCTGTAAGTCATTGAGGCTGCGAATGCCCGATGCCGGGTTGGCCATCACCACACAAGGTGCCGCACCAATCGAGGCGATGTGGGTGAAGGCTTCGACTGGGTCATACGGTTGTTTTTCCAGGGCAAATGGCCCAATGGAAATGGGGGTGGAGTTGGAGAGCATCAGCACATAGCCATCAGCGGGCGACTGCGCCACATAGCTGCCACCCACGCTGCCTCCGGCGCCAGGGCGGTTGTCCACCACCACGGGCTGGCCTAACTTGATGCTCAGTTGTTCGGCCATCACGCGCGCCACGATGTCGCTGGCGCCGCCCGGTGGAAAGGTCACCACCAGCTTGATGGGTTTGTCGGGCCAGGCTGCATGTGCCGGCAGGGCCAAAACGGCCACGCTGGCCGTCAGTGCATGCAAGGCGTTGCGGCGTGTGAGGCCAGCAGATGAACGGTGTGTGGACATAGGAACCTTTCAACGTGCACAGCACGTGGTTTTTGACAAGACACAACGGAGACTTCAACAGGGGTTTACTTAGCAAAGAGTGTGCCGTAAAGCACCAACTTCTGGGTTAATCTCGGGCACGCAAAGGAAACGTCACGATGAAGATCAGAATTTTGGGCGCAGGCCCCGCAGGTTTGTATTTCGCTGCCCTGATGAAGCAACTCGACCCCACGCACGACATTGAAATCTTTGAACGCAACCCGCGTGACGCCACCTGGGGTTTTGGCGTGGTGTTCTCAGACCGCGCACTGGATTTTTTACGCGCAGACGACGAAGCGCTGTACCAATACCTCACGCCGCACCTGGAGAACTGGCCCGACATCACGGTGGTGCACAACGACACCACCATCCCGATTGCAGGCAACGGCTTTGCCTCGATCGGTCGTTTGGAGCTGTTGACCCTGCTGTTTGACTATGTGGAGAAGCTGGATGTTCCCATCCATTTCGACACCGACATCACCAGCTTGGCCCAACTGGGTGAGGCCGATTTGGTGGTGGGCTCCAGCGGCGCGTTCTCGTGGTTGCGCACTGAAAACGAAGACAAGTTTCAAACCACCACCGATTGGCGGCCCAACAAATTCATTTGGTATGGCACGACCCAGCCCTTTAACAGCCTGACCCTGACGTTTCGCGAAACCGAACACGGCGTGTTCTGTGCCCACCATTACCGCTACCGGCCTGACATGAGCACCTTCTTGGTGGAGGTCACGCACGACACCTGGGAGCGTGCGGGCTTTGCCGACATGAGCCCTGAAGACACCATCCAGCTGTGCGAGCAGGTGTTTGCCAAAGACTTGCAGCAGCACCCCATCATCAGCAACCACTCGCATTGGCGTAACTTCCCCGCGATCTGGAATGAACGCTGGAGCTTTGACAATGTGGTGTTGATCGGTGACGCGCTGCGCACGGCGCATTTCTCCATCGGTTCGGGCACCCGCTTGGCGATGGAAGACGCGGTTTCTTTGTACAAGGCGTTCAAAGCGCTGGGGACTGATGTGCCCGCTGCCTTGGCGCTTTTCCAAGAAACACGCCTGCCACCGATGAAAAAGATTTGGGATGCCGCCAATGTGAGCATCCGTTGGTACGAAGAGATGGACCAATTGGTGCCCGCGCTCACCCCGGTGGAATTTGCCTACAGCTACATGACGCGCACGGGCCGCATCAGCCACGCCGAGATGATGCGCCGCGACCCTGCATTGGCCAAGGCCTACGAAGCCTTGCATCCCGAGGTGGCCTCATAAAGCACTCAGCCACATCACTCACAGACAGCACACAACAAAGAGGCAAAGCATGGATGGATTCATTGGATGGCCGCTGGAACTCTCCCAGCACTACAAACAACAAGGCATTTGGGAGGGGCTGACCATCTCAGAAATGGTCGAGCGCAGCGCCCGCCAGCGGCCCGACCAAGTGGCCGTGACCCAGGCCGGTCAAACGCTCACCTACGCCCAGCTGATCGACCGCTCCAAGCGTTTGGCGGTGGGCTTGCACCGAGCCGGCTTGCAAGCGCAAGACCGCGTGGTCATGCAGCTGCCCAACTCGATCGAGTTTGTGGTGACCTACCTGGCCTTGAATTGGATCGGTGCCATTCCTGTGATGGCCTTGCGCGCCCACCGACATGCCGAGGTCCGCCACTTCATCCGCGCCTCGGGGGCTGTGGCCTACATCGTGCCCGGCGTGGTGGGCAGCTTTGACTTTCGCAGCATGGCGCAAGACGTAGCCCCAGAGTTTGCCCATCTGACGCATGTGTGGGTGGCAGGCGAGCCCTTGCCTGGGCAAGCTGCCTTGATGTCGCACTTGGCGCAAGACCTGTCGGCTGCCGAGGTGGACCAGGTGTTGCAAGGCCTGCGGCCCGACCCAGACCAAGTGGCCACCATGTTGTTGTCGGGTGGCACGACGTCGATGTCCAAACTGATTCCGCGCACCCACAACGACTATGTGCTCAACGCCAAGTTGTGTGGCGCGGCCACGGCCTTCAACGAGGCCACGCGTTTCATGGCCATCTTGCCCTTGGCGCACAACTACAACCTGGCGTCGCCAGG
>CANCUP010000093.1 GCA_947381325.1 Comamonadaceae bacterium
AAGGCCAAGAGCACGGACGTGGACAAGGTGATTGCGGCCATGGCGGGCCAGACCTTCACGGCACCGAGCGGCATCACGAGCAAGATGGATGAGAAGAACCACCACTTGCACAAGTCGGTGTTCATTGGCGAGATCAAGGCCGATGGCCAATTCAACGTGGTGTGGAAGACACCCGGTCCAGTCAAGGCCAAGCCATGGAGCCCGTTCATTGAAGGCAACGACAAGAAGCCTGATGAGCCGGTGAAGAAGTAAGCTCAGGCCTAGCGTTCTTGCTTGTTGGTATCGGCGCACCTTTCGTGCGCCGATTCTCTTTAGGAGTCTCTCTATGTCATCGTCACGCAGACATCTTCTTCAAAGCCTGGGCGCTTTGGGCGCGCTGGGGTCTATCGCCCCTTGGGCTTTGTCCGCCGAAAAAATCAAACCGGGCCATGACGCCGCCTTGATCGTGGTGGATGTGCAAAACTGTTTTGTGGAAGGGGGCAGCCTGCCAGTGGCCAAAGGGGCAGAAGTGGTGCCGGTGATCAACCGCATGGCGAGCGCGTTTGCCAACATTGTGGTCACACAAGACTGGCACACGCCTGGCCACGCCTCGTTCGCCAGCGCTCACCCCGGTAAAAAACCGTTCGAGACCACCACCATGCCCTACGGCACCCAGGTGCTGTGGCCCGACCATTGTGTGCAAGGCAGCGCCGATGCGGCCTTGCACCCTGAGCTCAAGTTGCCCAGCGCCCAATTGATCTTGCGCAAGGGCTACCACGCCGATGTAGACAGTTACTCGGCCTTCATGGAGGCCGACCGAAAGACCGCCACGGGCTTGGCGGGCTACCTCAAGCAGCGGGGCATCAAAACGGTGTTTGTGGTGGGTTTGGCGACCGACTTTTGTGTGGCTTGGACGGCCTTGGATGCGCGCAGTGCAGGCTTTGTCACCTATGTGGTGGAAGATGCGTGCCGTGGCATTGACCTCCATGGTTCGGTGGCTGCCGCGTGGAAGAACATGACTGCCAAAGGAGTCAAACGCATTCAGTCCAGCGATTTGACGCTGGCTTGATTCTTTTAAGATTCTCGGCTCGCCAGGAGTTCTCTATGTTCAAAGTCCACGCCGTTGCCGCCTACCGTTTGCCACAGCTCTTGCGTGACATGCCCAAGGCTGAGTTGCACATTCACATCGAAGGCTCGCTTGAGCCCGAGTTGATTTTTGCCCTGGCGCAACGCAACGGCGTGACCTTGCCTTATGCCAGCGTAGAGGCCCTGCGTGCGGCGTATGCCTTCACCAACCTGCAAAGCTTTTTGGACATCTACTACGCCGGAGCCAGCGTGTTGCTGCACGCGCAAGACTTCTACGACATGGCCTGGGCCTACTTGCAGCGCGCGGCTGCCGACCATGTGGTGCATGCGGAGCTCTTTTTCGATCCGCAAACCCACACCGAGCGTGGCGTGCCAATGGAGACGGTGATCCACGGTTTGCACCGTGCCTGCGTGGACGCCAAAGCGCAGCTGGGTGTGGATGCCCAACTCATCCTGTGTTTCTTGCGCCACCTGAGCGAAGAGGCCGCGCTGCACACGCTGCAAGAGGCCTTGCCTTTCAAAGACAAGTTCATTGGCGTGGGGCTCGATTCCAGCGAAGTGGGGCATCCGCCCGAGAAGTTCACCCAGGTGTTTGCGCTGGCCAAGGCGCATGGCTTGCATTTGGTGGCGCATGCGGGGGAAGAGGGGCCACCGGCCTACATCTGGAGCGCGTTGGATGTGCTGCATGTGGAGCGCATCGACCACGGTGTGCAAGCCATCCACGACCCGGTGCTGATGCAGCGCCTGGCCAAAGACCGCGTGCCGCTCACGGTGTGCCCCTTGTCCAACCAAAAGCTGTGCGTGTTCCCCAACTTGGCCGACCACAACATTGCGCAGCTGCTCGATGCGGGCTTGTGCGTCACCATTAACTCAGACGACCCGGCTTACTTTGGCGGTTACATGAACGACAACTTTGTGCAGACCTTTGCCGCCACCGGCATGAACGCCCAGCAAGCCTATGCCCTGGCGCGCAACAGCTTTGAAGCCAGCTTTGTCAGCGAGGTTCAGCGCCAGCACTGGCTGCATGAACTCAAGGTCTGTTTTGAGCGCTTTGTCGAGCACGACGATTGACCCAACGGCACCTCCGGGCATTGAACGACACCCCCTAAAATATTCCCATGAGCATCAAATCAGACAAATGGATTCGCCGCATGGCAGAGCAGCACGGCATGATCGAGCCGTTCGAGCCGGGCCAAATTCGCCAAAATGCCGCCGGCGAAAAAATCGTCAGCTACGGCACCAGCAGCTACGGCTACGACATTCGCTGTGCCCCTGAGTTCAAAGTGTTCACCAACATTTACAGCACGGTGGTGGACCCCAAGAACTTCGACGAGCGCAGCTTTGTCGACATGAACTCGGATGTTTGCATCATCCCGCCCAACAGCTTTGCGCTGGCACGCACCGTGGAGTACTTCCGCATTCCGCGCAATGTGCTGACCGTGTGCTTGGGCAAAAGCACCTACGCGCGCTGCGGCATCATCGTCAACGTCACACCGTTTGAGCCTGAGTGGGAAGGCTATGTGACGCTCGAGTTCTCCAACACCACACCGCTGCCCGCCAAGATTTACGCCGGTGAGGGCTGTGCCCAGGTGTTGTTCTTTGAGAGCGACGAAGTCTGTGAAACCAGCTACAAAGACCGTGGCGGCAAGTACCAAGGCCAAGTCGGTGTGACCCTGCCCAAGACCTGAAAAGGCTTGATTCACCCCGATTTCGAGTCATCCGCCAGGGGTGCGACAATCAGCCCCTGACATGACATCTTCTTTTTCCAATTTGCAGCTGGCGCCCTCGCTGGCGCGCGCCGTGGCCGAAATGGGCTACGAATCCATGACCCCCATCCAAGCCCAGGCCATTCCGGTGGTTCTGACGGGCCAAGACGTGATGGGCGCTGCCCAAACCGGCACCGGTAAAACAGCGGCGTTCTCGCTGCCCCTGTTGCAGCGCTTGCTCAAGCACGAAAACACCTCCACCTCGCCCGCACGGCATCCTGTGCGTGCCTTGGTGTTGTTGCCCACGCGCGAGCTGGCCGACCAAGTGGCCCAACAGGTCAAGGCCTACGCCAAGTACTGCAACTTGCGCAGTGCCGTGGTGTTTGGTGGCATGGACATGAAACCCCAAACCTTGGAGCTGAAAAAAGGCGTCGAGGTGCTGGTGGCCACGCCCGGGCGTTTGCTCGACCACATCGAAGCCAAGAACGTGGTGCTCAACCAAGTGGAATATGTGGTGCTCGACGAAGCCGACCGCATGTTGGACATTGGTTTCTTGCCCGACTTGCAACGCATCTTGAGCCACTTGCCCAAGCAGCGCACCACACTGTTGTTCTCGGCCACCTTCTCGCCCGAGATCAAGCGCTTGGCCGGCAGCTATTTGCAAAACCCCGTCACCATCGAAGTGGCGCGTCCCAACGAGACCGCGTCCACCGTGACGCAGCATTTCTACAGCGTGGGCGTGGACGACAAATACCGCGCGCTCAAACAACTGGTCAAAAGCAATGGCATCACCCAAGCCTTTGTGTTTTGCAACAGCAAACTCGGTTGCGCCCGCTTGGCCCGCTCGCTCGAACGCGATGGCCTGCGCACCACCGCCTTGCATGGCGACAAGAGCCAAGACGAGCGCTTGAAAGCCCTCGAAGCGTTCAAGCGTGGCGAGGTGGACTTGCTGGTGTGTACCGATGTGGCCGCACGCGGCTTGGACATCAAAGACGTGCCCGCGGTGTTCAACTTTGACATTCCGTTCAACGCCGAAGACTATGTGCACCGCATTGGCCGCACGGGCCGTGCAGGCGCTTTGGGTCAGGCCATCAGCTTTGTCTCTGGCAGCGACCAGCGTTTGGTCGCCGACATTGAGAAACTGCTCAAGACCAAGATCGACCTCGAAGCCGTGGAGTTTGAAGAAGACCGTCCCCGTGGCCGCATCAACACCGGGCGCCGTGCCTGGGGTGAAGACGATCCACGCGATGTGCTTGACAAGCCCCGTGCCCCTGAAGGCCAGGCCCGTGCTCGCCGCGAAAGCAACCACGCGTCTGCGCCGCGTGTGTCACACGATCCCTTCTTTGACAAGCCCTACGAAGCGCCCGTGCGTGCCGAGGGTGAAGCGGTCGCGCCCAAAGAGCCATTGCGCAAGTCGCCCAACATCAAGCCCAAGCGCAAAGTGGCGGCCTTGTTCAAAACCGTCGAGTGAGCCTCATGCCTTGAGTCTCATGCCAGCGGGTTCAGGGCTTGCTGGCATTTCACGCTCAGAACCGGGAGTTGACGCACATCGCCCATGACCTCTGGCTGCTCGATGCGCAAGGCACTCAAGCAGCCGCCCCACACACAGCCGTCGTCCAGACACACCACCTTGGCTTGGTTCACCTTTTTGAGCGTGGACCAATGGCCAAAAGCCACGGTCACCTCGTCGCTGCGTCGCCCGGGCACATCAAACCAAGGCATCAAACCCTCAGGCGCTTGGTCTGCGCTTTCTTTCACACTGAAATCCATCGCGCCTTGCGCATCACAAAAACGCAGGCGCGTCAGTGCGTTGACGATCACACGCAAACGGTCGGCACCTTGCAAGTCATCGTGCCACTGGTTGGGCAAGCCGCCATACATTTGCGTCAGGAAGGTGGCCAGCGCGTCACCGCGCAACACGTCTTCCACCTCGCCGGCCAGTGCCAAGGTTTGCTCAGGCGTCCACTGCGGCAGCACGCCCGCGTGCACCATCAACACTTGGCCCACACGCATCGCCATGCGTTGCTGACGCAACCAGTCGAGCAAGGCTGTGCGATCGGGCGCGTTCAAGATGTCGGCGATGGTGTCTTGCCGGTGCGCAGCGCGCACCCCTTGCGAGACGGCCAACAAGTGCAAATCATGGTTGCCCAAAATGCATTGCGCGCTGCTGCCCAAGGCCATCAAGCGACGCAGCACGCCCACGTTGTCGGGACCGCGGTTGACCAAGTCACCGAGCAGGTACAGCGTGTCGCGGCTCGGAGAAAAATCGATGTGGGTGAGCAAACGCGCCAAGGCTTCGTCACAGCCTTGCACGTCACCAATCAAGTAAAGTGCCATGGTTGAATTGTCGCCAATGTTGTTTCACCCGATTGCCCCCCCATGGATGTTTTGCTGATTGTTTTACTGACCCTCTTGAATGGCGTGTTTGCCATGTCCGAGATGGCCTTGGCATCCAGCCGCAAAGCGCGCTTGGCCGCACTCGATGAGGCCGGTGACAGCGGGGCGCGTGCGGCGCTCAAGCTGATGGCCAACCCCACCCAGTTTTTGTCCACCGTGCAAATTGGCATCACGTCCATCGGCGTGCTCAACGGCATCGTGGGTGAGGCGGCTTTCAGTGCCAACTTATCCGATTGGTTGCTCACCCAAGGCGTGGCCGATCGCTTTGCCGAAGGTTTGGCCACTGCGCTGGTGGTGACCTTGATCACCTTCAGCACCATTTTGTTTGGCGAGTTGGTGCCCAAGCGCATTGGCCAGCTCTATCCCGAGCCCGTGGCGCGCTTGGCTGCGCCGCTGATGTTGGCGCTGGCCACCATCGCGCGCCCGTTTGTGAGTTTGCTGTCTGCCAGCACCAGTGCCATGCTCCAGCTGCTGCGGGTGGAGGTGCATGGTGGCCGCACCATGACGGAAGAAGAAATCTCTGCCAGTTTGGTCGAAGGCGTGGACGCGGGCGTGATTGAGCAGCATGAACACCAGATGGTGCAAAACGTGTTCAACCTCGACGAGCGTTCGCTCACCTCGATCATGGTGCATCGCTCTGACATCGAATGGCTAGACGCCAAAACCACCGTGCCCCAAGCGCTCGCGCAAGTGGGCGCGCAAGGTGCGCACTCGTGGTACCCGGTGTGTCGAGATGGCTTGGACGATGTGGTGGGTGCGGTCAGCGTGTCCCAACTGCTGCGCTTGCCGCCAGGCACTGACATGGCGGTCGAGAGCTTGGCCCAACCCGTGGCGTTTGTGCCGGAAACCTTGAGCGGCTTGGATTTGCTCGAGCAATTCCGCCGTCCGGTCGAGCGCGCCACAGCGCATGGGCGCATGGTGTTGGTGGTGGACGAATACGGCGTGGTGCAAGGCCTGATGACACCGCGCGATCTGCTCGAAGCCATCACCGGTGAACTGCTGCAAGCCACCGCCACCGACGAAGCCTGGGCCACACCGCGTGCGGACGGCAGTTGGTTGATCGATGGCTTGATGCCGGTGGCCGAGTTCAAAGCCCGTTTGAACATCCGCGAATTGCCCGACGAAGACCGCGACATCTACAACACCGTGGCCGGCTTGGTGATGGCCATCGCCGGGCATCTGCCGCAAGTGGCTGAGTGCTTTGAATGCGCGGGCTGGATGTTGGAGGTGGTCGATTTGGATGGCCGTCGCATCGACAAGGTGTTGGCCACCCGAGTGCATCCCGCACTCTGACAGCGTCTTTGCCCGGGCGCAGTTGGCTGCGCAGTTTCCATTTCAAAACCAAAGCAAATCTAACGGCGGTGTGTTTTTGCGTGACTCAGGGCTGTGTCGCGCAGGTGATTGGTCTTGCGTTGACAGTCCACATACAAGACTTTCATAATTTGCAAAAGTTGCTAATAAAGAAATGGTGTTGCTATATTAGCAACTGATGAAAAATTGAAATGCCCATGACAGAAGACGCCTCGCGTAAAACGGTCGACAAAGCCATGCGTGTGTTGCACGCATTCAGCAGCGAACAAACCGAACTCACCATTGGTGAGTTGAGCACCGCTTTGGGTATGCACAAAAGCGTGGTGTCTCGCTTGGTATCGTCTTTGCGCGATTGGCGTATGTTGGAAAAAGATGCGGTCACACAGCGCATACGTATCGGTGCGGGTGCTTTTCGTTTGGGCACGCTTTACACCCGGGAAAACCATTTGATCCGCGTGGCCCAAGCCAAACTCGAATCGTTGGTCCAACAAACGGGGCAGTCCGCGCACTTGACGGTTCTGGATGGAGATCGGGTCTTGGTGGTGGCCACGGTGGACAGTCCCAGCGCGCTGCGCGTGATCATGCGTTTGGGTGACTACCGTGATTTGCACACCACGGCGGCAGGCAAACTATTTTTGGCTTTGGGTGATCCGGCCATGTTGGACAAGTTGTTCTCACAGGGGGATTTGCCGAGCGCGACGCCCCACACATTGACGCAACGCGATGAGCTCGACAAAGCCTTGGCGCGAATTCGGCGCGAGGGGGTGGCCTGGAACCGGGGCGAAAACACCTTGGGTGCTGGCGCAGTTGCCGCCCCCATCTTTGATGCACATGGCGACATGGTGGCTGCTTTGTCGGTGGTCTACCCACTCAATGTGGTCAATGCGCAAGCCAGCAAGAAAATTGCCGAGAGCACGCTCGCGGCAGCGCCTCTTATTTCAACCGAACTCGGCTTCAACGGCTGACAAACACTTAAAGGAGAAAGAATGCCCATCAACCAAAATGCACTAGGTGCAGAAACCCCCTGGACTCAGGTGGTGGTAACGCAGCGACAAATTGATTCGCTGTGCAGCTGCCTGGAGGACTACAACCCACTGTTTCTCGACGATGGCATTGCCAGCCAAAGCGGCAATGCTGGCATCGTGGCGCCTCCCACGTTGATCAATTGCTTCCGAGATTTCAAAACCACTTTGGTGCTGTCGGAAACCGAGGTCGATTTGCCTTTGCTTTTGCATGGCGAGCAAGTTATCCACTATTTCAAACCTGTGCGTCCTGGCGACACGGTGTGGCACAAGATCAAAGTGGTCGATGCAGGCCGCAAAAAAAGCAAAACCTATGGCGAGTTGAGTTTCTTCACGGTACTCATCAAGCTCAAAAACGATGCCGACGAAAAGCTGGTGGAAGCCACCCAGTTGTTTTTCGTGCGCGACAAATGAATGACATTCATATTTGCTAAGGACTGACATGGACTACAACGAACGACTCTCTGCCCCCAAGCATGCTGTGGTGGAACCCAAAATCGAAGGCCCCTGGTTTGAAGATGTCCAGGTGGGCATGACCCTCGAGCTCAAAAAGCCGCCCATCACACGTTTGCAAATTGCCCGTTTTGCGGGAGCCTCCGGTGACTTCAACCCCAGCCATGTGGACGAGGACATTGCGCGAGACATTGGCGGTATGGGCGGTGTGTTTGCACACGGCATGATCGGCATGGGCTTCATTGGCCAAATGCTGACCGACTGGTTGTGGGACCGCCCCATGCGCACGTTCTCCACCAAAGCGGTGCTGATCGTGCGTCCTGGCGACAGCCTGAGCTGCCACGCCAAGGTCACCCGCAAGTGGGTCGAGGATGAAATCAATTTGGTTGAACTCGAGGTCTCTGCGGTCAACCAACGCGGTGAAGTCACCCATACCGGGCACGCCATTGCCATGTTGCCGCATCGCCCCATTCGCATCGCTGAACATCTCAAGCGTCCCTACTTGGTTCAGCACCGGGTGATTGGGTAATTTCAGATGATCGAGCTCACCGTCTGGCGGGCCTTGGCATTGGCGGCGCAGCGTGCAGGCAACAAGGTTGCATTGCGTTGTGGTGCGCGCCATTTGACCTACGTGCAACTAGATGCTACGGCCAACCAATTGGGGCATGCATTGCTGGCACGAGGGCTCCAGCGGGGTGACCGCGTGGCGGTCGTGTTGCCCAATTGCATGGAGTACGTGGTGATCGCCATGGCATGCGCCAAAGCAGGCTTGACGATGGTCACACTCAACTACCGATTCACCACCTCAGAGTACGCGGTTCAATTGCAAGATTGTGCTGCGCTGGCTTTGATTTACGGTGAGGCGTTTGCGTACACCGTCTTGCCTGCAACTCAAGGACTGCCTGTCAGGGTATTTTTGCGTCACGGCGAAGGTGCAGACTTGGCACACGACAGCTTGACCCAGGCCATCGACACAGCACCCAACACACCCTTAGACGTGGAAGTGGGTGAATTGGATGTGTTTTATCTGGGTTACACCTCAGGCACCACCGGGCGTCCCAAGGGCGCCATGGTGACGCAACGTAACCGTGCTTTGGCCTACCACTACTGGGCACTCGAGTTTGGTTTGAGCGAGCACGATGTCTCGCTGCACTGTGGGCCGTTTCATCACACGGCACCGTTCACCTTTACCTTGGCGCAGTTGTATTTGGGCGGTGAAGTGGTCATTTTGGAACACTTTGACGCCTTAGAGGCCTTGCAACAAATCCAAAACCACCACGTGACTTGGATGTTTGCTGTGCCTTTCATGTATGAGCGTATCTTGGCCTTGGGTACCAAGACACTGGCTGCGCATGATTGGACCAGCCTGCGCATGATGATCTCGGGTGGATCGGCGCTCACCACACAAACCAAAGAGGGTGTGCTCGCCACTTTTCCTGCATGTGGCTTGCACGAGTTTTATGGCGCCACAGAGGCTGGCGTCATCACCAATCTGCGTCCACAAGACCAAGCACGCAAACGTCGCTGTGTCGGTCGTCCGGTGTTTGATACTGAGGTGGCCATTCGTGACGAATCGGGGCAAGATGTACCCGTAGGCGAGATCGGAGAAATTTGGCTTCGTGGTCCGACAATTTTTTCCGGTTACTACAAGGCTCCAGAAAAAAACCAAGCGGTTTTTTCGGGCGACTGGTGCACCCTAGGCGATGTGGGCCGGATCGATGAAGAGGGCTATGTCTACATTGTTGACCGTAGCAAAGATGTCATCAAAAGTGGTGGCGTCAACGTGTACCCGGTTGAAATTGAAGAGGTCTTGCTCGAGCAAACTGGCGTGATGGAGGTCGCTGTGGTCGGCATTGCCGACTCTACTTGGGGCGAGGCCGTCCATGCCGTGGTGGTGCTTGCCCCACAAGCAGTGCTTGACCCTGAAGTTTTGTTGGCGCGTTGTCGCGAGCGGTTGGCGGGCTACAAAGTGCCCAAATCGGTGGAGTTTCGAACTGAGTTGCCACGCAATGCCAATGGCAAAGTACTCAAGCGGGTGCTGCGTGAGGCGTTTGTTGTGTAGCGATGTGTGACTGCTGTGTTATGCGGTGGTCTAACCTGAGGAGAACACCATGTTGACGATCCGAAGAAAGTGCATCACGCTGGCGTTGGCCTTTTTATCTGGCATCAGCGTCTTGCCCTGTTTGGTGTGGGGGCAGAGTTACCCCAGCAAGCCCATCACCTTGATCATTCCGTTTCCCCCTGGTGGTCCCACCGATGTGACAGGCCGTGTGTTGGCAGAAAAACTCTCACTGGCCCTCAAACAACAAGTGGTGGTCGACAACCGAGCGGGTGCCAGTGGCAATGTGGGTGCGGTGGCTGCTGCCCGCGCAGCGCCTGATGGCTACACCTTGTTTTTTGCGACAGGTGGTACACATGGCATCAACACCAGCCTCTACCGCAATGCGGGGTTTGATCCGATCCGTGATTTCGCGCCTGTGGCTTGGATCACCGTGTCGCCCAACATCATCGTGGTGCATCCGTCTTTTCCGGCCACCACCGTCAAAGAGCTCATCGATTTGGCCAAAGCCAACCCGGACAAATACAGCTCTGCGGCTCCGGGTCAAGGCTCTACCCCGCACATGGCGGGCGAGTTGTTCAAACGTGCTGCGGGCATTGCGATCCTGCATGTGCCCTACAAAGGCAGCGGACCCGCCCTCAACGACGTGATGGGTGGTCATATACCCATCATGTTTGACGGCATTCCTTCTGCCATGCCGCACATACGGGCCGGGCGCTTGCGCGCCTTGGGCGTGACGAGTTTGCAGCGCGTGCCCACAGCCCCTGATATCCCCACCGTGGCCGAGACGCTGCCTGGCTTTGAGGCCAATGGGTGGTTTGCTTTGTTTGCTCCCGCCGGCACACCGACAGAGATCGTCAACAAACTCAATGCGGAGGTCAACCGCATCCTTGAGCAACCTGATGTCAAGCAACGCTATGCAGGCTTGGGGGCCATCACTGTGGGTGGTCCCCCAGAGAAATTGCGTGACCAAGTCAAAACCGAAGTTGAACGCTGGAGTGAGTTGATCCGTGCAACCCAAATGAAAGTCGAATAAGCGCTGCCCTTTGGCAACCACAATGCAAGGAGACCGTGATGAAAATATGTTTTGCCGTAGTGATGGCTTGGATGGCACTGCTGATGGCAGGTCCCGTGTCGGCACAGGCTTATCCCAACCGTCCTGTCAAGATCGTGGTGCCTTATCCGCCCGGTGGCGCCACCGACACCGCCGCACGCTTGATGGCGCAATCCTTGGCCGAAGCTTTTGGGCAAGCGTTCACTGTGGAGAACAAACCAGGCGCGGGCGGCATGCTCGCCCTAGAGCAAGTGGCGTCCGCCACACCTGATGGGTACACCTTGCTGGTGCCCAGCACGGGGCCTGCGGCCATCAGCCCGGTGTTGTACAAAGACCGCAACTTCGATCCGTTGGCGCGCTTAGAGGCCATCATTCCTTTTGCCTCGGCACCGGGCATCATCGTGGTTCGCAATGGCCTCAAGGCCAACAACATCAAAGAGTTGTTGGCGCTGTCTGCATCAACCCCAAATGGCTTGACCATGGCCTCTGCTGGAAGCGGCAGTTTTCAGCACTTGTTGGGCGTGCATTTTCAAAACTCAGTGGGCGTGAAGTGGACCCACATTCCCTTCAAGGGCAGCGCGCCGGCGCTGACCGAAATGGCAGGGGACCGGGTCGATGTGATGGTCGACGTGGTGCCCTCAGCGGCGCCCTTGATCAAGGCCGGTCGCATGCGCGCTTTGGCAGTCACGACTCCTAGGCGATCTGGTCAATTGCCCGATGTGCCTACGCTGGAAGAGTTGGGCATCAAGGGCTACGACAAGAGCGGTTGGCACGCTTTGTTCGCTCCAAAAGGAACTTCCGCAGAGATCATCAACCGCATCAATGCGGTGCTCAACAAAGCCTTGGCCTCGCCTGAGATGAAGGTGAAGTTGGCTGCCATCGGCGCCGACGCCGATGGGGGACCGCCAGAGCGACTGACCGAGCGCATGCGCGCTGA